>CAUDCB010000171.1 GCA_958447915.1 uncultured Collinsella sp. | reverse complement strand
GAACGCGTGGGCGATCGTCTCACACTGATTGCTATCATCCGGGCCTGTCCGGCTCGCAAGGTTGTTACCAAGGGCGAGGGCTCGGCGCTTATGCGCACGCCCGACCTGGCCGAAAGAATCGTCGAGGCAGCAGTGGGCGCGGCGCATGTTCCCGTGACCGTGAAGATCCGCAAGGGTTTTTATGCCGAGGATCGCAACGCCGCAACGTTTGCCCAGATGCTCGAAGGGGCGGGCGCCTCTGCAGTTGCCGTGCACGGTCGTTGTGCCACGCAGCTCTATACGGGCCAGGCCGATTGGTCCGTCGTCGATGAGGTTGCCGACGCTGTCGAGATTCCCGTGATTGGTTCGGGCGATGTGTTCTCGGCCGAGGACGCTGCCGAGCATCTGAGCGGCTCGGGTGCCAGCGCGGTGTTTATCGCGCGCGGCATCTACGGCAATCCGTGGGTGTTCGGCGATGCCCGAGCCCTTGCACTCGATGGCACGCCGGTTCCTTCTCGCTCCTCGGTCGAGCGCCTGGAGGCCCTGCGTGAGCACCTGACGTTGACGCACGAGCTTCTGCCGCTTATGTCGCGCGCCCGCACGTATGCAAGCTGGTACTTAAAGGGCATGCCCCACGCCGCCGCCTGGCGCGCTCAGGTGGTGCGCTGCTCCACGTACGAGGAGTTTATGGCGCTGGTCGATGATATCGAGCGCGACGTGGTGGCCTGCGAGGCCGCGCTTGCCGCCGGTGAGTCGGTGCCCGCTCATCCGCTGGAGGCTTAAGGGTGGCCGTTACCGCGCTGTATGTGCACGTGCCGTTTTGCGCTCAAAAATGCCGTTATTGCGACTTTGACTCGCAAAGCTTTGCCCCGTGCGACCTGGACGCAGCGCTCGATGTCTATTTTGAGCACCTGTATGCTCGGCTCTATGCCTTTGGCAACGCTGGGGCACTCAGGCAGATCCGCACGGTCTACGTTGGCGGCGGCACGCCGTCGCTGGCAGGGGAGCGCCTGGTGAAGCTTGCCCGTCGTATCTCCATGTGGTGCGAGCCCGTTGAGTTTACTTGCGAAGCCAATCCTGAGTCGCTGACCGCTGAGCTCGCCACCGCGCTTGCCGAGGCGGGCGTCACGCGCATCTCTTTGGGCGTGCAGACCCTCGACAATACCGAGTTGGCTGTCATTGGCCGCATCCATGATGCCGAACGGGCGCTTGAGGCTATCGCGACGGTGAAGGATGTTGGGCTCGATGTGTCGTGCGACCTTATGTGTGGGCTTCCCGGACAGACTATGGCGAGCTGGCGGCACACGCTTAATGGCGTGCTTGCGGCGGCCCCGCACCATGTGTCGGTCTATCCGCTCACGCTCGAGGAGGGCACGCCGCTGTACCGTATGGCGTGCCGTGACGAGTCGCTTGAGCCCGATGAGGATTTCCAGGCCGCATGCATGGACGTCGCGCGCGAGCGGTTGAGTTCGGCGGGCTACCATCCGTATGAGGTGGCAAGCTACGCGCTCGACGGCCATGAGTGCGCTCATAATATCGCTTACTGGACTGGTCGGGGCTATCTGGGTTTGGGTCGTTCTGCCGCGGGTATGCTCGATGCCGAGGATTTCGATCGCTTGGCTGCACTGTTTCCCGGTGTGGCCCCCCGTGGTGACTTTCACCGCGTTCGTCTGGTGCAACGCAACGATGACGCGACGGCGTTTGAGGCCGAGTACCTGACGCATCGCGAGGCGGCAGCCGAGGATCTGATGCTCGCTTGTCGCATGACGCGCGGTGTCACGTCCGACCTGTTGGTTCGCGCGGCTCGTGTCATCCCTGCCGATGAACTGACGGCGGCTTGTGACCGCGCTCTTGAGCTTGGGCTTGCCACTTGGGTGCCCGAGCACGGTGATACCCATGCGGGGCCTATCGTCTCTGTCGATGTCATCGCTGGCCGCACCTGTGCCCGCCTGGCGCCGACCCACCTAGGTTGGCTCGATGGAAATGTGCTGTTCGAGCTGTTTTGGGGTCTAGCTTAGGCCGCTCGGGTAGAATTACCGCAATATATACGCTGCTGTGAGCAGGAGGTTGCCGCGCATGGCGACGATGAACGAAAAAGATTACTACGAGATTTTGGGCGTCTCCAAGGACGCCACCTCGCGTGATATCCAAAAGGCTTTCCAGCAAAAGGCCCGCAAGCTCCATCCGGACGTCAATAAAGAGCCGGATGCCGAGGAGAAGTTTAAAGAGGTTTCCGAGGCCTACGCCGTGCTCTCGGACGAGCAGAAGCGTGCGCGTTACGACGCCATGCGGTCGGGCAATCCCTTTGCCGGTGCACCGACGGCTTCGCCCTATGGCGGCGGCTATGCCGGCAGCGCCGGTTACGGCAATCCCTTTGACGGCGGTTTCCCCTTCGGGGGCGCCTGGGGCCAGCCCCGTCGCGGCCAGGCGGCCTACAACCCCGAGAGTGGCGCCAACGTGGTCGTCGATATCAAGCTCGACGCCAAGGAGGCCAAGAGCGGTGCCCGCAAGACCGTTCGCTACACCCGCTTTGACACCTGCGGGCATTGTGGCGGATCGGGCTCCGTTTCGTCAGAGCATGCCCACACCTGTCCGAGCTGCGGTGGTCGCGGCCATATCGATGTCGACCTGTCCTTCCTGTTTGGTGCGGGCACGTTCCAGACGGTTTGTCCTGAGTGTGGCGGTTCCGGCAAGGTCGTTGCCGATCCGTGCCCCGATTGCGGTGGCAGCGGCCGTACCCGCGTAACCTCCGAGCAGACGATTGAGTTTCCCGCCGGCACGCATGATGGCGACGAGGTGCGCATTCCCAACATGGGCCACGCCGGCACGAACGGCGCTTCGGGCGGTGACCTGGTCGGTCGTGCGCACGTTGAGGCCGAGCGCCTGGAGGGTAAGGCTCGCACCGGCTTCTACCTCATGGGCATCATCGCGCCGTTTTTGGTACTGTCGGCCATCTCGGGCGTGTTTTCCGCCTTTGCCATGATGTGCTTCATTCCGTTTGCCATGGGCTTGTTCATGGTGCTGTCGGACGGCGTGCTTCATCGCAGTCTGCTGTGGTGGAAGCGCGGCGCGATGCAGTTTGCCAATGGATTTGCCAACGGTTTTATGTTCGCGCTCGTGTCGGTTTGGTTCGCGAGCTGCTCGCAGCGGGCCGTGCTTTCGCCGTACGGAATTCAATAACATCAAACCCTCTGTTTGCGCCCGGCCCAGCTTGGGTATAGGACGCACTGTGACAATAATGAAAGTTGGAAGGATTCGGTCGTGTCGGAAAATAGGGATTACTACGAGGTACTTGGCGTTGACAAGAATGCCGACGCGCGGACGATCAAGCGCGCGTTTCTAAAGAAAGCCCGTACGGTACACCCGGATGTTTCGGACGACCCCGAGGCCGAGGCCAAGTTCAAAGAGCTCAACGAGGCCTATTCCGTTCTTTCCGACGAGCAGAAGCGTGCTAACTACGACCGTTACGGTACCGCGGACGGCCCCGGTGGTTCTGGCTATGTCGATATCAACGATATCTTTGGCGGCATGGGTATGGACGACCTCTTCTCGTCGTTCTTTGGCGGCGGTGCCGGCGGTGGCGCCCGAAATCGCCGCGAGCGTCGTCGCGGCCGCGATATGGCCATTTCCCTTTCGGTGACGCTCGAGGAGGCGGCGCTTGGCTGCAAAAAGACGATCAGCTACGATCGCCTTGCTCCCTGCGACGACTGCAACGGCACCGGCAAGGCCGAGGGCGCGACCGAGAAGCAGTGCAGCCGCTGTCACGGCACAGGCTATGTGACGACGGTCCAGCGTTCTTTCCTGGGCCAGGTTCAGTCCTCTTCGCCCTGTCCCGACTGCCACGGCGAAGGCACGGTCATCGATCATCCCTGCGAGACCTGTGATGGCCAGGGCCTCACGCCTTCTCACGAAAAGATTGACATCGATATTCCCGCCGGTGTTTCGACCGGTCGCCAGCTGCGCGTGAGCGGCTTTGGCGAGGCCGGCCTTCGCGGTGAGCCGTCGGGCGACCTGATCGTCAACGTGCGTGTCGCTGACCACGAGCGTTTTAAGCGTAATGGCGATGACCTGTATCTGGTGAGCGATGTCTCGATTGCGCAGGCCGCGCTCGGTTGCGAGATTGAGGTCGAGGGCATTATGCCTGACGAGGTTGTCAAGCTGGCCGTCCCCGCCGGCACACAGTACGGTGACACCGTGAGCGTCAACAATTACGGCATGCCGCGTATCGGCGGTGGCGGTTCGCGCGGTCGTCTGGTCGTGCAGCTGCGCGTGGTCGTCCCCACCAATCTCTCCAACAAGCAGCGCGAGCTGCTTCGCGCCTTCGCCGACGAGATGGGCGATGACGTCGCATCCGGTAAGAAGTCGGTGTCCGAACGTATCAAGAGTGCCCTCGCCGACATCCTCGAGTAAGGAGC
>CAUDCB010000170.1 GCA_958447915.1 uncultured Collinsella sp. | reverse complement strand
CTTTATCACCAATTACCTCGTTCGCGCACTTATAGGCGCACTCGTGGTTTTGGCCGCCTATGCCCTCCTCGACGCCTGGGACTACGCCGGCCTTTCCACGTGGCTTTCCGGCGCCGGATTTGCCGGCAACACCACCCTGGCGGACGCAGCCATCAAGTTGGTCGTCACAGCGCTTACCCTGGGCGCGGGCTTCCAAGGCGGCGAGGTCACGCCCCTATTTGGCATCGGTGCGGCGCTCGGCGGCTGGATCGGTTGCCTCGTCGGAATCGACCCCAGCTTTCTGGCAGCGCTGGGTATGCTCGGCGTGTTCTGCGCCGGCCTCAACGTGCCCATCACCACCTGCATGATGGCCATCGATCTGTTCCACGGCACGGCCGCCGGGTTCTTTGTCATCGTGGCCTTTATCAGCTATCTCGTCGGCGGCCACCGCGGCGTGTACCCCGCCCAGCGCATCATCTCACCCAAGCGTCGTTCGCTTATTGTGGATGAGGGCGGTACGGTAGCGGATGCTATCGAGCGCCACAACGACCTGATAGAGTAGACGTAAATATTCGCCGTGCAGCCACAATCGGGGGCAATTCGACCTGAGCGCGACCGCACCGTCACGTCATACGCCGGGAGTCGCCCCATGCACGCAACTGATTTTGGTCGCACGCTCATCATCGCCAACCCCGCCGCCCAATCGGGTGCGGCGCGCGAGGTCGCTGAGCGCCTGCAGCGCTTTTTGGACATGACCGCGCGCGCATCCCAGTTTGACCTGGTGCTGACCGAGCGCATGGGACACGCCAAGGAACTTGCCACACGGGCCCAAGGATACCGCACGGTTATCGCACTCGGCGGCGACGGCGTGATCCACGAGGTCGTCAACGGCTTGATGGCGCAAGAAGAGGCGGTCCGGCCCGCCCTTGCCGTCCTGCCCGTGGGCTCCGGCAACGATTTTGCCCAGACGCTCGGCATCGACGATTTCTCCGGCAAGGACTTTGGCGCGCTGCTCACCTGCGAGCTGCAGCGTCAGGACATCGGGCGCATTCGCTCGTGGAGCCCTGCGAGCGGCAACGGCGAGGCGATCGTTGAGTACTACGACCAGACGCTTTCGGTCGGCATCGATGCCGCCATCGGCCTTGGCACCACCGAGCTGCGCAAAAAGACGGGCCTCACTGGCGCTCCACTCTACACCCTATCGGGACTTGAGCAGTTTGGCCTGCGCTACCGCAACTACCCCATGACCATCAGTTTTGATGGCGCACCAGCCGAGCGCGTGAGGGCGATCATCATGGCGATTCAGCTGGGCCCCACGTATGGCTCGGGCTATCGCATCTGCCCCGATGCCGACCCCTGCGACGGCATGCTCGACGTCTGCTACGCATGCGGCCCTGTCCCTCGCGCGGTCGCCTTGCCCATGTTCCTTTCGGCCAAGGACGGCCACCATACCAAGTTGCCGCCGGTTCGCATGCGCCGCTGCCGCCATGTTGAGCTCACCTTTGAGGAGCCCGACTACCCCATCCAGGCCGACGGCGAGCCCATCGTCGCCTCGCGCATCGAGGTCGACGTCCTTCCCGCCGTCCTCGAGGTCTGGCACCCGGCCCGCTAACCCAACCTAAGTTGCGGTGAAATAGGGACTGTTTATGCAGCAAAAGCCACAAAACAGTCCCTATTTCACCGCAACTTATGAGGAGGCTATTCGTCGCTGCCCGGTTTGCGACGGTTGGCCTTTTTAATGGCGTTGAAGTGCTTGTCATTGAGCCTGCGCTGGCGTGAGCGCTGAGGCACCTTGGTCTTTACGCGTCGGCGCGGTGGACGCCCGCGACGCTCAAGCTCAGCGCGCAGCTTACGCAGGCAGCTGCTACGGTTTTGGAACTGACTGCGGCTCTCGCGCGCTGTCACGGTAATCCCCGAAGGGATATGTTTCATGCGTACCGCCGAGTCCGTCGTGTTCACGCCCTGTCCGCCCGGACCTGTCGCGCGAAACACCTGCACCTCGCAATCGCGCGCCAACTCCTCGACCGACATCTCGGCATAGCGCGCATACTCGCGCCATCCCATCTTGTTCTCATCCATATCAACACCTCCCCTCATAAAAAATGTGACAAAGGGAAAGTCCCTTTGTCACATCGCATACCAATCGCTTGTGTTGCGCGCTTAGGCGAAGGTGATCTCGCCGGTATCGCAGTCCATATCGGCGATGCGGGCTAGGCTCTCAACGCGGAAGCCGCGCTCGCGGAGCTTATCGCCACCGCCCTGGAAGCCCTTCTCCACCGCAATGCCAATACCGGACACCTCGGCACCCGCAGCCTCGCAGATCTTGATAAGGCCCTCGAGCGCGCAGCCGTTGGCCAAAAAGTCGTCGATGATCAGGACCTTGTCGCCCTCGGACAGGAAGCGCTTGCCGACGATGACCGGGTACTCCTTCTGCTTGGTAAAGGAGTAGATGGTCGTGGCATACTGCTCGCCGTCAAGGTTGATGGACTGGGCCTTCTTGGCAAAGACCACCGGCACGCCGCCAAAATGCTGGGCTGCAATGCAAGCCATGCCAATGCCCGAAGCCTCGATCGTCAGGATCTTGTTGATCTCGACACCCTCGAACAGACGGGCCCACTCGGCGCCCATGTGGTCGAACAGCTCAACGTCGCATTGGTGGTTGAGGAAGGCATCAACCTTAAGGACGTTACCGGCCTTTACGATGCCGTCATGGCGAATACGATCCTCAAGCTCCTGCATGGCGCAACCCCTTCTCGCGGCAACGATACCGCGCGATTAATAAACGTTGTTCGATAGTCTACCACGGACCGACCCCCGACCGCCCCACAAGCCGTATCGCACCATAAAGCTGCAAGACCAGTAGACAGGCCCGATTCGTGGCAGACAGCCTCCCAACACGCTAATGCCGGGTGCGCGTCCTCACCAAACGTACCAATGTGAGCGCAAAGCCCACGGTAGCAACGGCCATCAGCACGTAGAATACCAAACGGAAGCCAAAGAGGAACACGTCCGGACGACCCGCCACATAGCTCGTGACCGTCTTGCCCATCGCCGCGCTCGTCTGTCCATACAGGATGCGCGACGCCGCCGTAATACCCAGCGCTATGCCCGCATAGCGCGCCAAGCTGCTCAAGCTGCCCGCAAAGCCAAGCGCCTCACGCGGAGCCGAACCCATATACAGCGAATTATTGGGACTCTGGAAGATCGACGTGCCGCACGACATAAACGCAACGCAGCACACGATCATCAAGATGGAAGAGTGCTCGTCAAGCGTGCTCACCGCAAAGAGGCCGCACACGTACACGCCCAGGCCAACGGCCGTGGGCGCTTCACAACCAACACGGTCGGACACCGAGCCCGAAAGCGGGCCCACAAAGGCATTCACGACCGGCATCGCCAAAAACAACAGGCCGGAGATATCGGAGCTAAAGCCGTGGGCGTCCTGAAAGTAGAACGGCAGCACAAACTCGGAGGCACCGATACCCACGAACACGATAAGCATGCAAGCCAGGTTAATCGTGAAAACCGAGCTCGCAAAGCAGCGACGCGCCGCCTCTGTCAACGGCATAGGGCGTTCGCCAGCCTCCGGCTTCACATGCGGCAGTGTGTAAAGCCCCACGATAAACGAGATGACGCCAATGGGCAGATTGATAAGGAAGATGCTCTCCCAGGGAAAGCTCGCCACCAGCACGCCGCCGAGCACGGGGCCGCACATCATGCCAAGAGCCACAAAGGTCGCCAGAATGCCCATGGCACGGCCGCGCTCACGCGCCGGAAACGACTCGGTGATGATGCCCATATTGTTGGCCATCGCGGCGGCACAGCCAATGCCCTGCACGAAACGCGCCAAGATAAGCACCTCAAGCGAAGCCGAAAGCCCGCAAAGCAACGAGCCACCCGTAAAGACGATTACACCAAGCTGGAACACATTCACCTTGCCGCGCACATCGCCCAAGCGGCCAAACGGCAGCATGGCGACGCACGTCGCGAGCAGATACACCGAGCTCACGAGCTGAATGCGGTCGAGACCCACCCCCAGCTCCTTTTGCATCACTGGGAGCGCCACCGTCACGATGCTCGCATCCAGACACGCCATAAAGGTCATGACGAGCACGGTGAACAGAATCGCCCATTTATTCTTACCGTGGGTGTCGCCCTCTAGGGCAATGTGTTCGCGGCGCAGCTGCTCGGCAGTTTTCTCCATGTATATCCTTTCTATCGTGCAACGCAAAAACGGGACCCCAATCGCCTACAAACGGACACGATCGGGGTCCCGCCTACGGAATCGGAACTATGAGGACGTCGTCAGCCGAAAAGCCGTCCCACGCCTCGCACGCACGCTAGCCTAGCACTGCTCGAGCGCCTGCTCAAGGTCGGCAATCAGATCGGCCGTGTCCTCAAGGCCGCACGACAGGCGCACCATGTCGGCGGAGATGCCGCAGGCGATGAGC
>CAUDCB010000169.1 GCA_958447915.1 uncultured Collinsella sp. | reverse complement strand
CGAACCGGATGCGTCGGTCAGGCCGGCAACAGCGCTATCCAGGTCGCCCGAGATGCCGTCGAGTGAATCCAACACGCCCGAAATAGTTTTCTTGAGCTCCTTGGCCTTGACCGAGAACGTGGAATCGTAGTCAGACTTAGCGCCCGAGATGCCCGCCTTGGCATCGGCGATGGCCCGGTCGACCTCGGCACGCGTGCTGTTGACCTCTGCCATGCTGTCGGAAAGGGACTTTGCGGTTGCCCTCAGGTCGTTGGCATTGTTACGATACTCCGTCGCGATCCTGCCCAGCGATGTAGCCACAGACTTGAGGCTGTCCCGGAGCTTTTCGTCACTCACCTGCTCGGCAAAACTGCGAAGCTGGTTAGCCACGTCATCGATATCGTTGGCACGCGATTCGAGTGCCGACGCGGCTTTGTTGAACTGGGTCACCGTAACGTCGACATGCTGGTTCGCGGCGTCAAACGCCTTCGCAAGCTCGGTAGACACGTTGTCGAATGAGCCCGCGCTTCCGTCGATCGCGGTGTTGATGGCGTCGTTGGCTGCCTTGAGCGCTTCCTCGGAATCGCTCACACCGTTCTTTGCGTGCTCCATCAGCTGCTTCGTCGACTCATCAACAGTGCCCGTCTGCTTGAGCATGCCGCCCGCCGATGTCAGTGAATCGGACGTAGAGCTCAAAATGCCCGCGAGCGACGTCGCACTCGCCTGAACATCCTGCAGGTCCTCGACCGAATCGCCCAGCGTAGAGGAAAGATTGGCGATAAAGTTGCTGACCTGATCGGTGCTCATGTAATCGAGCAGGCTGGACACGGTCTTAAGGCCGATGGTCGTGATGGTCTTGGTAAAGGTCTCATTCACCTGGCTCTGGACGGCGCTCGAACCCTTTTCGGTCACGATCTGGGCGATGGCGTTAGCCTTCTGGTTTTCGTAGAACTCGATATCGGCGTGCTTCACCTCGGTCGAGAAAAGCGTCATCATGTCGGCGCTAAACGTTTTAGGGATAACGACGGCAGCGTAGTACGCGCCCGACTTAACGCCCTCAATCGCCTTATCGCGATCGTTGAGGACGACCCAGTCGAAGTTCTCATTGCCGCGCAGGGTGGCGGTTACGTTTTCGCCCACGTTGACCTCGACGGGAATCAGATCGCTCTCGTAGCCCTCGTCGGTGTTGACCACGGCGATCTTAAGATTGCCGGTGTTGCCGTACGGATCCCAGCTGCCGGCGATGTTAAACCACGCGTACAGACACGGCACGATAATGAGACCCATCACGACGACCATGCCGATCACGGAGCGAGACACGTTTTGGACATCGCGCTTAAACAGGTGCAGGATGTTCTTCATTTATGCCTCACCTCCTTTGGAGTGCTTGCCGAGCGGGGTGGTATCCCCGTCGTTTCCGTTTACGTTGTCAACGCCGTCGGCATCTTGAGCCTTACGATGCGCACCGATATGCGGCAGACGGCTCGTGGGCTGTTCGCTGTCCTTGGTGCCCCGCTCGCTGGCATTGAGACCAAACATGCGACGGGCGGCAGGGATGGCAGCCGTGTGCACGCGCATCTCGCGGCGCAGGTCCTCGTCCGAAAGCGCCGAGATACGCATCTGGGTGTTGAGGCTTGCACGGATGTACTCGATATTGATGAGCCAGCCACAGATGGCGATAACCGAAATGATCCAGATAACGAGTAGGATGATCTTGCCGTTATTGTCGATATCGAGCACCGTCGACAGTACAAAGAGCAGGACCTGGACGCCCACCACGGCGGCAAAACCGCCCTTGATGTAGTACGGGTAGCGATGCTCAAACGCCACGGCATGATCGAGCAGCTCGCGACGGTACGAATCCGAATCGAGCATGACGCGCATGGCCGTGCGCAGCGAATAGCGCTGGCGCGGCAGGTCGTTGGACTCGCAGATCATAAGGCCCGTCGTGGAAAGCTGCTTATCAAAGAGCAAGTTGAGGTTGAGCAGCAACGGGCGCAGCTGCAGACCGATAAAGAGCGCGATGATAAGGAACACGCCCAGGATGCACAGGTTGAACAGATAGTTGAACGAATACATGCCACCGACGGTCTCGCGCAGCAGGTTGATGCCATAGGTGAAGGGCAGCAGCGGATGCAGCCATTGGAAGAAACCTGGCATCATCTCGATGGGATACATGCCCGACGAGCCGGGGATCTGCACAATGACGAGGATGACACCAATGGCTTTACCGATATGCTTAAAGGTGGTGGACAGCGCATAGATGATGTTGACGTAGGTGAACGAGATAGCGATGCCGCCCAGCACAAAGAGCAGCGGATTGACGCACTGAACGCCAATGACCAGGTCGCCCACCGTAACGATAATGGCCTGGAACGCGCCCAGGATCACCAGCAGCAGCCAGCGGCCAAAGTAGCCCTGACGCGCCGTAAAGTTGCCGATGCCTTCGCGGTCGACCTCGAGTTTGTAGATAGCGATGAGCACGTAGCCGCCCACCCAAAGCGCCAGGTTGGTATAGAACGGGGCAATGCCCGAGCCAAAGCTCTTGACCGGATAGATCGACTTGGACGTCAGCTCAACCGGAGATGCCATGAAATCTGCCACGTCATTGACGTCGACGTCCATGAGGTCGGCTAACTCTCCCATAGACTCAGAGGTCTGCAGCGCCGCAATGTCATTGGCGGCGGTCGCGAGCTTGTCCTGAACCTTGGCAAGGGAGGCGTCGGTTTGGGACAGCGTGGTCTTTGCCTGCTTGAGCGTGGCGTCGAGCTGCGCCAGCGTGCCGCGCGCGCTCGCTATCGTGGGGGTCATACCCGACACAATGCCGGTCAAATCGCCCGAAACGGCGGCAAAGGAGTCAAGCGCGCTCGAAGCCTTCGGCAGCGCGTTTTGACCCAGATCTGCCTGGGCCTGGCCAAGGTTGGTCGCCCCGGTCTGAATTGCGTTATTGATAGCGTCGCTGGCACCCGAGACAGTCGCGGCATCATTTGCCATGGCGCTCGACTGCGCGGACAGACTGTTCTTGATACTCTGCAGCTGGTCGTTCTGCTTCTTGAGCGTATCGATCGTCGAGGCGATCAGTGCGTCGATCTGATCCGATCCCGTCGAGGTATCGCCGGCAAGAATCTGCAGGTGGCCGATAACTGCGGTGTTGTGATCGATCGTTGCCCGGAGAGACTCGAGCGAGTTGTCGATGCGGGTGGTCGTAGATGTGACCGTGCCCGTCAACTTGCCGATGGCAGCATTCGCGGAAGCCGACGTCTTGGTTAGCGCAAGGCTGCCCTCCGAAAGTGCCTTGGAGAGCGAGGTGATGGACTTGCCAGCCGTGGTGCGAGCTTCGCCCAGCAGATCATTACCCTGAGCGATTGCCTGCGTTAGCGAAGGCGCCTGTCCCTGCAGGCCCGCCAGCGCAGCATCGGCCGAAGCAATCGAGCTGCTCGTCTTATCGATGGCGGCATTCATGTCGCCAATCGAATCGCGAACTTCGCCCAACGTGTCGGAAGCCTCTGATACCGAACCGGCCAGCGAATCCTGCGTCTGGGTTGCCTTGTCCTTTAGATCGACTCCGGCATCCTTGGCAATGCCGGCAACGGTCTCGCCCACCGTGGAGACAAACTCCGAGTTGATTTGCTCCTCGATGGTGTTGGCACCGGTATCGGTGACCTTGGGCGCAATGGCGCTCTTTTTCTCGTTAACGTAATAGGTGAGCTTCGGCTGATGATAATTGCCGTCGAGCATCGAGACGAGATTGTCAGAGAAGTTCTTGGGAATCACGATGGCAGCATAGTATTCGCCACTTTCGACGCCCTCTTTGGCATCTGCCGCCGAATCGACGAAGGTCCAGCCAAGCCGGTCGTTCTCCTTGAGCTGATCGACCACCTTATCGCCTGCGTTGAGCTCGCCCACTAGGTCGTTCTGGGTGCCCTGATCGTTGTTGGCGATGGCGATTTTAATGCCTTGGGTATTTCCGTACGGATCCCAGTTGGCAACGATGTTGTACCAGGCATACAGCGAGGGAATGACGCACACGCCCAGGGTAACCACCAGGGCGACGGGGTTCACGATCAATCGCTTGATGTCGCGTTTAAAGATTGCAAAGGAAACCTTTGCATCGGATAGTTTGCTGCCGAGACTCACGCTTGGACCATCCATCCTATCGTTTAGCCGAATCATGCTATTAACAACCATTGTACGGAGGCACTTTAGCGTGTCGCGGCACAATGGTGCTGAGTTTTGCGGGCAGCAATATACTACGAAGACGAATTAACGTACAGTTGTACAGTATCTTTAATTTCAGCAGGTCACAAAACCACAACCCGCACAAATTAGCAATTCAAATAGTCATTCAAGAACGTCCCCAATGACTACAACAACGGAAGCGCCGATGTTTTGGCAACGACAGCGAAAACCCGCCAGAGCGAGCAAGGTGCCTTGAAACGAGGCGGCATTGA
>CAUDCB010000168.1 GCA_958447915.1 uncultured Collinsella sp. | reverse complement strand
GTTTAAAAGTATGTGGCTCAAGGCGACCGCGAGGCTTGCCCCGCAAACCGACCGCTGCCGCATACCGCACCGTACGCCCAACCGATCAGGAAGGCAGGAACCAATGGTCTCTCGTATCTACGTGGAGAAGAAACCCGGGTTCGACGTCGAGGCTCAGCAGCTCAAGGGCGAGCTGACCGAGATTCTCGGCATCAAGGGCATCGAGGCCCTGAGGATCATCAACCGCTACGACGTCGAGGGCATCGATGAGGAGCTGTTCCGCTCCTGCGTGCCGACCGTCTTTAGCGAGCCCCAGGTCGATGTGACCTACGACGAGCTCCCCGCAAGCAATGGCGTCGTCTTTGCCGTCGAATTCCTGCCTGGCCAGTTTGACCAGCGCGCCGACTCCGCCAGCGAGTGCGTGCAGCTCATCAGCCAGGGCGAGCGCCCCGCCGTGCGCTCCGCCAAGGTCTATATGATCTCGGGCGCTCTGGACGAGGCCGCCATCGATGCCATCAAGCACTACGTGGTGAACCCCGTCGAGGCGCGCATCGCCTCGCTCGACCTGCCCGAGACGCTGTACATGGAGACCCCCGAGCCGCAGCCTGTCGAAGTGCTCGACGGTTTCCGCGAGCTCGACGAGGCCGGCCTTGCCGCCTTTATCGCCGATCGCGGTCTTGCCATGGACGAGGCGGACATCGCTTTCTGTCAGCAGTACTTCCGCGATGAGGACCGCGACCCCACCATCACCGAGATCCGCGTGATCGACACCTACTGGTCCGACCACTGCCGCCACACCACCTTCGGTACCGTCCTGGATGACGTGACGATCGACGACGCCGTGGTGCAGCAGGCCTTCGACCGCTACATGGAGATGCGCCACGAGCTCGGTCGCGACGCTAAGCCCGTCTGCCTCATGGATATGGGCACCATCGGCGCCAAGTATCTCAAGAAGACCGGCGTCATGACCGATGTCGATGAGTCCGAGGAGATCAACGCCTGCACCGTCAAGGTGAAGGTCGATGTCGATGGCGAGGACCAGGACTGGCTGTTCCTCTTTAAGAACGAGACCCACAACCACCCGACCGAGATCGAGCCCTTCGGCGGTGCCGCCACCTGCGTGGGCGGCGCCATCCGCGACCCGCTCTCGGGCCGCAGCTACGTGTACCAGGCTATGCGTGTCACCGGTGCCGGCGACCCCACCGTCCCGGTCTCCGAGACGCTCGAGGGCAAGCTGCCGCAGCGCAGGCTCGTGACCACTGCCGCCGCCGGCTACTCCAGCTACGGCAACCAGATCGGCCTTGCCACCGGTCAGGTCAACGAACTCTATCACCCCGGTTACGTGGCCAAGCGCATGGAGGTCGGCGCCGTCGTGGGCGCTACCCCGGCAAACCACGTTCGTCGCGAGTGCCCCGCCCCCACCGACAAGATCATCCTGCTGGGCGGCCGCACTGGCCGTGATGGCATCGGTGGCGCCACCGGCTCTTCCAAGACCCAGAACACCGAGTCCATCGAGACCTCGGGTGCCGAGGTCCAGAAGGGCAACGCCCCGGTCGAGCGCAAGCTGCAGCGCCTGTTCCGCCGCGGCGACGCCTGCCGTCTGATCAAGCGCTGCAATGACTTTGGCGCTGGCGGCGTCTCGGTCGCCGTAGGCGAGCTTGCCGACGGCCTGTACGTGGACCTGGACACCGTGACCAAGAAGTACGACGGTCTTGACGGCACCGAGCTCGCCATCTCCGAGTCCCAGGAGCGTATGGCCTGCGCCGTCGCCGACGGTGACGTCGAGGAGTTCATGGGCTACGCCGCCGAGGAAAACCTGGAGGCTACCGTTATCGCCGAGGTTACCGCCGAGCCGCGCATGCGCATGGCATGGAACGGCGTCGCCATCGTCGATCTTTCCCGCGAGTTCCTCAACTCCAACGGCGCACCCAAGCACCAGGTCGCCCACGTCTGTGCCCGCAGCGTGTGGCAGCCCAGCTGGGCCGGCACCACGCTCGCCGAGCGCATGACCTCGCTTGTCACCGATCTCAACGTCGCTTCCAACAAGGGCCTTTCCGAGCGCTTCGACTCCACCATCGGTGCCGCGACCGTGCTCATGCCCTTTGGCGGCAAGACGCAGCTCACCCCAAGCTCGGCCATGGTCGCCAAGTTCCCCGTGGACGGCGAGACCACCACGGCGAGCGCCATGGCATGGGGCTTCAACCCCTATCTGATGGAGGCCGACCAGTTTGCGGGCGCCTACCTGTCCGTGGTTGAGTCCATCGCCAAGCTCGTTGCCGCCGGCTTTGAGCACAAGCGCGCCTATCTCTCCTTCCAGGAATACTTTGAGCGCCTGCGCACCGAGGCCGAGCGTTGGGGCAAGCCCATGGCAGCCGTTCTGGGTGCCCTTATGGCCCAGGTCGACCTGGGTGCCGGCGCCATCGGCGGCAAGGACTCCATGAGCGGCTCCTTTGAGGACGAGGCCGGCGAGCTCAACGTTCCGCCGACCCTGATCAGCTTCGCTGTCGCCGTGGGCAAGGCGGCCCGCGCCGTCTCCCCCGAGTTCAAGGGCCTGACGCACCGCGTCGTCCGCATCGCCCCCGCCACCTATGGCGAGGATTACCGTCCCGATGCCCAGCAGCTGCTCGCCGCGTTTGACGCCGTCGAGGCGCTCACTGCTACCGGCAACGCCCTGGCCATCTCCACGCCCGGCTACGGCTGCGGCGCCGAGAGCCTCTTTAAGATGTGCGTCGGTAACCAGATCGGCATCGAGCTTGCCGAGGATGTAGACGTAGAGAGCCTCTTCACCCCGCTCTACGGCAGCTTTATCGTCGAGCTCGCCGAGGATGCCGAGCTGCCCGAGGTCGCCGACGGCGTTGTCTTCGAGCCCCTGGGCACCACCGTCGAGGGCTATGTCATCGACACCGGCTCCGAAGTCATCGAGCTCTCCGAGCTCCAGGAGGCCTGGGAGAGCGGCATCGAGGGCGTCTTTGCCTACCGCAGCACCGGCGAGCAGCCCGAGGTCGAGACCGTCGACTATCGCGCCAAGGATATCCACGTGTACGGCGGCGCCAAGATCGCCCGCCCGCGCGTGATTATCCCCGTCTTCCCCGGCAACAACTGCGAGTACGACAGCGCCCGCGCCTTCCGCGCCGCCGGTGCCGAGGCCGACACCTTCGTGATCAACAACCTCACGCCCGAGGCCGTCGCCGAGAGCACCCACGAGCTTGCCCGTCGCATCCGTGCAAGCCAGATCGTCATGATCCCCGGCGGCTTCTCGGGCGGCGACGAGCCCGACGGCTCCGCCAAGTTCATCACGGCGTTCTTCCGCGCTCCCGAGGTCACCGAGGCAGTTCGCGACCTGCTCAAGGCCCGCGACGGCCTGATGCTGGGCATCTGCAACGGCTTCCAGGCTCTGGTCAAGCTCGGCCTGGTGCCCTACGGCGATATCGTCGACGCCACGCCCGACGCGCCCACGCTGACGTTCAACACCATCGGCCGCCACCAGAGCCGTCTGGTGCGCACCCGCATCTCGTCCAACCTGTCCCCGTGGCTGTCGCAGTGCAGCCTCGACGACCCCTACACCGTCGCCATCAGCCACGGCGAGGGCCGCTTTGTCGCCAATGACGAGGTGCTCGCCCAGCTGATCGCCAACGGCCAGGTCGCCACGCAGTACGTGGGCGAGGACGGCAAGCCCGGCATGGATCTTTCCGTCAACCCCAACGGCTCCGCACTCGCCATCGAGGGCATCACGAGCCCCGACGGCCGCGTCCTGGGCAAGATGGGCCATGCCGAGCGTCGCGGCGACAACCTGTACCGCAACGTTCCCGAGTATGTCCCCGGCGATAAGTTCATGCCAATCTTTGAGAGCGGCGTAGCCTACTTCGCCTAAACCTTTCCCATCGGGTACAATCCCCTCGGGTAACAACACCCGCCACCGACACCTCCGGTGGCGGGTTCTTTTTTGCTTCGCGCATGTAGGAAGGACATCATGGAAAGCCGCAAGCCGCATCTCGCCACCCTGCCCGGACTCATCCTGGGCTGTCTCGTTTGCTGCGCGCTCTGGGGATCGGCTTTCCCCTGCATCAAGATCGGTTACGAGCTCTTTGGCATTCCCGCACACGATAGTGCCTCGCAGCTGCTCTTCGCGGGTCTGCGCTTCACGCTTGCCGGCATGCTGGTCATTGTTGGCATGAGCGTGGCCCAGCGCCGTCCGCTCGTTCCGCAAGCGCGCGATATCAAGCCCATCTTTGTCTTGTCACTCTTCCAGACGATCGGGCAGTACTTCTTTTTCTACCTTGGTCTCTCCCGTGCAAGCGCTATGTCGAGCTCCATCATCGAGGCCAGCGCCAACTTCCTAGCCATCCTCTTTGCCGCCCTGGCGTTTCGCACCGAGAAGCTCAATGCGGCCAAGGTGCTCGGCTGCGTCCTGGGCTGTGCCGGTGTCGCGCTCGTCCTCCTTTCGGGCGCGGA
>CAUDCB010000167.1 GCA_958447915.1 uncultured Collinsella sp. | reverse complement strand
TTCCTTATGCGAAGCGGGCGACGAGTTCCTGGAGGACGTCGGTCATCTTGACGAGCGAGCTGACCGGGACAAACTCGTTAACTCCGTGGTAGCAGTAGCCGCCCGTGGAAAGGTTGGGGCAGGGCAGACCGCGGAACGACAGCTGCGCACCGTCGGTACCACCGCGAATCGGCAGCACCTGAGGCTCAACGTCGCAAGCAAGGTAGGCTTCCTTGGCGGCGTCGATCAGCTCGGGGTAATCGCACACGATCTCGGCCATGTTGCGGTACTGCTGCTTAATCTCCACGGTCACGCGCTCCTCGCCCAAACGCTGGTTGAGCATGGCGGCGGCGGAATCAATCAGATCGAGTTTCTGCTGGAACTTCGCCGCGTCGTGGTCGCGGACGATATAGCGCGCCGTAGCGTGGTCGACGGTAGCAGACACGCCCTCAAGGTGATAGAAGCCCTCGTAGCCCTCGGTGTATTCCGGGCGCTGCACGTAGGGGAGCAGGGCATTGAAGTCGCAGAACAGATTGCCCGCGTTAACCATGCGGCCCTTGGCGTCACCGGGATGGATGGATTGGCCCTCAAAGCGAACGGTTACCTCGGCGGCGTTAAAGCACTCCCACTCCAGCTCGCCGATGGGGCCGCCGTCGACCGTGTAGGCGTACTTGCAGCCAAAGGCCTCGATGTCCAACAGCTCGGCGCCGTGACCGATCTCCTCGTCCGGACAAAAACAAATGCCGAGTGCGGGGTGGGGCAGCGAGGGGTCCTGAGCGATACGCGCGACAAGCGCCATGATCTCGGCGACGCCGGCCTTGTCGTCGGCACCCAGCAGTGTGGTGCCGTCGCTGCAGACCAAGTCCTCACCCACAAGGTCGATCAGGGCGGGAAGCTTGGCGGTGCTCATTGCCACGGGCTTGCCGTCAACAGTACCGCAGACCAGGTCGCCGCCTTCGTAGTGCACAGTGTGCGGCTTCACGCCGGCGCCCGGCGCAACCTCGGTGGTGTCGAGGTGTGCGATCAGGCCCAGGGCGGGCTTGCCCTCCGCGCCCGCGCTCGCAGGAATATGCGCGCAGACGTAGGCATGCTCGGTCACATGGGCATCGGCCGCGCCAAGCTCGCGCAGCTCCTCGGTCAGGATGTTGGCAAGGTCAAACTGAACGGTGCTCGAAGGCACCTGGTCGCAGTTTGCATCCTCGGATTGCGTGTTGATTTGGACGTAGCGCAAAAAGCGCTCAAGGACGTCGGGGTTCGTGGTGTTGTTTTCCATAAGGACCGCTCCAATCTTGGTCGTCGTGTGCAACAAGAACTCTAGCACGGTGTGCCACGGCATACCGCGACGCTTGGATGGGGTAGAATCAGCCTTTGAACGCAGAAGGGACGGAAGGTCATGGATACGACAAATAGCTCGCGCGAGCTGCATCTAACAGTGGCTAACGAAGACTACTTGGAGTGCATGGTTCGCATCGAAAGCGAAGAAGGGGAGACCAGTGGCGTGCGATCGGTCGACATCGCGCAGCGTCTTGGTGTCTCCAAGGCATCGGTCAATAAGGCAGTTTCAGCGCTTAAGGCGTCCGAGCTTGTCGAGCAATCGCATTACGGCAAGGTCATCCTGACCGACCGTGGTCGCGAGGTCGGCACGGCTATCTGGTACCGTCATCGCCTTATCCGCACGTTTTTGGTCCAGGAGCTCGGCGTCGATTTTGAGCGGGCCGATTCCGAGGCGTGCATGATGGAACATGCGCTTTCCGAGGATACGATGAGCCGCTGGCTCGCCTATCTCGAAAAACAGGGAATCAGCGTCGAGGAATAGCGAAACACATATATGGATACGAGTTATTACAACCGCCCCGGCGGCGAGGAACTTATGCGCCGCATGTCGAGCGAGACCCTGTTGACGCAGGGTCCCATGGGCAGCGTGCTGATGAGTGAATACGACGCCGCCGACATCCCACCGGCGTTTTGGAACCTTGCCGAGCCGCAGACCGTTTCTCGTATCCATCGCCTGTATGTCGCCGCCGGTGCGCAGGTGCTCATTACCAATACCTTTCAGGCATCAAGCTATGCCCTCAGGCAAGATCAGATTACGCCGTCCGTGGCTGAGGTCAATCGCGGTGCCGTCGACGATGCGCGTCAGGCGCACCCTCAGCTGCTGCTGGGCTCGATGGGCCCAATCGGCATTGAGTGGTTTGCCGAAGACTCTGCCGAATATCGAGAAATCCGAAGCATTTCGCGAGAGCAGGCATACGACCTGCTCAATGCTGGTGTTGACGGTCTGCTGATCGAAACGGTGACGTCTATCCGTAATCTGCAGCCCATACTTGCCGGCGCACGGGATGCCGCCGACGGCATGCCTGTTTTGGTGAGTTTTGTCGTTGACGATAAAGGCGATCTGCTAGGCGATGGCCTCAACATCGAGGCTGCCGTTTTGTACGCCGAAAAGCACGGCGCAAACTCGGTTGGCGTTAACTGCTGTTCACTTGCGGCCGCGAACGTGGCGGTGCCCAGGATGGTTGCATCGGCGACTACGCCTGTCACGGTACGCCCCAACGTGGGCGATCCGGTCCAAACTCAGGATGGTCCTGTGTGGCGCGAGAACCCCGAAGCCTTCGCCCGCGCTTGCATCGAATGGAGACATGCCGGTGCCGCAATGGTGGGCAGTTGCTGTGGAACCACGGCGATCACCACGGCGGCGATGGCCGAGGCGCTCGATATATAAAGGTCAAAACCGCTCCATACGGGGCGGTTTTTTTATTGCTTGCACATCGACGGTGGCATTTGCCCAAATGGTGAATGCCGGTTTTGGCAGGTTGCTGGGCGAGCGCTGAGGGTATACCTCATGCGTACCATGATCCAAGCGCTGTGAGGTGTCTGCGCGTGTGCGCGATAATTCATTTTGGAACTGACGGTTGGCGCGCCCGCGTCGACGACGACTTTACCGCCGACAACGTTGCCCGCATTGCCGATGCCGTCGGCGAGTTGTGGCAAAAGACCAATCCCGGCAAAACAGTATATATAGGGTTCGACACCCGGCCTCAGGCGCGCGGGTTCGCTGAGCTTGCGGCAGGCGTGCTTGCGGCTCACGGATTGGACGCAGTGCTCGCATCTCGGCCTGTCCCGACCCCCGCCCTCACGTGGGCGGCGGCGTATGACGGCGAGGCCTGCGGTGCGCTCATGGTGACGGGGTCCCATCATCCGCAGGGGTATCTGTGCCTTAAACTACGCATGGGAGATGGCTCGACGGCCAATCAGGATGTCATCGAAGAGCTCGAAGAGATCATGGCCCCCGAGCCGATGGGGATCGAGGAACGCTATTGCACCGCGGATATTATTCCTGACTATATGCAGGCGGTGGCATCGTTTGTCGATGCCGAGGCCATTCGAGCCGCTCACCTGCGTGTGGTAGTTGACCCCATGGGCGGCGCGGCCCAGGGATATCTTGCCGACCTGCTGCGGGAGCTGGGCGTCGAGGTGCACGAGATTCATGCCGGACAGTCGTCCGATCAAGAGGACATTTGCCCCGACCCTGTTGAGCCGTGGGTGGACGCTTGCGAGCGTGCGGTTGTCGAGGACGGGGCGTGCGCAGGCCTGGTGACCGACGGCGATGCCGACCGTATCGGTGCGGTCGACGAACGCGGTAGATATATTCACCCGCATCAAATCATGGCGCTTGTTTTGGGCGACCTCGTTCAATTCCGCAATTTGGAGGGGCGTGTCGTCGTCAATCTCTCGTGCTCGACGCTCGTGCGCCGCATTGCTGAGGCGCTTGGCTGTCGTGTGACCGTTAAACCGGTCGGTTTCAAATATATAGCTGCAGAGATGAAGAAGGGCGGCGTCCTCATGGGAGGCGAGGAGGCCGGCGGTATCGGCATCGCCGCGCATATGCCCGAGCGTGATGGAATCCTTGCTTGTCTGATTCTGTGTGAGCTTATGGCAAAGACGGGCGCGCCCTTGGGCGTTTTGGTCGATCAGCTCGAGGCCAGTTTTGGTAAGACGAGCTATGGGCGTCGCGATTTACGCCTTGAGGCCGAAGACGCCGAATCGCTGCGAACGTTGCTTCCTGGCATGAATCCTAAATCGATTTGCGGCAAGGCGCCGCAGGCTGTAAGCCATATGGATGGTTTACGTTTGGCATTCGAGGATGACACCTGGCTGCTGATCCGCCCCAGCGGGACCGAACCGGTGGTTCGCGTATACGCCGAGGGGTTCTCGGTGGAGGAGCGCGATGAGTTGCTCGATGCCGGCTGTGCCTTGGCTAAGGGAGCCTATCAGCTTTAGCCATATGACGCTTCACTATAAAGAGGCCCTCGGTGAGCGGTAGAGAACGGCTGGCAAACGTAAGCAGGGTTTTAATATGTGTAGGAAATGTGTACGCCCAGATTCCCGCCCCCGGGGGCCCTCCGGTCTGGCAATATGTCTCCTTGCCGCGCGGCCCGGTCGAACCGGATGAGCCGCG
>CAUDCB010000166.1 GCA_958447915.1 uncultured Collinsella sp. | reverse complement strand
CTCGACCATGTAGTCCCAAACGGGCTGCTGGTCCATCTCCTGCTCGGTGGGAACCATCTCGAGGGCGCCCTTGGGGCAGACCTTGACGCAGTTGGTGCAGCCCATGCAGTCGAGCGGGGACACGGCCATGGTGAACTTCATGCCCTTGGCCTTGGGGCCCATGGCGTCGAGCGTGCGGGTAGCCTCGGGCGCGGCGGCAGCCTCGTCCTCGGTCATCGCGAACGGACGGATGGTGGCATGCGGGCACACATAGGCGCACTGGTTGCACTGGATGCACTTGGTCTCGTCCCAGTGGGGAACGACGACGGCGACGCCGCGCTTCTCGTATGCGGAGGCGCCCAGCTCAAACTGGCCGTCGGCGCAACCGACGAAGGCGGAAACAGGCAGGCTGTCGCCATCCATGCGATCGATGGGCTCGAGCAGATTCTTGACCTGCTGGGCGATGGCGGACTTGGTCTCCTCGGAGAGCTCGACGGAGGCGGCATCCTCGGCAGTTGCCCAGTCGGCCGGAACCTCGAACTTACGGAAGGCGGTAGCGCCGGCATCGATGGCCTTGTGGTTGGCGTCGACGATGGCCTGGCCCTTCTTCATGTAGGACTTGGTAGCCGCGTCCTTCATGTACTGCAGGGCGTCCTCGGCGGGCAGGACCTTGGCCAGCGCGAAGAAGGCGGACTGGAGCACCGTGTTGGTGCGCTTGCCCATGCCGACCTTGGCAGCCAGGTCGATAGCGTCGATCAGGTAGACGTTGACGTTGTTGTTCGCGATGTAGCGCTTGGCCACGGCGGGCATGTGCTCGGCGAACTCCTCGTCGCTCCACTGGCAGTTGACCAGGAAGGTGCCGCCCGGCTTGACGTCGCGGACCATCTTGAAGCCCTTGACGATGTAGCTGGGGTTGTGGCAGGCGACAAAGTCGGCCTTGGTCACGTAGTACGGCGAGCGGATCGGGGAATCACCAAAGCGCAGGTGCGAGACGGTAACGCCGCCGGTCTTCTTGGAGTCGTACTGGAAGTAGGCCTGAACGTACTTGTCGGTGTGGTCGCCGATGATCTTGATCGAGTTCTTGTTGGCGCCGACGGTACCGTCGCCACCCAGACCCCAGAACTTGCACTCGATGGTGCCGGGGGCTGCAGTGTTGGGCGCATCCTCGGCCTCGGGCAGGCTCAGGTTGGTCACGTCATCGACGATGCCGATGGTGAACTCGCGCTTGGGCTCGTCCTTCTTGAGCTCCTCGAAGACAGCGAACGCGGACGCGGGAGGCGTGTCCTTGCTGCCCAGGCCGTAACGGCCGCCGACGACCTTGATGCCCGTCTTGCCGGCCTCGTAGAGAGCAGAAACGACGTCCTGGTAGAGCGGCTCGCCGATGGAACCCGGCTCCTTGGTGCGGTCCATGACGGCAATCTTTTTGACGGTCTCGGGGAGAACGTCGACAAAGTGCTTGATGGAGAACGGACGGAACAGGCGAACCTTGACCAGGCCGACCTTCTCGCCGTGAGCGTTGAGGTAGTCGATGACTTCCTCGAGCACGTCGCAGAAGGAGCCCATGCACACGACGACGCGATCAGCATCGGGAGCGCCGTAGTAGTTGAACAGGCCGTAATCGGTGCCGAGCTTCTCGTTGATCTTCTTCATGTAGCCCTCGACGACGGCGGGAAGCTCGTCGTAGACCTTGTTGCAGGCCTCGCGGTTCTGGAAGAAGATGTCGCCGTTCTCGTGGCTGCCGCGGGTATGCGGGTGCTCAGGGTTGAGCGCGTGATCGCGGAAAGCCTGGACGGCGTCCATGTCGCACATCTCGGCAAGATCCTTGTAGTCCCACATGGCGACCTTCTGGATCTCGTGGCTGGTGCGGAAGCCATCGAAGAAGTTAAGGAACGGGGTCTTGCCCTCGATGGCGGCAAGGTGAGCCACCGGCGAGAGGTCCATGACCTCCTGGACGTTGCCCTCGGCGAGCATGGCGAAGCCGGTCTGACGGCAGGCCATGACGTCGGAGTGATCGCCAAAGATGTTCAGGGCGTGCGAAGCGACGCAACGCGCGGAGACGTGGAAAACGCCCGGGAGCTGCTCGCCCGCGATCTTGTACATGTTCGGGATCATCAGGAGCAGACCCTGAGAAGCCGTGTAGGTGGTGGTCAGAGCACCGGCGCCCAGCGAACCGTGAACGGTACCGGCTGCACCTGCCTCGGACTCCATCTCGACGACCTTGACCGGGGTGCCGAAGATGTTCTTGCGACCCTGGGCCGCCCACTGGTCGACATGGTCGGCCATCGGGCTGGACGGCGTAATGGGATAGATTCCCGCTACCTCGGTGTACGCATACGAAACATATGCGGCCGCCTCGTTGCCGTCCATAGACTTAAACTTACGCGCCATATACCCCTCTCCTCTCATATAGGTATACAGGCCCCGGCGATCGCCGGGATGTTGGCGTGATGGGATTTTCGTTGTTGCTTCCAATCATCTGGCAGGCGGACTTGGCAGCAGGTGCATGGCGTGGAGAGAAGGCATGCCAAGGCGAGGGGCGCTTGCGCACCGCAGGCCCAGCTACCCGTCTTGCACATGACCGAGCGCCGCAAAGGCCGCATGCCGGATGCTCCCGGGCACGCCCCGGCGATGGGAGGCGCCCGCAACGGAAATCCGCATGCGGGTTTATTGTACCCCGCCGTCAAGTGTAATTTCGGCAAATATAGGCGGGCGGTAAAGGTTTACCTTGGGTGACCGCCAAGGGCCAAAATGGCCCCTCCATCCCCGGGCGACTGGCTCTGACGCGCCAAGGAGTGTCCCCAAGTGCCGGCAGAAAAGGAGCGTCCCTATCTGCCGGCTAGAGGGCACCGAGGAGGATGGCGTAGGTGGTGGATTCGCCGAGTTTGAGCTCGTCGCCGGGGTTGAGCTGGGCGGAGCGACCGGGCTCTACTTGAATACACACGCTCGTGGCCCCGTTTACCACCACGGTGCCGTTCGTGGATGACAGGTCCTCGACAAACCATGTGCCAGAATCGTCGCACCATATATGGGCATGGCGGGCCGAGACATCGTCGCCGACATCGGTGATGTCGCCCTCCCCCGTTGCCAGCGCGCCGATCTCGACGCCTTCCTCACTCGGCTGGATCCAGCGCGGGGCGCTCACCACGTAGCCGTTTTGCACGCGCAACAGTCCCAACGGATGCGCCGGCGCGGCCTCGTGCTCGCCCGCGACCGAAGATGTGCTCAGCGAGCGCGGCGTCGACGTGGCGCCGCCACAGGTCGCATGAGCGTAGTCGATGGCATAGGTCACCGACGAGCGGACATCTGCCGAGCAACCCACGGCGACAAACAGCACCAGGATGGCCTCGGCGCGCTCGGCGGGCATGAGCTCAGCCGCCTGCGACAGGCGCTCGAGCGCATTACGATAGAGATTCGTGTCCTGATGGCATTCCTCGAGTGCCCGCACCATGGGCTCGCCAGCGGGGCCGCACACCATATTGGTCACGGCCGCGGCGTCCATGGGATTGCGCCGCCGCAAGGCCAGCTGCGACATAATGCGCGCGGCCGAGGTGCCGTAATCGGCAAAATAACGTTCCTGCAGCGTGCCGACCGGCGCGCGCACGATAAAGCGCGAAACCCAGGAGCGATCGGCGGCACGGCTCTGCGGACTACGGCCGTCGGCGAGCGGGCGGCTCGAGAGCACCAGGCCGCACAGTTCGATATGGCTCAGGTGCGCTGCGCGCTTAAAGATGTCAAACATTGCCCCGCACGGGGTGAGCTCGGCTTGAGAAGCCATGGCTTAGCCCTCCTTGGTCGCAGAGATAGTGTCGGATACTTCGGCCGGCCCGCCAAAGGCGCGGGCAGCCGCGGCTCCGCCGGCAAGCGGCGTCGCCATGGGAATTTTCACACGTCGCGCTGACACGACGGGAAGCTCAAAGGCAAACCCCATCGCCAGCAAAAACCACGTGAGCGCATAGGTTGCAATTATGGCGGCCACCAGGCCATCCGCCACGGCATGCTGGGAAAACACGGTACATGCGAGTGCAGCCAGAGCCGGGACCTCGCAGGCGGAAAGGGCCAACACGCCCTGCAGGAACCCCGCGCGGCGATTGCGCGCCAAGGCTCCGGCGGCAATGCCCACCATGCCCGGCAGCGCCAACGCCAGCGCGGCGATAATGGCTGGCAGCTTCCCGGACCACATAAGCGGTCCCACGATGAGCGTCACATGGACGCCCGACGCCAACAGCGCCGCTGATACCACGACCACAGCCCAAAGCACGCCGCATACCGCCGTCGCACCAACCATCGCCGCGCGCCGGGCCGTGTGCCCCGATACTTCCATCGGGCACGGCATGAGCGGCTCGGCGCGAAGCGAGCGGGCGACATTTTGCGCATAGTGGTCACAAAATGCCGAGAGCGCCGCCTCCACCGCAGCCGGCTCGGGACGACCTTCCTGATGGCAGGACAGGCAGGCCATCACCCCATCGAACAGCTGAGCG
>CAUDCB010000165.1 GCA_958447915.1 uncultured Collinsella sp. | reverse complement strand
CGTCGAGCGTATGGCACGTGACATTGGTGTGGTGGTCGGTAATCTCGACGACCGCGGTATGGCCCCCGGCTGTGGCAGTCACCTTGATGTAGAGGTTGGGCACACCCTCGACAAGCGACACATCGCAGTAACCGGCATCGACGAGGAGCTCGGCCACGCGAGCACGATCTTCGTCGTTAACGCACTCGAGCACCTCGAGCGCGCTCTTGGCGTCACCGCCCACGGCACCCAGTACGGCCGCTGCTTCAATACCGTGCATACCGCCCGAATTGGGCACGGTCACGCTCTTAACGTTCTTGATGATGTTGCCCGAGCAGGCAACGTCCATATGATCGGGCTCGCAACCGAGTGTCTGGCTCGCCAGCGCCGCTGCATAGGCAACGGCAATAGGCTCGGTGCAGCCGAGCGCACAGACAAGCTCGCGGTTCAAGACATCGCAAAAAGCGGCATCGCGGATGGAATCGGTAGGCATAGGTATCTCCTGCTTACATAACGGACTGGACTCTCGATAATAGTTAGCTCTTTTATTTGATAACAATGCATCAAAAACCGCAACCATAGTTCCGACGGACGGCGTTCAAGCGCAATCCGACGGCATTCATTCATGAAAAGCCGGTCTTGTTGCATGCTAAAGCGTTTGACCAAAAAACGCCCGAGCGTTTACACAAAAGTCGCGCTATCATGCAGTCGAACGCGGTAAAACCTTTAGCAATTCCGCCGCACGGACCAGAGAGGAACCACTCATGAAGATTGGTATCGGTAACGACCACGCCGCCGTCGAGCTCAAGAACATCATTTCCGAGCACCTGAAGGAGCGCGGCTGTGAGGTCGTGAACTTTGGAACCGACACCTCCGAGAGCTTTGATTACCCCATCGCCGGCTACAAGGTGGGTAAGGCCGTTGCCAACGGCGACGTCGACCTGGGCATCCTGATCTGCGGCACCGGCGTCGGCATCAGCCTGGCTGCCAACAAGGTCGAGGGCGTACGCGCCGTCGTGTGCTCCGAGCCCTTCAGCGCCAAGCTCTCCCGCATGCACAACAACACCAACGTGCTGGCCTTTGGCGCCCGCGTCGTGGGCTCCGAGCTCGCCAAGATGATTGTCGACGAGTGGCTCGACGCCGAGTTTGAGGGCGGCCGCCACGAGCGTCGCGTCAATCTCCTCAACGAGATCGACCAGACGCGCGGCCTCAAGGTCGTCGACGAGGCTTAAAGCCTTACAACGCCATACGCTAACGCCAGCCCCCGCCCGGAACACACTCCGGACGGGGGCTCTTTAGTAGATTTTGAGGCATGTCTCAAAAACCCACTGGAATAAAAAGGGCGCCGCGGATGGAATTCCGCGGCGCCCAAGCCACACGCTAACAGCTTTAAGGAGTCAAAGCTGGTTTAGCCAAAGAAGCGCTTGATCTCGATCTCGGCGTTCTCCAAGCAGTCGGAGCCGTGAATCACGTTGGCGTTGACATCGACAGCGAAGTCGCCGCGGATGGTGCCGGGGGCAGCATCAAGCGGGTTGGTAGCGCCCATAAGGGTGCGCATCTTGGAGACAGCGGAAAGACCGGAAACGACCATCTTGACGACCGGACCGCTCGTCATAAAGTCGCAGAGACCGCCAAAGAAAGGCTTGTCGGCCAGATGAGCGTAGTGCTCCTCGACGGTGGCGCGCTCAAGCGTGGTCATCTCCATGCGCTCAATGACAAGGCCGCTGCGCTCAATGCGAGCAACGATCTCGCCGATCTTGCGATCGCGCACGGCGTCGGGCTTAATCATGATGAAGGTCTTCTCGATAGCCATAAGGTAGCCTTTCAGATAGGTTCGCGCGTGCCCAAGTCCCATTCCGGCACCCGCTTGGACTGCATCGTAACAGAGTTTTAGCTGCAGTAAAACAAAAAGCTGTTTTTTGGAACGCTACAATTTATTAAAGCGTTCCATATGTGTCACTTCTGTTTCGAAGCCCGATTAGAGTACCATCCGACCGCGCATCAACAGCATCGAAGCGAGCGGACGGTCGATTGCCGCCCGTGAACGTACCCCCTTCACAACCTGCCCAAAGGTCCTCCAGAAGTTCTCAACAAGCCCCTCTCCCATAGCAATAAAATACGGGTGCCCACAACAGCAGACGCCCGTAAAAGCAAAACGATTTATCAATAAATGGCCAAAGCAGCTTCAGCCAAAACCTTACTTTGCCCCGTGCCCTATCTCGACAACCTTGGTCAGCGACCCAAACGCACCCTCGTCGGCAACGAGTTGTGCCTCGGCGCGCTGCAGCTGCACGGCAACGGCGGCAGGGGCGGTACCGCCCTCGGTCGTGCGCGCGGCAACAATCGACGGGATGTCGAGAGCCTCGGTAATATCGCGCTCAAAGAGCGGGCTTGCCTCCTGGAACACCTCAAACGGCAGGTCCTCGAGGTTGCAGCCGCGCTTCTCACACATCAGGACCAGGTGCCCCACCACGGCGTGCGCCTCGCGGAACGGCAAGCCGCGCTTGGCCAGGTAGTCGGCAACGTCGGTGGCGGCAAGGTGACCCACGCCGCACTCGCGCGCCATGGCGCCCTCGTTGACGGTCCAGGTCGAAATCATGCCGGCCATAACGGACAGGCACTGCATGAGTGTATGAGCGGTATCGAGCGCGCCTTCCTTGTCCTCCTGCAGGTCCTTGTTATAGGCAAGCGGCAGACCCTTCATGGTCACGAGCAGCTGCACCAGGTTGCCATACACACGGCCGCTCTTGCCGCGGATGAGTTCAGCAAAATCGGGGTTCTTCTTCTGCGGCATGATGGACGAACCGGTGGAGTAGGAGTCGGAAAGCGTGATAAAGCCAAATTCGGAGCTCGACCACAGCACGATCTCCTCGGAAAGACGCGACAGGTGCATGGCCATGACGGAGCCGGCGTAATGCAGATCGAGTAGGAAATCACGGTCGGAAACCGCATCGAGCGAGTTGGGGATCACGCCCGCAAAGCCAAGCTCGGCAGCCGTCATCTGGCGATCGAGCGGATAGCTCGTGCCGGCGAGTGCGGCGGCGCCCAACGGGCAATTATCAGCGGCATCGAAGGCGGCCTTCAGACGCGTAAAATCGCGCGCGAACATCCAGGAATACGCCAGCAGATGATGCGAGAGCAGCACGGGTTGAGCGTGCTGCATATGCGTGTAGCCCGGCAGAATCACCTTGTCGTACTTCTTAGCCGCATCCACCAGCACATGGCGCAGTTCAAGATTGGCCTCCATGAGCTCCTTGGCCAGTGCCTTGACGCCCAGGCGCGTGTCGGTCGCCACCTGGTCGTTGCGCGAACGTCCGGTATGCAAGCGCTTGCCAGCCTCGCCGATGCGACGCGTCAGCTCGCTCTCGATAGACATATGGATGTCCTCGTCGTTGATATCGAAGGTAAAGTTGCCGGCATCGATATCCTGCTCGATTCCGGTCAGGCCCTCGGCAATCGCCTGCTCGTCCTCGGCACTGATGATGCCTTGGGCGGCCAGCATCTTGGCATGCGCCTTAGAGCCGGCGATATCCTGCTTATAGAGATGCTTGTCGACCGGCAACGACGCACCAAACTCCTGCGTGACCTCGGCCACGCCCGCCTCAAAACGACCGCCCCAAAGAGCCATGGAACCGTCTCCTTTCTCCAAATGCCAAAACAAGCGCCCAAAGCAATGTGCCCTGTCGCTAAAGCGATTTATCAACCGCTAGTTTTGCATATTCCCCACCGTGCGCGAGGCCATATAGCTAATTTGCAAAGAAGTGACGCACCATGCACTTGGCGCCCAACGTCTCCCTCCGGATGTTGCCCTGCGAACCATCGATCCAGGCCTTCAGGCTCATAGGAACGTCCTCGACCTTTACAGCATCGAACTCGGGCGCGAGGGCAAGCAAAGCATGCGCGATAGCATTGAACATAATGGATACTCCTCATATATATAGGCGCAAGGCCGCCAATTTGATAGAAGGAGCCCCGCCGGACAACCCCGGCGGGGCTCGGACTCAGCCGCAGTCGCGGCATCATATATGCGGGCGGAACGTAGGGGCCACCGATGTTAAGAAGTGTCAGCAAGCATAACGAAAGGTAGGGACCCCATGCGCCCGATATGTATCACGCGGATGGGCCGCGCGGATACCAAGGGAAGGAAGACTTAAGCCTGAGCGGCAGCAGAGCTGGGACCCTGGACCTTGGCCCACGTCTTGAGCGACAGCGTGTCGATTTCGATAAAGCCGGCGCTGGCCTTCTCATCAAACGTGGTGTCGCGGTCGTAGGTGGCCAGGCCGTAGTCATACAGGCTAAACGGGCTCTTGCGGCCGACAACATGGCAGTTGCCCTTAAAGAACTTCAGGCGGACGGTGCCGGTCACGAACTTCTGGGTGTCGGCCATAAAGGCGTCGAGCGCGTTCTTGAGCGGGCTGTACCACTGGCCGTTGTACACGGCGGTGGCCCAATCCTGCTCGAGTTTGATCTTGGTCTTGAGC
>CAUDCB010000164.1 GCA_958447915.1 uncultured Collinsella sp. | reverse complement strand
GATAAAGCCCCTGTGCAGCCCGTTCGCCTGAAGTTCCTCGTCGGTCATCATGCGATAGCCCTTGCCAAAGACATGCTCGGCCTTGCAGTCATTGAGCTCGTGGTCGCCCGGGACAATGGCAACGACCGGCTTGCCCTCGGCGTCGATCAACGCCAGCGACTTGCGCGTACCGTTCTCGGGGAAGCCGAAAAACTTGGCGACGGCCTCGATGGTGCCCATACCCGGAGTCTCGACCTTGGTAAGCGTGCCGTCGCCGGGGCCCTCGGTCACAACGACCTTGGTGCTTGCAGCCTCGTCATCGGCAGCAAAGCCGCAATCGTCGCAGTAGACGAGCGAGGCCTCGCCGGCGTCGGCCAGAGCCATGTACTCGACAGAGGTGTCGCCGCCGATCTCGCCAGAGTCGGCGACAACGGGCAGAGCCTTGATGTAGCAGCGCTCGCAGATGTTGGCGTAGGCCTGCTTCATCTTGTCATACTCCTCCTGCAGGCTCTCCTGCGTGGCAGAGAAGCTGTAGGCGTCCTTCATGATGAACTCGCGACCGCGCATCAGGCCAAAGCGGGGACGGAACTCATCGCGGAACTTGTCCTGAATGTGGTACAGGTTGACGGGCAGCTGCTTATAGGAGCGCAGCTCGTTGCGCACCAGGGCCGTGACGGTTTCCTCATGCGTGGGGCCCAGCACAAACTCGCGACCATGACGGTCGTCAAAGCGCACGAGTTCCTTGCCATAGGCATCGATGCGGCCGGACTCACGCCACAGCTCGGCATCGACCATAATGGGCATCATGAGCTCCTGGGCGCCGGCGGCGTCCATCTCGTCGCGCACGATGTTCTCGATCTTACGAATCGAGCGCCAAGCGAGCGGCAGATAGGAATAGAGACCGGCGGCCTCCTTGCGGATCATACCGGCACGAAGCAGCAGACGATGGCTTGCAAGCTCGGCGTCGGCCGGATCCTCTTTGAGCGTCGGCGCATAGAGCTTAGACATATACATTGCTCGAGTCATTTATTTCTCCTCAATAAGCTTGTCGACCTCGCCCATAAGCGCGTCGACAATTTGATCCTCAGCTACTTTACCAATGATCTGGCCATGCGAAAAGAGCAGGGCCTGACCACGTCCGCAAGCAACGCCCAGGTCGGCATCGGAAGCCTCACCGGGGCCATTAACGGCACATCCCATGACGGCAATCGAAAGCGGCGCGGCATAGTTCTTAAGCCGCTCGGTTACTTCCTCGGCGATAGGAATCAGGTTAACCTGGCAGCGGGCGCACGTGGGGCACGAGACAATCTCGGGGCCGCGGCGACGCAGGCCCAACGACTGCAAAATTCCCCAGGCGACCGGCGGCTCCTCAACCGGATCGGCCGTGAGCGAGACGCGCATGGTGTCACCGATACCCTCAGACAGCAGGATACCAAGGCCCACCGAGCTCTTGATGGTGCCCTGCAGCTTGGTACCTGCCTCAGTTACGCCCAGGTGAAGCGGAACGTGGGGAATCTCACGCGACAGGGCTCGATAGGTATCGAGCGTCGTCTGCACGCTATGGGCCTTGGCCGAAAGCACAATGTTCGTAAAGCCGCGGTCTTCAAAATGCTTGACGAAACGCTCGCTCGACATCACGAGCTTTTCGGGCTGCGTGAGGTCGTCGCGCTCGGCGATATCCTGCTCAAGCGAACCGGCATTGACGCCGATACGAATCGCACAGCCCGCGGCACCCGCAGCATCGATCACCGCGTCAACCTTGGCCCAATCGCCGATATTGCCGGGATTGATGCGCAGCTTGGCAGCACCGGCCTCAACGGCACCAATGGCGAGCCTATGGTTAAAGTGGATATCGGCGACAATCGGCACCGGAGACTCGGCACAGATGGTGCGGAAACCCTCAAGCGCGGCCTCGGAGGGCACGCTCACGCGCACGATATCGCAGCCAGCCTGCGCCAACGCGCACACTTGCGCAAGCGTTGCCTGGGCATCAGCGGTATCGGTGCAGGTCATAGATTGGACCACCACCGGCGCGCCGCCACCGATCTGCACGCCGCCCACATGCACGGGGCGCGTCAGCTCGCGAGGCAAAGGATGGGATAAAGACAATCCAAACACTCCCCTACAGAATAAATCGAAGGATGTCGGAACGAAGCATATAGACAAACAGCAGCGCAAAGAGCGCGATGCCCACATAGCTCACAATCGTCTGGACCTTGAGCGGAAGCTCGCGGCCCGCAATCTTCTGAATAATCTCGATGACCAGCTTGCCGCCATCGAGTGGTGGGATGGGCAGCAGGTTCATAAAGCCAAGCGAGAACGAAATGAGGGCGGCAAACGAAAGGAACGTGGCAGGGCCGGCAGCAGCGGCCTGTGAAGACATAACGCTAATACCCACGATCGAAGAGGACTGATCGAGAATCTCCATCGTATGCTGCGGCTGGAGCAGGCGCATCACGCCCTCCGCAGTCTGCACGACATAGGAGAACGACAGGCGAGCCGACGTGATGGGGTCTAAACGGACCACCTGCGTAGAGGCATACACACCTAGGCGCTCGTCCTCTTTGAGCGAAACCGTGGTCGAATGCTGCTTGCCGTCACGCTCGTACTCAATGGCGATATCGTCCTTACCGGCAGCCTTACCGATGGCATCGTAAACGTCCATCCAGGTAGAGCACGATACTCCGTCGACAGAAAGGATCGCGTCGCCGCCCTCGATTCCCGCCGCGGCGGCAATCGAGCCTTCGTCAACCTGGCCGATCACATTGGTGTCCACCGGCACGGTGACACCTGCAATGGAATAGATGCTCATAAGGAGCAAAAAGCCCGTCAGGATATTGACGATAATGCCCGCAAGCAGCATAAAGGCCCGCTTGACAAAGCCCTGGCCCAAATAGGTGTGCGAGCGCTCGCGTGCAAGGAATTCGGCCTCGCCGCACGGCAGCTCCCATACATCGCCCTCGGCAGTCGCATGCTCGCGATCGAACCGACGGCCGTCAAAGGTGGTATACCCCGCCGCGTCACGCGGCAGGGTCTGGTACTTGGTGGGATAGTAACTGGGCGATGGCTCTTCCCCTTCTTCATACCAGGGAGCGATGGAGCCCCAGCCCAACAGCAAAGCACAGGCCTCGAGCACATCCTCCTCGGAAAGCTCGAGCTCGACGGCAAGATCGGCCACCGTCACCCGGCCGTGGTGATAAATGGCAGCGAGCACGCGATCGGCACACGAGACATCGGTCGGATCCATGCCGCAGATGGCGGCATAGCCACCCAGCAGCAGCGGCGTCACGCCAAACTTAGTGCCGATGCGACGCGACGTGTGATGGATATCAAAGCGGCACGGCAGGCCCAAAAAGAACTCAGTCACGCGGACACCGCAGGCACGCGCCGCCAAAAAGTGGCCGCCCTCGTGCAAAAACACGAGGACGGAAAGCATCAGCAGGCCCCAAAAGACCGATGAGAGAACGCTCAGAACAGTATCCATAAAACGAAAAAGCAATCCTTATGGGTTAAGAACGGGTTGCGGCAAGCACCTGCGCGGCCTTTTCACGCGCCCACGCATCAATGTCGCGAAGCTGTTCAAACGAATCGACCGTCTGCGCATCGTGAGCATCCATGCAGGATTCCACAATGCGGTCGATATCGGTAAAGCTGCAGCCATCATGCAGGAAAGCATCGACGGCGACCTCGTTGGCGGCATTGAGCACGCACGGCATGGTGCCGCCCGTCTTGCCGGCACGCTCGGCCAGCGCAAGGCAGCGGAAGGTATCCATATCGGCCGCGTCAAAGGTAAGCTGCCCCAACTCACGGAAATCGATACGCGGAGCCGGCGTATCCCAACGCTCGGGATACGAGAAGGCAAACTGGATGGGAATGCGCATGTCGGAGGCGCCGAGATGCGCCATCACGGAGCCATCGGCAAACTCGACCATGGAGTGAATCTTAGACTGGCGCTGCACGACCACGCTAATGAAATCGAGATCGCAGCCAAACAGATGCATAGCCTCGATACGCTCCAGACCTTTGTTCATGAGGGTGGCAGAGTCAATCGTGATCTTGGCACCCATAGCCCACGTGGGATGCGCCAGAGCATCGGCGCGCGTCACGCGATCGAGCTCGTCACGCGTGCGGCCAAAGAACGGGCCGCCCGAGCAGGTAAGCCAAATGCAGTGAGCCTCGTGCGGATTCTCGCCCAGATAGCACTGGTAGATGGCAGAATGCTCGGAGTCGACCGGGATAAGCTGACCCGGCTGTGCCAACGGCATAAGCAGATCGCCACCGACGACGAGCGACTCCTTGTTGGCCAGGGCAAGACGCTTGTTCGAGGTCAAGGCAGCATGGCTCGCCTCGAGACCGGCAGCGCCCACGATGGCCACGAGCACGCAGTCGACATCATCGCGGCATGCGAGCTCGCACACGGCCTGTGCGCCAACGCCGAGCTCCGTGCCCTCGGGCAGTTCCTGCAGCACCGCGTCGGCGCCATGAGAAGCGTCCGCCACGGCAACAGCCGGAACCGAGAACTCACGGGCAGCGGCA
>CAUDCB010000163.1 GCA_958447915.1 uncultured Collinsella sp. | reverse complement strand
CAGCACCTGGGCCTCGACGATACCGACCTCATGCTCCGCACCGTCCAGGCCGAGTTCAACCTCAAGAACCTGTTTGCGAAATAACAACGCCTGCGACAAACACCGCTTGCGCACGAGCGACCTCGCAGCGGGAAACCCCGCTGCGAGGTCGCCCTACGTTTCACAGATAGATCTGCCATCACAAATTCTGAACCCTATTTTTTAACTATTTCGGCACTTTCCCGACACGTGATTTGTGTTCGGATGACGATACATCGATACCAAATGTGCAGCAATTGAGTATTTCTATGCTATAGCCGAGCTGCGAAAACTTTTATTTAGGGCGTATCAACCCATAATCGCGTCAAGCTTTTGGACAGCATTTGGTTAGACCGCTAAAACGGCTTTCCCACTCAGCGCCATCAACACGGCATTAGCTGACACGATATATACCATGAGTATCGTATTGTCACATACCACTGCAAAAGCGGTCTACCAAGCCGCGCATTCGGTGTCTGCGAAAGACATCGAGTCCTGCAGCTCTGCCGCAATTTACGAATCATGCCCCAGCGGAGCACTCCTCGACGCAGCCGCAGAATGGCTTGCCAAACATGATGTTGCCCTCGACGCAAACGATTCCCTCGAGGTAATGGTGTTTGATCGCAGGAACGCACGCTACGCGATGGACTGTCGATGCCACGTTTCGTCAAAGCGATTCTCATGCTCGCGTTTTATAGAGCTAGAAGCTGACATCTACATTGTTGGCGTTGAGCTTTGTGCACTTCAGGCCGCCACCTATCTCCCTTTTCGCGAACTAGTGGAGTACTACTTTGAACTGTGCGGCGCTTATTCCCTAGGAACCGGCTCTTCCACCTCCTATACCGAGCGTTTCGCGCTTACCTCGACCGAGAGGCTAAAGCAGTTCTTTAATTCCATTACCAGATGCGACGGTTTGGCCCTTGCCCGAAAGGCGATTCAATGTGTACGCGATGGATGCCGGTCTCCCATGGAAACGGCCTTTGCCATGATGCTTACGTTGCCCAAAAGCGAAGGAGGGCTTGGCATTAAAGGAATTGAGACCGACTACGAGGTGAAGGTCACCGCCGCCGCAAAAAATCTCACGAGACGCAAAAAGTTCTTTATGGATGCATATCTGAAGAAATCTCGAACAGATATTGAATACAACGGTTTTTATCACGACGCGGAAGAAGACCGCGCCATCGACGAAGAACGCAAGAACGCACTTGCGTCCATGGGCTACGGAATCATCACCGTCAGCCGTTATTCCTTTATGCATGCCAGCTCTTTCGTTAGGGTCATGGAGGCAATCCAACGAAAAGAAGGTATACGCCCCTCGCGTCTGCCAAAAGACTTTCGAATCACGCAAGAGGACCTGAGACTGTTTGTGCTCAGAAGGTTTATTGAGGAGAAGAAACGAATCCAGGAGGAGCTTCGCCAGGATTCCAAAGAGCGTCAACGAATCGACCTCGAAAAAGCAATGCTCGAAGGCATCACATTGGACGATCCGACGATTAACGAGGCTCCGGCAATCGATGACATGCAGACTGCCGAACCCGACAGCCCATCACTCAACCAAACAAGCAGCTTCACGCCCGAGGGCAGGGTCTTCGGGGCCGGAAACTAGGCTGACTAACAAGGTGGGTACCCTAGCGACGTGCAAAATTGCGAGTATTCAGCAAAGCCGGGTGTCCATCACCCTCGAGTGGATCCAAAAGTGAAGCGAAATCACTCTTGCGTGAGAACGTTAGGCAACATTTGAGGAAGAACTCATCGGTTTACCACCCTAAGATAACTCTTTCGCTGCATTATTTGGCCTGCGATAAATTAACAGACCCCCTATCGTTGCAGAATACTCCAATTTTTGCACGGCGCAGGGGCACCCACCCCGGCATCACCTATCAAAACCGCTTAGTCCGGGATCTCGTCCGCTTTTCCACATCATTTTGTACGACGGATGGCCTAAATGATATTGACATATGAACATGCGCTCATATAATTGGAAGTAAGTTATATGAGCGCATGTTCATATGAAAGGATGTTACAATGACCGCACCTGTCGATGAAACAAAGGTCGACGTCGAGACCAGCATCGAGTCCGCAATCCCCACCACCTGCTCGCCCGAGGACCTTCCCGACGAGGAGCTTCTCTACGACCTCGCCGACCTGTTCAAGGTCTTCAGCGATACCACGCGCATCAAGATCCTCTACGCCCTCATGGGCCGCGAGCTCTGCGTGGCCGACATCGCCGAGGCGACCGCGACCTCGCAGTCGGCAGTATCGCACCAGCTGCGCACGCTTAAGCAGTCGCACCTGGTCAAGTTCCACCGCGACGGCCGCAACATCCTCTACTCGCTTGCCGACGATCACGTCTACACCATGCTCAACCAGGGCATGAGCCATATCTGCGAATAGCAACCAACCACGGTATCAGCGCGGTCTGCACCCAAGCCGCAAAACAGGGAAAGGAACCCACCATGAAAAAGCAGTTTAAACTCGACGAGATCGACTGCGCCAACTGCGCGCGCGAGCTTCAGGACGAGCTGGCCAATCTCGAGGGTGTCAAATCCGTGTCCGTCAACTTTATGACCCAGAAGCTGACGCTCGAGGCCGATGACGCCGAGTTCGACGAGGTGCTCAACCGCGTTGTAGAGTTCACCGCCGACGCCGAGCCGGACTGCGAGATCATTCTCTAGCCTGCGCATACGCTGACCCGCAAGGCCGCGCTTGCCGCGGCCTTTGCTCGCGAAATTATATGAGCGAGTGTTCATACATTCAAATGGGAGGATACGAGTCATGGCCACCGCCGACCCCAAAAAGAAAAAGAAGAAGCGCAAGAAAAAAGAGTCACTCGAGCATAAGCGCAACCGCATCCTGGTAGCGCTGGGCATTTTTGCCGTGGTGTACGCCCTCGATGAGTTCGGCGTCCTCGCCGCCGCATTCGGCACCCCGGGCGACATCTACGCCAGCTTTGTGCTGTTCCTCGTGCCGTTTTTGATTGCCGGCTACGACGTACTGCAAAAGGCATTCAATAACATCCGCCGCGGCAAGGCCTTCGACGAGAGTTTCCTTATGGCAGTCGCGACCATCGGCGCATTTGCCATGGTGCTCTTCCCCGACACCGACCCGCACATGGCCGAAGGCGCCGCTGTCATGCTGTTCTACCAGGTCGGCGAGCTGTTCCAGGCATACGCCGTGGGCAAGAGCCGCAAGTCGATCAGTGCCATGATGGACATCGCACCCGACTACGCTAACATCGAGCAAGCCGACGGCACACTCGAGCAGGTCTTTCCCGATGACATCGCCGTCGGCACCGTGATCGTCGTCAAGCCCGGCGAGCGCGTGCCTATCGACGGAATCATCGTCGAGGGCGAAACCCAGCTCGACACCGCCGCGCTCACGGGCGAGTCGGTCCCCCGCCCCGCCAAGTCCGGCGACGATATCATCAGCGGCTGCATCAACATGACGGGCCTCATCCGCGTGCGTACCACCAAGCCGTTTGGCGAGTCCACCGTCGCGCGCGTCCTGGAGCTCGTAGAGAATGCCAGCGAAAAGAAGGCGCGCACCGAAAACTTCATCACGCGCTTTGCCCGCGTCTACACCCCCGCCGTCACCGGCGCTGCCGCGGTGCTCGCGCTTGGCGGCGGCCTGGTGACTGGCGCTTGGTCCGATTGGATCCTGCGCGGCCTGACCTTCCTGGTCGTCAGTTGCCCGTGCGCGCTCGTGATCAGCGTGCCGCTGAGCTTCTTTGGCGGCATTGGCGGCGCGTCCAAGCTGGGCGTTCTCATCAAGGGTTCTAACTACCTCGAGGCGCTCGCCGACGTGGACACCGTCGTCTTCGACAAAACCGGCACGCTCACCAACGGCACATTCTCGGTGGTCGCGGTGCACCCCGAGGCTGGCTATACCGAGCAATCGTTGCTTGAAGTCGCAGCCCTCGCCGAGTCATTCTCCGACCACCCCATCGCGCAGTCGGTACGCGCCGCCTACCTGGGCGAGGTCGACCCCAAGCGCGTGAGCGACTCCGCCAACGACGCGGGCCATGGCGTGACAGCGACCATCGATGGCAAGCACGTCGTCGTCGGCAACGCCAAGATGCTCGCCGCAGCCGGCGTTGAAGCGCCGGACTGTGAGGTCGTCGGTACCATCCTCCACGTGCTCGTGGACGGTGCGTATGCCGGCCACATCGTGATTGCAGACGCCGTTAAGGCCGATGCCGAGCAGACGATCCGCGACCTGCACGCCGCCGGCGTCAAGCGCACCGTTATGCTCACGGGCGACCGCGAAGAAGTGGCTGCTGCGGTGGCCAAGCAGCTCGGACTCGACGAGTTCCACGCGCAGCTGCTGCCGGGCGACAAGGTCGAGCGTGTTGAAGCGCTGCTCGCGGCCGAAAGCGGCAAGGGCAAGCTCGCCTTTGTCGGCGACGGCATCAACGATGCGCCTGTGCTTACGCGCGCAGATGTGGGCATTGCCATGGGCGCCATGGGATCCGACGCCGCAATTGAGGCCGCCGACGTGGTGCTCATGGATGACAAACCGTCCAACATTTCCCGCGCGATCCGCGTAGCACGCAAGACCATGTCGATTGTTTGGCAGAACATCATCTTTGCGCTGGGTATTAAGCTGCTGATTTTGGTGCTTGCAGCGATGGGCATCGCCAACATGTGG
>CAUDCB010000162.1 GCA_958447915.1 uncultured Collinsella sp. | reverse complement strand
TTCCCGTTGGCGAACCCTTGTTTTATATGGAAGCCTTCTTTTTCGATGAGCAGCGGCGGCCGTTTATCATCGGTCGTCAGCGGATCGTTGGGTCTCGCTACGTTTTTGACATCTAGGACATTGCGTATGAAAGCGCCCGGTGGATCATCTCACCGGGCGTTTCCATACCGTTCACGGCGCAAACGCAACCGTTCAACCGCGTTGCGGCAATCAGTTTGAAATTATCTTGATGGCGAGAAAAGCTGCTGGTAACCTATAGAACGTCATAGAACGTTTGCCTTGTGCAAACGTTGAAGCGAGATGCGATGCAGTCTCGAGTTCTTTGGAGGTATCTATGTCAGATACGAAGGCGAAGAAGACAAACAGACGTTTTAAGTTCAAATTACCGCATGTCTATACGATCATGTTCTTGCTGATCGTTGTCTTTGCGGTCTTGACTTGGATCGTTCCCTCTGGTCAGTATCAGCGCAAGACGATTTCGACAGCGGCGGGCGAGCGTGAAGTCGCCGTTGCTGGAACCTATGAACAGGTCGATAAGAACTACACCGATTCCGAGACCGGCGAGACCATCAATCTGGGGCAGGATATCTTCGCGGTCCTGCAAGCGCCCACTAAGGGCATCCAGGAGGCTGCCGACGTCGTTGCGTTCGTCTTATTGATTGGCGGGTCGTTCGCAATCATCACCAAGACCAACGCTTTGAATGCCGGCATGAGCCGCGTGATTAAAAAGCTCAAGAACAAGGACATCCTCATCATTCCCATCACGATGACGTTGCTGTCCATTTGCGGCACCACGTTTGGTATGTCTGAGGAAGCCCTGCCGTTCTATGCCATCTTCATTCCCATCATGATGGGTATCGGTTATGACTCGATGACGGCATTCATCATCTGCTTCCTTGGTCCTAACCTGGGATATTGCGCTTCGACCATCGATCCGTTTAATGTTTTGATCGCCCAGGGCATCATTGGCATCGAGGGCAATCCGCAACTGTGGCTGCGCGCCGTTTCTTGGGTCATCTTCACTGCCGTCGGTATCGCATGGGCCATGCGCTACGCCATGCGCGTCAAGAAAAACCCCGAGTCGTCCATTACGTACGAGGACGATAAGCTCAAGCGTATCGAGTTTTCCGTGACCGATGCCTCCATCGAGGAAGAGTTCACTACCCGTCAGAAGCTCGTGCTTATCGATTTTGCTTGCGGTATGGGCATTATCGTCTGGGGTCTTGTTACCCAGGGTTGGTACATGAATGAGATTTCCGCCGTGTTCCTTGGCATGGGCTTGCTTGCCGGTATCCTGGGCGGTCTTGACCAGCAGACGATTGCTGAGGAGTTCGTTAAAGGTCTCGCCGACTTTGCGTACGCCGCCATCGTTATCGGTATCGCTCGCGGTATTCTGGTCATCGCCGAGGGCGGCATGATCATCGACACCATCCTCCAGGCGCTCGCTACTGCGCTCGCCGGTGCGCCCGCCGCCGTCTACACCACGTTTATGTATATCGTCCTTGGCCTGCTCTCTTTGCTGGTTCCCTCGAGTTCTGGCCTGGCGGCACTCACCATGCCCGTTATGGGCCCCCTGACCGAGCTCATGGGCCTCAATCCCGAGGCGGCCGTTACCGCGCTCCAGTTTGCCAACCAGACCATCAACACCATCAGTCCCGTGGCGGGCATGACGGTTGCCGGCCTTGGCGTGGCTAAGATTTCGTTTGGCCAATGGTGGAAGACCATTTGGAAGTTCTTCATCTTCATGGTCGTCTTTGGCCTGATCGTAACGGCAATTTCTGGCATGCTTCCGGCGTAGGTGGTTGTGATGTCTGATCGTTTGACGGTCCTGACGTCTAAGAGCGTCTTTACCGGTACGGGGGACCTGCCGTTTGAAGGTTTCGTAGCGGTCCGTGGCAATCGAATTGAGGCTGTTGGCACCAAGTGTGAGCTAGCTTCGTATTTGACCCAGGCGGACGAGGTAGTTGACCTGGGCGACCGCACCGTCATGCCTGGCCTGATCGATGTGCATACCTTCTATACAGGCTGGGCGCTGCGGACGTTGGGGCCTGATCTGTCCGGCATCGCTGATGCCAAAGAGGCCGTGTCGCTCTTGCGTGCATGGAAAGAAGATCATCCGGATTGCGCGGCGGCTTTTGGCCACAACCTACCCGAAACGTTGGCATCGGATGCCGAGAACGCAAATACGGCGGCTGTGTTTGACGATTGTTTTGGCGATATCCCTGTCGTCTGCTTTACACCGGGTGCGGAGACCTGCGTTCTCAATGCTGCCGCCAGTGCGCGATACGGCTTCACACCCCAGGCGTGCTATGCCGAGAAGATCTGGCGCATGATGAGCGATTTCCTCGCGCTGCCCGAGGTACGTGCGGGGTATTCGGACTACATGAGCATGCTTAACGAGCGCGGCGTTACCGCCATCAAGGAGATGGCGTTTGATGACTACTACGGTTTTGCCGACGAAATGGCTCGCCGTGAAGAATCTGGTGAGCTGACGGTTCGCGTCTCTATGATGTCGCAGCCGGTGGGTGCCGGTGCAAATCTGTCGTATGCTCGCGAGGCACGAGAGCGCTTTCGGGGACCGTTCGTTCGTTTTTCTGGCTTCAACCGTATGACCGATCGCGGCGTATGGGCGGGGCTTGCCGAGATGATTGACCCCTATGAGGACACGGCCGATGCGGGAGCTGCCGGCAAGACGGTTGTCGAGGAGCCCGAGTGGGATCTGATTGAGAACGAGCTGCGCGCAATTGATGCTGACGGCTTCCGATATTCCTTGCATTGCCAGGGCGATGGCGCCGTTCGTCGCACCGTGGCGCTCTATGCCTCGCTGCCTCGAGACGAGCATGGACGGTTGCTTCGCCGCCATGCGATTACCGATCTCGAGAACTCTGATCCGACCGATCTTGTCGAGTTTGGCAAGTTAGGTGGAATTTGCGAGGTCTATCCGCAGATTTTGACGCTGGACCGGCGCGAGGATTGCCTGTCGATGATGCGTCGACAAATTGGCGAGACGCGACTTTTGCACAGCTGGAATCGCCGCGGCATGGAAGATTCCGGATGCACGGTGTGCTGTGGTACGGATTTGCCACTGCTGATTCCGAGCCTGGGCGAGTCAATCTACAGCGCGTGCGGTGGATACTTCGACGATGGGCTGCCCGTGAATGAGGCCAACGCGCTGACGCTTGTCGAGCTCTTGCGTGCTTGGACTGCCGGGGGCGCGTACGATCTGATGCGCGAAGACGAACTGGGTACGCTTGAGGTCGGCAAGCTTGCCGATATCTGCGTGCTCGATCGGGATGTGTTCGACCTCGATTATCGCGACGCACGCGATCTTTCGGTTGATATGACGATGTCGGACGGACAAATCGTGTTCGATCGAAATAAGGAGGCATAAGATGTCTGAATCCAAACCGACGCTGCGCCGCGAACAGATTGCGGGCATGAATATCCACTACATCATGTGGTCGCTCGATTACTTCCTTGATGTGCAGCAGCGTTTGGGCTTTGAGTCCATTGAGCTGTGGTGTGCGGAGCCGCATGTGACGCTCGACCACACGGGCTACTTTGAGGCTGAGGTCCTGGCGAAAAAGGCTGCAGACCGTGGGCTTAGGTATCGTACTCTGTGCCCCGAGAATGTTGTCTATCCTTGGCAGTACTGCGCACGCAAACCGCTGCATGAACAGCGCAGCCTGGCGTACTTTAAGCACGGCATTGAGCTTGCCGAGGTACTTGGGTGCGACCGTATGTCCGTCAACTCGGGCTGGGGCGACTGGGACGAGGACCGCGAGGAAGCCTGGAAGCGCAGCCGCGAGCACTTGTCCATTCTGGCGGAGTATGCCGGTGAGCACGGTCTGGTGCTTACGATGGAAAGCCTGCGTCCCGAGGAGAGCAACCTTGTAACGACGGTTTCCGATGCGAAGCGCATGATTGACGAGGTCGCGAGCCCGTACTTACAGCCCATGGTTGATACAACCGCGATGGGCGTTGCGGGCGAGACGCTCGAGGACTGGTTTGCCGCCTTTGGTGATGGGGCAATTCACGAGATGCACTTTATCGACGGTGACCCGTATGGCCATCTGGTGTGGGGCGATGGCAAGCACGATATGGACGCCTTCGTCGCTACGCTTAATGCCCATGGTTTCGATGGCATGCTGGGCCAGGAAATCACGGACGGGCGTTACTACGATGACCCGGCGGCGGCAGATGCCAAGAACATGGCCGCATTCGAGAAATATCTGATTGACTAAACCAACTATCGGCCACGCAGCCAACGTCATTGATTGCGGACCAAACAAGAAAGGAACTGGATATGAACGCACACGATCTGATCAAAGAGGCAATTGCCGAGAAGGGCAAGTTCGACAGCGTCTACTGGATTGCTTGCGGTGGCTCCATGATCGATTTGATCCCGGCTCATGAGCTTCTGCAGCGCGAGGCAACCACCTTCACTTCGTATATCTATACGGCTCGCGAGTTTGATATCATGCGCCCGCGCCGCTTGGGTGAGAAATCCCTGGTCATTGCTTGCAGCCACAGTGGCAACACCCCCGAGGTCGTCGAGGGCTGTGAGATTGCCCTTGCTGCCGGCGCTACGGTGATCGCCCAGACCGACAAAGCTGGATCCAAGATAGACTCCGGCAAGTGGACCACGTGGGTCTACCCGTGGGGCGAGGGCTTGCCGCAGGCCGAGGTCCCCGCTGGCAATTCG
>CAUDCB010000161.1 GCA_958447915.1 uncultured Collinsella sp. | reverse complement strand
CGGCAGGCGTGGTCCTGCTCATCACGGAGGCCGGCCACGTTAGAACGCGAGATCTTCCCGCCCAAACTCGCGGTCTGCGCCGTTACCTGTTACAGATTGAGATGTTGAGTCCACAGGCGCACGTTCTTCTCGATCTGTAACAGTAAGAACTGTTTTTGGGTTCCAGATGTTACAGTTCGAGATTTAAGTCGGGGAGAGAATGGTTTGTCTAAATCTGTAACATCTGGGACTGTATTTGCCGAGTAACTGTTACAGATTGAGACAAACCTTCCGACGGATTTTGAATGTCTCGATCTGTAACAGTAAGAGAGGAAATTCGGCCTCAGTTGTTACAGATCGAGATTGAAGCCAGCGAGGGGATGTTTTGTCTCGATCTGTAACATTTGGACCCGATTTTGCCGAGTAACTGTTACAGGTCGAGATTGAAGTCGGGGAGGGACCCCTGTGTCTCGATCTGTAACACCTAGACCCGGATTCCGCTCCCACCTGTTACAGATTGAGATGTTTGTGTCCGCGCCAGCCCCATACCCAGCCGTGGTCCCATATAAACAAACCCCGTGGTAAACTTGACAGGACTGTAATTATTCCGAAAGGTACACCTCAATGTCCAAATACATCAACGAGCTCATGTCACCGCAGCTTATGGGCGTCATCTATGCCTTCGTGGGCTTTATCATCGCCCTGTACGTGCTGTCGGTCGTCTATGTGTTCATCGACGCTCGCCGCCGCGGCGCCAGCGCTTACGTGGCATGGGGCATCATCGCCCTTATCCCGTTTGTGGGTCTCATCGCCTACCTGGTTCTGCGTCCGCACTCCTACGCGGCCGACCGCGAGGAGCAGGAGCTGGACATGGCCCTGCGCGAGCGCCAACTTGCCCAGTACGGCACCTGCCCGCAGTGCGGAGCGCCCATCGAGAAGGATTTTGTCGTGTGCCCGGTGTGCGACACCCAGGTTCGTAACGTGTGCCCCAGCTGCCATCGCCCGCTCGACGCGCACTGGAAGGTCTGCCCCTACTGCCGAACTCGCATCCAGTAACGCATCCATCGCCGGGCCGGCCGCAAGCCACGGGCACCGTGCGTCCCGCGCAAGCCACGGGCACGCCGCAAGCCGCGCGCGCCCCACAGCCCCGCCCCACACGATGAAGCATGCGTAGAAAATCGCCCGCCGTGCCATTAAGGTGCGGCGGGCGCTTGTATACCAAGGCAACCTGCCTATAATGATGCAAGTCAAAAACGCCGAGCGCATCGCACGCACTTGCATCAGGCATCCGAGAGGAGAAAACATACCCATGAAGGCACTCTACAATGACGGTTCGGTGGCCGAGCTCCCGCAGGACGAGGTCACGCACGTCATCCGCCACTCCGCCGCGCACATCATGGCGCAGGCCATCAAGCGTCTCTATCCCGAGGCCGACTTTGCCTACGGCCCCGCGACCGACAACGGCTTTTACTACGACGTCGACCTGCCCGAGGGCGTCAAGATCAGCGAGGACGACTTCCCCGCGATCGAGGCCGAGATGAAAAAGATCGTCAAGGAGAACCTCAAGTTCTCCGTGTACGAGAAGCCCCGCGCCGAGGCCATCGCCCTTATGGAGGAGCGCGGCGAGAAGTACAAGGTCGAGCACATCGGCGACCTGGACGACGACGCCCGCATCACCTTCTACCAGCAGGGCGACTACATCGATATGTGCGTCGGCCCCCACATCTGCTACACCAAGGCTCTGAAGGCCTTTAAGCTCACCGGCGTCTCGGGCGCCTACTGGAAGGGCGACAAGGACAACAAGATGCTCACCCGCATCAACGGCGTCGCCTTTGCCACCAAGGAAGAGCTCGACGAGCACATGCACATGCTGGAGGAGGCCAAGAAGCGCGATCACCGCAAGATCGGCCGCGAGATGGACCTCTTTATGATGCGCGACGAGGCCCCCGGCTTCCCGTTCTTCCTGCCCAACGGCATGATCCTTAAGAACACGCTGCTGGACTACTGGCGCGAGATCCACCACAAGGCCGGCTACGTGGAGATCTCCACGCCGCTCATCATGAACAAGCAGCTGTGGAAGACCTCGGGCCACTGGGACCACTACAAGGACAACATGTACTCCACCGTCATCGACGACGAAGAGTACTGCATTAAGCCCATGAACTGCCCGGGCGGCGTGCTGGTGTACGCCTCCAAGCCGCACTCCTACCGCGAGCTGCCCATCCGCGCCGGCGAGATTGGCCTGGTTCACCGCCACGAGCTGCGCGGCGCCCTGCACGGCCTGTTCCGCGTGCGCTGCTTTAACCAGGACGACGCCCACCTGTTTGTGCGTCCCGACCAGCTGACCGACGAGATCGTGGGCGTGGTCAACCTCATCGACTCCGTGTACCAGAAGTTTGGCTTTAAGTACCACGTTGAGCTTTCCACTCGTCCCGAGGACTCCATGGGTTCTGACGAGGACTGGGCTCGCGCCGAGGAGGGCCTGCGCACCGCTCTGGAGAAGCTGGGCATGGACTATGAGGTCAACGAGGGCGACGGCGCCTTCTACGGCCCCAAGATCGACTTCCACCTGGAGGACTCGCTCGGTCGTACCTGGCAGTGCGGCACCGTCCAGCTCGACTTCCAGATGCCGCTCAACTTTGATCTGGAGTACGTGGACGCCGACGGCACCAAGAAGCGTCCCATCATGCTGCATCGCGTGTGCTTTGGCTCCATCGAGCGCTTTATCGGCATTCTGATTGAGCACTTTGCGGGCAAGTTCCCCACCTGGCTGGCCCCCGTGCAGGTCAAGGCGCTTCCCGTCTCCGAGAAGAGCCGCGACTACGCCCACGAGGTGTGCGCCAAGCTGGAGGAGGCCGGCATTCGCGTGGTCTGCGATGACCGCGACGAGAAGATCGGCTACAAGATCCGCGAGGCCCGCAGCATCGACCGCGTGCCCTACATGCTCATCCTGGGCGAGAAGGAGGTCGAGGCCGGCAACATCTCCGTCCGCGATCGTTCCAACGAGACCGTTCAGATGAGCGTTGACGAGTTTGTGGCCAAGGTACTCGAGGAGATCAAGACTCGCGCCTAGCACAAACAGTACAAGAATTAACAAAGGCGATCGTCCAATAGGGCGGTTGCCTTTTTTGTTGTCTATAGAAGAAAAGCCGCTGGTTAGAGCGGCTTTTTTGTTGTGCAAAAAGGTACAGGTTTTTGTATCTTTCGACGTTGCTCATTATACGAGCAAGCTGCTCACGTTTTCCCAGATTGCACAAAATGCGCCGCGAATGGGCGCATCTCCATACGCCTCTACAAAAACCTGTACTTTTGCGACTGCGCCTAGCTGCGAGCGAGAAGCCTGTTCTTAACGCCCTTGCATCCGCGTGCGTCGCGGAGACAAGCAAAGGGGGCGAGAGATGGAACAGACAATGCGGCGCCAAGAGCAGCTGCCCGGTGCTTTTAACGGCGCCATCACCAACAGCCAGCGCGGCCGCGTCCGCTGGTATCTGGTCCACACCCCCAACGGTAAAGAGCGCGAGATCTGCGAAAAGGTCCGCCGCATTATCCCGCACGAGCTGATGCAGGACGCTTTTGTGATGCAAAAGGAGTTCTGGTTTAAGCGGGACGGCGCCTGGTCCCTCCAAACCAAACCTTAGTACCATGAAAACTTCATCGTCGCCACGCGCGATGCCGCCCTGCTCGACAAGACTTTGGCCCAGTTGAGCTTCGGCTGCAGGATTGCCGGCAGCAGGGAACGGGCCTATGCGCCCATGCCGGACGATGCGCAGGACTGGTACCGCAGCGTGCTCGACGACGACGGCGTGGTGCGCAACAGCGTAGCCCGCATAGAAGACGGTGTGCTGCACATAGAGCAAGGTCCGTTGGTGGGTCAAGAGGCACGTGTAAAGAAGATCGACCGTCATAAGCGCTGGTGCCTGGTAGACGTGGGCGAAGGCGACTCCGCTTTTAGGGAGCTGCTTCCGCTGGACGTGCCCAGTAAGACATAAGGGGACGTCGCACTGGCAATTCATTCGTTATTTGAATTCATCGATGGGGGGGGATCCCTGAGGACAGGGACGTGGATTTGAACTTGACTACTAAAGAAGTGACAGAGCAAAACGCGCCGGTGGGGGCCGCGCTTGTTGCCCAGGCCATGAACGGCGGTGACGCGAGCATGCGCTACAAGGCCATGCAGGCTGTGAAAGACTGGGACAACTCGCGCCTGGCCTACCGCACCGTCAAGCGCGCCTTCGACGTCGTGTTCAGCGGCTGCGTGCTGGCCGTCATCGCCAGACCTAGCCTGGTGCTTGCCGCGGCCATCCGCCTGGAGAGCGAGGGCAACCCGTTCTACAGCCAGATCCGCGTGGGGCAGACCCACCGCGACGGCAGCCTGTCCACCTTCCGCATGTGGAAGTTCCGCTCCATGTATAAAGACGCCGACGAGCGCCTCGCCGAGCTCAAGGGACAGAACGAGATCGCCGGCGCCATGTTCAAGATGAGGGAAGACCCCCCGCGTCACGAGGATCGGCAAGTTCATCCGCAAGCACTCCATCGACGAGTTCCCGCAGTTCCTCAACGTGTTCCTAGGGCAGATGTCGGTGGTGGGGCCAAGGCCGCCGCTGCCCAACGAGGTGGCGGAGTATACCGAGTACGACTTGCAGCGCCTGGCCGTGAAGCCCGGGATCACCGGCTGGTGGCAGGTGACCGACCGAAATTCAACTGGGTTCGACGGAATGGTTCAGCGCGACCTGGAGTACATAGCCAAGCGCGGTCCTGTCTCTTATACACA
>CAUDCB010000160.1 GCA_958447915.1 uncultured Collinsella sp. | reverse complement strand
TTACCGTCCTTGGTCTCGGTCGTGGTGGTCGTGGAGACCGGCTTCTGACCCGGAGCAACAGCGCCGCCGCCCTGCTGGCCGTTCGCACCATTGCCGGAACCGGCGCCGGCACCGGCATTACCCGAGCCGCCGTTGGAGCCAGAGCCGCCACTACCACCAGGGTTAACAGCATTCTTGACCCACTTGGCATACAGCGTCATATCAGCCGTCACCGCAGCATCAAACTTATACTCCTCCGTACAAGCCTCGTCGGTATACCAACCAGCGAAGGTGTAGCCTTCGCGCGTCGGATCGGCAGGCTTGGCGACAGAGCCGTTGGCGGCCGTAGTCTGAAAATCGACCTTGGACCCCTCGCCGGCATTGAACGAAACCTTAACGCCAGCATTCAGCTTGAACAGCGCGCCAGAGTCGTTGATGTAGTACAAGTTGCCCTGGGCATCACAAGCGATTGGCGAGTCGCAGTAGTTGTTGTAGCCTGTTGCGCTAAACACACCAGAAGCCTCAGTGTCACCCAACTTGTAACGATATACGCCACCGCCCGAGGTGTAATTGCCTTGGGCGGTGGTCTCACCATAGTTGACGGTGAAATACACGTAGTAGGTCCTATCGGCCTGAGCACTCACGAGCGGAGCGCCCTTGATGCCACCGGCAGGAAGCGCAGAGCCATCGGCAGACGAAACCAGCGTCGTTTCAAAGTCGTTGGCCGGATCAATAATCGCTAGCGCAGAGCCGCCAGCAACCTCGCCGCCAACAATCAGCTTGCCATCATACGTCGTCGTAGGCACGCATGCACATCCCGTAAGGCCAAGGTCGACCACACGCTCCTCGGTAATACGCGAAGCGGCATCCGCATCGCGCGAGCTGCCATCGGAAATCGCCAACACGTGCAGCTTGCCGTCGCGCGAGATGAGATAGGCATGACTGCCGTCAGCCGAAAGCACACAGGTTGAGTTGACAACAGCACCAACCGAAACACTTCCGAGCACATCGCCCGAAGACTTGCTGAGCATCTCGACGGTACCGGCACTGGTGGGGACCAAGACATAGTCATCGCCCACCGTCGCGCCCGTCCAGTAATAACCCTCGTCGGCATTGACATGCTGCCAAGAAACAGCGCCGGTCAGGATATTAATACGCGTCAGATGACCGTTATTGTACGTACTCGTTCCATAGTTGACATCAACGGTGCCCACATAGAGGTAATTGCCATCAACCGTCAGCTGAGAATTCGACTGAGCAGTCCTGCTCACGGAGTCAGTGACCCAAACCGTTGTGAGCGCGTCAGCCGTCAGGGCCTGGACCGCACCGCCGTCAAGCGGAACGATAACCAAACCGTTCGCATAAATCGGGCGCGAGGTGTAACCGACCGCAGTCTTAAGATTCGACTCGGCAAGGACCTTGCCCGACTCGGCGTCAATCTTTAGCAAACGCTTGTTGACGGCAAGATACACGTTGCCGTTCACGACAATAGGCTCGCTCGCGTTGGGATACGCCGAACCAGAATACGCCTTCCAATCGAACGTCCAAGAGCTCGCTAACGCACCCGTAGGCGTCGAAACGTTCTCGACCACTGCATTGGACTTGCCGTCCCAATCGGACTTCCAATCGGTCGGACGTGGGGCGCTCGGATTGACTACGACCTCGTCGGGATTAGGCACCGTATCGCCGGCAGCATAGGCCCAGACGATCTCGTCACCCGACTTGAGCACGTAGTCACTATCGAGCTGAGATCCGGGAACACCGTTAACAAAGTACGACCAAGCGCCGGCCAACTTAGTGCCGTCAAGCGGAGAGACAAGGCTGTGAACACCCCAGAAGCCCAGCTGATCGTACATCTCGGACTTGATGCCCAAGGCATCAAAGTAGGCGGCAGTAGCGTCCTTGGTCGTCGTGCCCTTAACGAACACCTGCGTCGAAGGATCGGTCCAGCGCTGTGCCTTATCGTCCTTCTTGCCGATGATCTCCATCGAGACAGAGACCTGACCGGGCATGGTGCCATCGGAACCATAGACCCAGGTAATCTCATCGCCGGCCTTGAGCGTGAAGTTGCCGGCGCCGACATTGGCCATCTTGCCGTTAACGAAGAACTGCCAGGACTTCCAGGTGCTTTCGTTTACCCGTACGGTCGAAAGCTTCACGCTCTTATTGAACGGAGAAGTCAGCGAATTGAGGAACCAACCATACGAACCGGTTTGGACGTCGGCGCCAATACCAGCCCGCTTAAAGACCTGCTCGGAAAGATCGGCGGCAGTTGCGCCCTCTTCCACCAGTGCAGTCGTAGGCTGCGCCCACGTCTGCCGAGCACCCGAAGCGTCCTGACCGATAACGGTGCAGCTTACCGAAAGCTGGTCGGTGGGTGCAGCGTCGCCGTACTTCGAATAGCACCAGACGACAGAGTCACCCGCATCGAGGGGGTAACTGCCAGCGCCAACCGACGCCGCAACACCATTGATAAACAGCTGCCAATAGGCACCCGTAGCGGAATCATACGCAAGAGTACGATCAGCGTCGAAAGGCGACGTAATGGAGTTGAGCACCCAGCCCCAAGAACCATTGGGGTCGTAGTCGGCCTCGAGGCCGGCCCGCTTAAAGAGCTCTTCGGAAAGATCGGCGGCCGTCGATCCATTCTTGAGCGTGTACTGCGTCGCGGCAGCCCACGTCTGCTGCTTGCCCTTGGAATCGACGCCGATAACTGTGCACGTCGCCGTAACCTCGGGATTGTTTTGACCGCTCGTGCCCAGAACCGTGATCTTTGCCGACACGTCCTGGTTGGCAAGCTTGGCGTACGTAGCGTTGTCGGGGTAACGCTCAGCGTAGCGAGCGTACTTCTCGCTCGTCAGACGCGAGGAAACGACAACCTTCGTGTTGTACTGCGGCTGCGTGACCTTGAGATTCTCTGCGGAAACAATAGAGCTGTTGCTCGACTTAAACAGACGCCAATCCTGCCCGGACATCGCGTCATAGCCAGGCAGATCCACCGGAACGATGCCAAGGGACGTCGAATCGGTCGTCGCTTTGTTATAGCTCCAGGCAAGGTTGCCGTCGGCATCAAGATAAGCCTTCTGGAACGCGTGCATGTCCGCCGAAACGGCATTGGCGTCCTGGCCATTCAGAATGGCGGCAGCATAGCCGGCCTTCGCCTTTTCCATAAGAGAAAGCTCGGCATCGAGCTCGCCCTGGTCCTGCGGGGCAATTGCAAAATCGAGCGTCTTGCTTGCCGTGACCTCGGCGTTGGACTTATCGGTCACCGTGAGGGTGATCTTGGTCTTCGCTGCCTCGGTGCCAGGCAGCGGCTGATAGACCGTGCCCTTGTAGCCGTTGAACGTAATGTCATCGGTGCTGGCGGAGTACTTGACCTCGAAGTACTTGCCGTCGATATTGAGCGTGCTCGTGCGCGGCATCTGCAGGTCGGCGGTTAAGCCGTCCTTGTCCGCAACCGTTTTGGTGCCAGAGTACTTAATATTGTCGTAGGTAAAGGCCGCATCGACCTTCTCCTGCAACGCCTTCTTGTCGGCGGCAACCTTCTCGGGATCACCCTTGACGGTCACCGCAAAGTCGTGCGAGCCGGCAAGCTTGATGTCGCCGCTCGTAACCGTAACCTTGGCGGTCAGCGTCACGTCTCGATCGCTCGATGCGCGCGAAACCTTACCCGTCTTATCTTCCCAGCTATAACCAGAAACAAACAGGCGCTCGGTGTCGGAGCTTGCCCATTCAACAGAGAATTTCTTTGCGGAACCCGCCTTGTACGGAAGCGTGACATTTTGGGTCACGCCATCGGCGGACTCGCCCGACGCGTAGCCAATCTGCAGGGATTCGGCGGCTCCGTCAAGAAGGTCTCGCAGTTTAGCCTCGTCCCAAGCAACCTGCACGGACTTGTTGGGCAGATAATACTCGGTCTTGCCATCGCGCGATAGTTCAAACGCCACATCGGCGTTACGCAGACCGTCGATGTAGTAACCGGTGTAGTCGTTGGGATCGATGTAGAAGAACGTCACATCGCCGTTGGTCTTATCCTGGGCGTCGGAGATACCGACCGTGGCCTTGTCATCCTCAGCCTTAAAGGCAACGCCGCCCTCAGAGATCTTGACGTCGATATCGGTAAATCCCAGATCGGCAAGCTGCGCCTTCAGAACATCGTTGACGTTGCCGCCCTTGGCGCTGTAATCAACAACGATCTGCTTATTGGCATCGTTGAGCTTTTGGACTGCAGCCTCGAGCGAGCCCGCGGCGATAACCTTGTTGGCGGAGACGAGCTCGACCGTCGAGCTGCCGCTCGTGGCGACAGCCTTCAGATACTTGCCAGCAGCAGAAGCCGAAACAGTCGCCTCGGCGCCCGACATATCGGGCAGCAGCGTCCAGTCGGCCGCCGGAGTCTTCGCGTCGTCGGCCGCATACCAGGCAACAGTCGCCTGGTCGGTGACATCGATACCGTTGGTGGCCGAACCGTCGGCGCGCTTGGCCTGCGCCGTCGCCTTGACGCTATCGCCCGAGACGAGATGGGTCGAATCGCTATTGATCTGCGGCGTAGCGATCACGCACAGCAGGTTATACTCCCCCGCCGCGGTAACGCTGTCCGACGAAACCCATTCAACCGTGTTGTCGAGAGCGCTCGCCGTAACCTTGATCTTCTTGCCGACAAGCGCATCCGTAAGAGTCAGGCTGCCATCGGTCGTATCGATGCCGTCGGTGAGCTCGGTCCAATCGGCATCGCACTCGCCCTTGGCATACCACGCCATGGTGAGCTCAGCATCGTCGTGCACGTCCTTGGTCGAGCCAGACGATGCTGAGC
>CAUDCB010000159.1 GCA_958447915.1 uncultured Collinsella sp. | reverse complement strand
GCGTTGCCACATCGTCCGTCGGCGAGCCACCAGGGATGGAGGCCGATGCCGGCAAAGATATTTGAACGGCCGCAGGCGCGCTTCTTGGCGCGTGCAAAGTCGTGCGGATCGACGCCGCAGTCAAATAGAATCAGGCCCAGCGCCGTTGCCTCATCGGCAACGGCGTCCGGGTGAGCCATTAGATCAAGATGGCAGTGTGCATCAAATAACCGGGGCTCCATCTCGGCGCGCTCCGCTAGTCTAGGCGCTGGCCATCGGCGCGCACGCGCTCGGTGCCGCGGCCACTGATCTGACGGATAACCTCGCCGGCGATCATCTGGCCCATGATGGGCGGCATAAAACTGGCAGTTCCCAGCTCGGTGCGCTCGTGGATGTTGAAAGGATCGCGGGGCTGTGTCTTAACCGATTCCTCGCAGCTAAACAGTACGTGTAGGCTCTTGATTCCGCGCTTCTTACATTCTTTGCGCATAATGCGGCTCATGGGGTCACGTACCGTATCGAAGATGTCGGCAAAGCGGAGGCACTCGGGATGGAGTTTGTTGGCCCCGCCCATGGAGCTAACCAAACGGATGTCATGGTCCTGAGCATATTTGGCAATGGTGAGCTTGGCCGAGATGGTGTCGATGGCGTCGACGACGTAGTCTAGCTTGCCACCCGTCTGCTCAGAAACGCTCGCGAAGAACTCGTCGATGTTGTCGCTCAGCAGGTATTCGGTGCGCTTGATAACGCTGGCGGCGGGATTGATGTCGTGGATCATGGCTTCCATCACGTCAACCTTGCGCTTGCCGACGGTGCTGTGAAAGGCGATGGCCTGTCGATTGATGTTGCTGGGCGCGACGATATCCTTGTCCAGAATCACAAAATGACCGATGCCGCCGCGGACAAGTGCCTCGCAGCAGTTAGAGCCCACGCCTCCGCAGCCGAGCACCAGCACCGTGGCGTTGGCGAGTCTATCGAGTGCCTCACGGCCCATGATGATCTCGAGTTTGGTGTCGCGTGTCTCGACGGGAGCTGCGGCTGCGGTTTCGGTCATAGATGTCCTCCGATGGGGAAGCGGATCGTGTTTGGGCTATCGCCATTATAGGGATTATCACGATTCCATTTGAGCCCTAGGGGCTTGTTGAAATGAGATCGGGATTCGCATAAGATGAAGCAGATGGCACCCGTTGCCGCGGGTTAGCCAACTCCGAAACACGTTTATGGCGTGAGAAGTGGCCGTCTTCGCATTACGCGGGGGCGGCTATTTTTTTGAGTACAAGATTAGACAGTTAGACAAACATCTAAATATCGAGTATAGTGTGCGCGTCATGAGAGATGATGAGAGGAGGTCTTATGCCGGGAGAGGGTTTTAAGGCGCTTGCCGATCCAACGCGACGGCGCATTTTGGAGTTGCTGCGCGAGGGCAATTGTACGGCCGGGGAGCTTGCCGAGCATTTTGACATCAGCAAGCCGTCATTGAGCCATCATTTGGCGACGCTCAAAAACGCCGGGCTGGTGACCGACGAGCGCCATGGCCAAAACATCGTTTACAGCTTAAACACCACCGTCATGCAGGACTTGATTGGCTGGTTTATGGGCTTTACAGACACTGAAGGTGATGAGGATGAATAACGAAAACAAGGGCATACACGCCACGGGGGTATCGCCGCGTGTATGGGCCATGCTTGTTGTGGTCTGCGCTATTAATGTCGCGGCGCACCTTATGGTGATGCCGAGCTTGCCTGCACAGATTCCTACGCACTGGGGAGCGAACGGCGCCGTCGACGGTTGGGGCCCTAGCTGGATGGCCTCCGCGCTCGGCGTGCTGCCTCTGGCACTTCTTGCAATGTTCTACGTGGTGCCACGCATTGACCCCAAAGGTGAGGCATATCGAACCTCGGGCAAGTTCTATCAGGGCTTCGTAATCGCCTTCACCTTGTTAATGTGTGCCATAAGCTGGTTGGGTGAGCTTACGGTCTGGGGCGTGGTGCCGGCGGTCGGTTCGGTCAACGTGCTGATTTCCGGTGCTATCGGTTTGCTGTTCATCGGCGTAGGCAACTACTTGCCGCGTGTGAAGCAGAACTATACGCTCGGTATCAAGACGCCTTGGGCGCTTGCCGATCCCGAGAACTGGCGCCGTACGCAGCGTTTTGGCGGCGCCTGCTTTATGGTGCTGGGTGTTGGTTTGATTGTGATGGGCGTGGCGGGTAGCGTGCTTTCGAGTGAAGTCGTCGCCGCGGTGATTGCGGTTCTGGCGTTTGGTTCAGCTGGAGCTGCCTACGTCTATTCGTATCTGCTGTGGCGCAAATCGCAGCGAGCCGCTCGTTAAGGTTGCGGAAAACTAGCGTACGCAGTTCATAGTGTGTTAAGGGGGACTTTTCCCAGGTAGTATTAGGGGGTGTGGGCAACCATGCCCCTTTTTCGTTAAGTTTCAGAGCTGGTTTCCTCATTTCGTTTCCACTAAAGCGAATCAAGAATAGGGAAACAGCAGGTAGAAAGGATAAAACAGGCAAATGGCAGAGTTTATCTACCAGATGTATCAGGCTCGCAAGGCCCATGGCGACAAGGTAATCCTTGACGACGTGACCCTGAGCTTCTACCCCGGTGCCAAGATCGGTGTCGTGGGCCCCAACGGCATGGGCAAGTCGACCCTGCTCAAGATTATGGCCGGCATTGAGGAGGTCTCCAACGGCGATGCCAGGCTCACCCCCGGCTACACCGTGGGTATCCTGCAGCAGGAGCCGCCGCTCGACGACGACAAGACCGTCATCGAGAACGTGCGCATGGCGTTTGGCGACATGATCGCCAAGGTCGATCGCTTCAACAAGATCGGCGAGGAGATGTGCGACCCGGATTGCGACATGGACGCCCTCATGGCCGAGATGGGCAAGCTTCAGGACGAGATCGATGCCGCCGATGGCTGGGATATCGATTCCAAGCTCGGCCAGGCCATGGACGCCCTGCAGCTGCCCGATTCCGACATGCCGGTCAACGTGCTTTCCGGCGGCGAGCGCCGTCGCGTGGCCCTGTGCAAGCTGCTGCTCGAGGCTCCCGACCTGCTGCTGCTTGACGAGCCCACAAACCACCTAGACGCTGAGTCGATCCTGTGGCTCGAGCACTTCCTTCACAACTACCAGGGCGCGGTGCTTGCCGTCACGCACGATCGCTACTTCCTGGATAACGTTGCCGAGTGGATCTGCGAGGTCGACCGCGGTCACCTTTATCCCTACAAGGGCAACTACTCCACGTATCTGGAGACCAAGGCCGCCCGTATCGAGGCGCAGGGCAACCGCGACGCCAAGCTCGCCAAGCGCATGGAGGCCGAGCTCGAGTGGGTACGCAGCTCGCCCAAGGCTCGCCAGGCCAAGAACAAGGCTCGTCTGGCTCGCTACGAGGAGATGGAGGCCGAGGCCCGCGCAAGCCAGAAGCTCGACTGGACCGATATCCGCATTCCCGTTGGACCGCGTTTGGGTAACAAGGTGCTCGAGGCCCATCACCTGCACAAGGAATTCGACGGTCGCGTGCTCATCGACGACCTTTCGTTCACCCTGCCGCGCAACGGCATCGTGGGCGTCATCGGCCCCAACGGTGTCGGTAAGACCACGCTGTTCAAGACCATCGTGGGCCTGGAGCCGCTGACTTCGGGCGAGCTCGAGGTGGGCGAGACCGTCAAGATCTCCTATGTCGATCAGAACCGTTCTGGCATCGACCCCGATAAGAACCTGTGGGAGGTCGTCTCGGACGGCCTGGACCACATGATGGTCGGCGAGACCGAGGTTCCGAGCCGTGCTTATGTGGCGAGCTTTGGCTTTAAGGGCCAGGACCAGCAGAAGCGCGCTGGCGTACTCTCCGGTGGCGAGCGCAACCGTCTGAACCTGGCGCTCACGCTCAAGCAGGGCGGCAACCTGCTGCTCCTCGACGAGCCCACGAACGATCTCGACGTCGAGACGCTGTCCTCACTCGAGGCGGCGCTGCTCGAGTTCCCGGGCTGCTCGGTGGTTATTAGCCACGACCGTATGTTCCTGGACCGCGTCGCCACGCACATTCTGGCGTGGGAGGGCACCGACGAGAATCCGGGCAACTGGTATTGGTTCGAGGGCAACTTCGAGGCCTATCAGGCCAACCGCATCGAGCGCCTGGGCGAGGACGCAGCCCAGCCGCATCGTATTCACCGCAAGCTGACGCGTGATTAGTAGCAAGTAGAAAGGCCGCCAGCAAGGGCGGCCTTTCTTGTAGCAATTGCACTGCAGCTATGCCCTGGCTGCTGGTTTGATTCATAATCAAAGTCATCTCTTTGGGATTAAAGCCCGTTTTTGCTATGAGTGATTTTCTAATTCCGTTTAAAACGTAAAGACGTATTGGGTTACAAGGACATAAGCAAATCGAATTGAAATATAACCAGTGCTGTAACGTTACAAAAAAGGTTATAGAATAGGAGTATCTTATAAGTCGCTCCTCTAGAAAGAAGAACATATGCTTTCGCGTCGTCGTTTTCTGCAACTTGTCGCGTCTTCAATTGTCGCCTTAGCCGCACGTCCGAAAGAGGTTTTTGCTTCGACGGGCAATATTGATGGTGAGCAGATACAATTTACTTCAGAAATTGCGCAAGAGCTTGCCGATAAATATATAAAGGGACTCCTCGGCTCTTCGTATACGCCTTCTGACCCTATTCCTTTTGTAGACGTTGATGGGTCCCCGCTTGGCTACATTGTTCCGGTTGTGACATTCAATAGAGCCGCGGGCTATTTGGTTTTAGATGCTTCAGATGATGAAATACTTACGGGATATCGTTTTGGAGACGGCTTAGTCAGCCC
>CAUDCB010000158.1 GCA_958447915.1 uncultured Collinsella sp. | reverse complement strand
GTCTCGTTGGGGTCGGCTGCGTCGGAGAGCACCGCGGCGGCAGATGCCGGCGCGTGGGGCACCTCGGTATCGATCTGCTCCTGCGTCAGGCGCGGAAAGCCGGCCGTGCGCCCTGCGGCCAGGTCGGATGCGGCCGCGTCCTCGGAAAGGATGCCTGGCGCGGGGCGTCCACACTTGGGACAGGTACGGTCATGCGGGGACAGACGGGCGCCGCAGCCGTCGCAGAACACGAACTCGGTATGCTCGGGGCCATCGCCCGGACCAACGTATGCGTTGCAATAGGGGCAGAACGAGGCGCCGTCCTCGATGGTCTTTAGGCAATGCGGGCAGATCACGGCATCCTCTTTCCGAAGCAATTCAAACAATCGAGGTTAGAGCATAACATCGACACGGCCCCACAAGCGCAAGGCACCAATTCAACATCGCCAGAAAAATCATCCCTGAAGGCAGCGAACTACTTCTTTTTCTTGGGCATCGAGACTTTGATGCCCTGGGGCGATTTGGTCACGCGGGAGCGCTTAACGCCGGCGCTCTTCTTTTTCTTGGGCTGGGTCTGGGCCACGCCCTCGAGTGCGCGGGCCTCGGCCTCACGAACGGTGCGAGCTTCGCGGCGCTGCGCCATGTCGGCGGCGACGCGCTTGGCAAAACGCCCCGCCGTCGAACCCGTCGAGCTCACCTTGCCGCCGCCGCGACCCAGGCGAACACGCACGCCACGGCCAAAGCCGGTGGCCGCATGACGGCGACGGGGCTTAAGCGAGTCCATCATCGTGGCAAGCTTAAAGAACACCGCACAGGTAAAGACGACGATAGCCGCCAAGATGACAATCTGACCCATCGACAAGTTGGCAATCGACAGCAGCTCCGGGAACCCGATAACGCCCGTCAAAATACCGGCGATGACAAACACGAAAAGCACCACGCGCAAAGGCGTGAGCGGCTGCGAAATGCGCCAGATCAGGCTGACACTCGCCGCGCACGACGTGAGCAGGCACATGGTCGAAAGCGTAAGCTGGCTAAAGCCAAATACGCGCGCCACAAAGATATCGAGCGCCGCGGCCAAAATAACCGCAATCGACGCCGGCAGCGCACGCTTAAGCACGTTGGTCAAGAACGACCCCTTCACGCGGGCGTTGTTGGGCTCCAGGCCCAGCACAAAGCCCGGCGCGCCGATGCAGAAGAAGTTGATGAGCGTCATCTGAATGGGCTCAAAGGGATACGGCGGCAGCGCGATGCACAGCGCCGCCAGGCCCATCGAGAAAAGCGTCTTGGTCAAAAAGAGCGCGGCAGAGCGCTGCAGGTTATTGATAGAACGACGGCCCTCGGCCACCACAGCGGGCATCGAGGCAAAGTCGTTATCGACGAGCACGATCTCGGCAACATTGCGCGCGGCATCGGAGCCGGCGGCCATCGCCACGGAGCAGTCGGCCTCCTTGAGCGCCAGCACGTCGTTGACGCCGTCGCCCGTCATGGCCACGGTGTGCCCGCGGCGCTTGAGCGCCTGCACGAGCTCGCGCTTCTGCTGTGGCGTCACACGCCCAAAGACGTGATAGCGGTCCACAGCCGCATCGAGCTTGGCAGGCGTATCGAGGGTCGTGGCGTCCACGTAAGCATCGGCGCCCGGCACGCCCACCACGCGCGCGATCGACGACACCGTACGCGGGTCGTCGCCGCTGATCACGTTGAGGGTCACGCCCTGCTCGTTAAAGTAGCCAATAGTCTCGGCCGCCGAGGTGCGGATCTCGTCACGGATAGTCACAAAGCCCACGGGCTCGGCCTCGCCCACCATATCGCCGTCGGGCGTAAAGCCGTCCACGCGCGCCCCCACGAGTACGCGGCAGGTATCGGCGAGCTCGGCCACACGATTCTCGACCTGAGCAAATGTGCGATCAGAGAGCACAAACTGCGCGGCGCCCATCACATAGGAGCCCTGCGCAAACGACGCGCCGCTCCATTTTTTTGACGACGAGAACGGAATGACCGACAGCGGCTCGGACACCTCAACAGGGCGATCGGCGTAGTAGTTGAGCAGCGCCTGGCAGGTCTCGTTGGCATCTGCCGAGGTCGCACGTGCCACGTTGGCGAGCGCAAAGTCGAGCACCGTGGTCTCGACGGGAACAGCTGCCTCGTCCGAGTCCGCGCCAAAGCCAACACCCTCAACAGGCAGCGGATAGGTGCCCTCGACCTCCATACGGCCCGAGGTAATGGTGCCCGTCTTGTCCAGGCACAACACATCGACGCGCGCGAGCGTCTCGATGCAGTAGAGCTGCTGTGCCAGCACCTTGCGACGCGCCAGGCGCACCGTGGCAATCGCGAGCACCGACGAGGTCAGCAGCACCAGGCCCTGCGGAATCATGCCCAGCAGGGCACCCACCGTGGACAGCAGCGCCGAAGAAGGCACACGACCGGCCAGCAGCTCGGAGAAGCACCAGGAAAGCGCGCTATCGCCCGGGGTTCCCGCGGCATCCCACAGCTCGCTCACACTCGAGGCAAAGAGAGCCAGACCAAGCGGAATCATGATAATGCTCGCGAACCGCACGATGGCGTTGAGCGCGTTCATGATCTCGGAATTGACCTTTTTGACGTACTTGGCCTCGTTGTTGATCTTTGCCACGTAGTTATCGGCGCCGACATGGATCACGCGGGCGCGCAGCAGGCCCGAGTCGATAAAGCTGCCGCTCATGAGCTCGGAGCCCGGCTGTTTCTTGATGAGGTCGCTCTCGCCCGTCAGCAGGCTCTCGTTGACGAGCGCCTCGCCCGACACCACCACGGCGTCGGCGGGAATCTGGTCACCGCGCCCCAGGCGAATGATATCGTCGAGCACGATCTGGTCCAGGTCGAGCTCCACCTCGGCGCCGTCGCGCACCGCGATGGCCTTCTTAGAGGTGAGCAGCGTAAGCTTGTCAACCATCTTCTTGGAGCGCATGGATTGAATGACGCCAATTGCCGTGTTCAAGAACACCACGAACAGGAACGTCAGGTTCTTAAACGAACCGGTCAGCAACACCAAAATCGCCAAGACCACGTTGATCAAGTTAAACAGCGTGCAGAGGTTCTCGATAATGAGCTCGCGGACCGACTTGGTCTTGAGCTCCATGTTGCGGTTGATCTTACCAGCGGCGATGCGCTCCTCGACCTCGGCGGTCGAGAGTCCGCGCTCGATATCCGTTGCTGCCATACCACGTCCCATCACGTCGCGTCGGTATAAGAAAACCGCCCGGACCATGCGAGGTTCGGACGGTCTTACGTTCGATGGTGCCCCATGTTGGATTCGAACCAACGGCCTTCTGCTCCGGAGGCAGACGCTCTAATCCCCTGAGCTAATAGGGCGAACGGTTGGCATTATACCCAAGTGCGCCACGGGCTAACAAAATAATAGAAAAAGCTTTGCAATTACGTGAAAGACGCGCCGCGACGGCACGCTTTAGGCGGCAATAGCGAGTCAGATAGTATAAACTCTCATGCACCATACAAAACGGCTCGCAATGCGGGCCGTTTTTGCAAGGACTATCCATCGAGGTGAGAGGCACACCATGATTGCAATTTTAAAGCAGAGCGCCAGCGACGAGGCCGTCGGCCACATCGTCAGCTGGATCGAGAAAAAGGGACTCAAGACCGACGTCTCGCGCGGCGAGAACGAGACCATCATCGGCCTGGTGGGCGACACGACCAAGATCGACCCGTTCCTGCTCGAGTCCATGGACGTCGTCGAGCGTGTGCAGCGCGTCTCTGAGCCGTTCAAGCGCGCCAACCGCAAGTTCCACCCCGAGGACTCCGTCATCGACTGCGGCCACGGCGTACATGTAGGCGGCGACCAGTTCCAGGTCATCGCCGGCCCGTGCTCCGTCGAGGGCGAGAACCTCTTCCGCATCGCCCGCCGCGTGAAGGCCGCCGGCGCAACGATGCTGCGCGGCGGCGCCTACAAGCCCCGCACCTCCCCGTACGCCTACCAGGGCATGGGCCCCGCCGGCCTGGACCTGCTGTGCGAGGCATCCGCCGAGCTCGACATGCCGATCGTCACCGAGATCATGGACCCGCGCGACGTGCAGGTCTTCCTCGACAAGAAGATCGACGTCATGCAGATTGGCGCTCGCAACGCCCAGAACTTCCCTCTGCTCAAAGAGGTCGGCAAGACCAAGACTCCGGTCTTGCTTAAGCGCGGCATGTCCGGCACGATCGACGAGCTGCTTATGGCAGCCGAGTACATCATGAGCGAGGGCAACGACAACGTCATCCTGTGCGAGCGCGGCATCCGCACCTTCGAGACCCGCACCCGCAACACCTTCGACCTCAACGCCGTGCCGGTGCTGCACCACCTGTCGCACCTGCCCGTCGTCGCCGACCCCAGCCACGCCACCGGTTACACCCGCTATGTTGAGCCCATGGCACTCGCCGCGACTGCCTGCGGCGCCAACGGTCTGGAGATCGAGGTCCACGACGACCCGAGCCACGCTTGGTCCGACGGCGCTCAGGCCCTCACCCCCGACCAGTTCGACGACACCATGCGCCGCATCCGCGCCATCCGCGAGGTCGTCTGCCAAGAGACCGTTCAGGAGTAGCCCATGGGTACGGTGAGAAACGCACGCGTTAACCAGGGTGGCCCCAAGTGCGCCGGCATCGTGGGCCTGGGCCTCATCGGCGGCAGTTTTGCCCGCGGCTATGCGCAGGCGGGCGTCCGCGTGCTGGCCTGGGACCCCGATGACGACGTCATGACGGCAGCCAGCATGGGCACCGTCGCCGGCGAGCTCAACGACGAGACGCTCGGCGAATGCGACATCATCGTCCTGGCATGCTATCCCGAGGCCTGCAT
>CAUDCB010000157.1 GCA_958447915.1 uncultured Collinsella sp. | reverse complement strand
GAGATACTATAGGGGAAGATCTTCGGGGATGCAAGGGGGAATTTTGGATTGATTTTCCGCCTTACGGGTTTTCCTGGGACGGGGCAGAAATAATCACTCTTCGAGCGATTATTTCTATCCACCGTCCCGATAAGACCCTGATGCGATGGTCCCTACTTGTAAAGGTACCCGATGGCGATGCCGGTGTGGACTTCGATCTCTGCGGTGGATCGGACTATGTTGCTAATGCCTGTGTCGGCTAAAAGGCCCAGGGGGCTGTGGTCTAGTTCCCATTCTAGGCCGTATTCGCTTACTTGGGTGTTGGGGGCTATGGCGATGATGGAAAACGTCTTGCCCTCGGCGCCCTTGATGGTCCATGATTCGCCTGCGTGGAGGATGCGGGCGACCACCTTGTCCTCGGCGATCCAGATGGGAGCATCTTCGTAGCCCGCGAGCAGGCCCAGTACGGACAGGGCCATGTCCGGGCGGCCGCCGGTGGCGCAGGTTGCCACCACTTCGGCACCCGGCCAGCGACGGCGGACGGAATCGAGCGCCAGCGCTAGGTCGGTATAGTCCTTGTAGGGGTTGTGGCGCTCAACCTCAAAGGCTTCGGCCGCGTCGACCACCGCGCGACCTGCGTAGCTTACCGTATCGGCGTCTCCAACATATACGTCGCAGCTCAACCCCGCGCCCAGCAGCGCATCGAGCCCGCGGTCTACGGCGACAACGTGGTCGCACTCCCCCACCAGCTGGCGCAGCAGGTTCGCACTCGCCACCACGGGCGAGCCGCAAACAACCAATACCTTACAAGCCACAGCTCTCGCCTATCCCTCAAATGCAAGCACGCGGGCCAGGTCCAGGTCCTCGTAACTATCGATAAAGATGTCGCAGTTGGCACGCACTTCGTCTCGCTCCATACGGCCGTGCGGGTCATAGATGCCCACGCGGTTAAATCCAGCGGTGCCGGAGCTCTTAAGCCCAAAGACCGCGTCCTCAAACACCCAGGCGCGATCAAACTTGTGCCCGTGGCGCTCTTCCAGTCGGCGCAGCGCCAGCTCGTACACATCGGGGAACTGCTTGGAGCGCCCCGCCTCGCCCGTCGTGGTAATAAACTTCATATAGCGATCAAGGCCAGCACCCGCAAGGGCGGACTGCACCAGTTTGGCCGGCGTGGACGTGGCAACGCACATGGCAATGCCGGCGGCCTTCGCCTGCTCCAAAAATGCCAGGAGCCCCTCACGCGGCGGCACCTTGGAATAGCCATCGATCAGGATCTCGCTCAGCTCGCGGTACAGCTCCTCGCCATTCGCGCCAATGCCCCACGTGTCGTGGTAGGCCTGGCACTCGTCCTCGAGCGACAAATGCTCAAACTGGGCAAAATCGTCGACCGTTACATCAATGCCATGACGACGTAATAACTCGGGCTGCGCATAGCCCCAGACGGGGGTGCTATTAACCAGTGTTCCGTCGCAATCGAAAATAAAAGCAACACTTGTGGCAGCGATGTGGTCCATAAACGTGCCTTTCAATGTCAAAGGGTAAACAACCTGCTAAAAACGTTTTACCAAACGTCAGCCTAACAGTTTTGAAACCCTAATTGGTAAAACTGTCAAGAGTTTTACCATCGCAATTCTGCCAGTGGTATAAACATGGCGCTCGCCGATTAAACACCGCCGCAAATCCACTTTTCTCCATAAAAGTAACGAACAGGTGTTATCGTATTTCGTGCCGAAAGTTCCACCGAGCACGCGAGGTGGAACGAATCATAGAACTATCGCCGTCCCTTCGATTCGTGCAGCCTTGGACCTTTCGCATCTAGTCACCAAGGCAACACGCTGCCGCGTCATGATGGGATCAAACGTGAGCGATACAAAGCTAAAGCCAGCAACCAAAAAGCCCGCTACCCGTAAGGCCGCCCCGCACGCACCGGAGCTTTCCAAGGACGATGTCTATCTGTTTGGCATTGGCATGTGGGAGCGCAGCTGGGAAAAGATGGGCGCGCACCCCGACACGCAAAACCGTACGCGCGGCTGGCGTTTTTGCGTTTGGGCGCCCGATGTAAAGAGCGTTCACGTCATTGGCGAATTTAATAATTGGGATGAGGAAGCCAACCCGCTGGTGCCCGTACATACGAGCGCTATTTGGGAAGGCTTTATTCCTGGTGCCGAGCAGGGCCAGCTCTATAAGTACCTCATCGAGACCAACGAGGGCGAAAAGCTCTACAAGGCCGATCCGTACGCCTTTAAGGCCGAGTGCCCTCCGGGTACGGCGAGCGTGCTGTGGACCCTCGATGGCTATAAGTGGAACGACGCGGCATGGCTCAAGCGCCGCGCCAGCCATAACCACATGTCGCAGCCGCTCAACATCTACGAGGTGCATATTGGCTCGTGGAAGCGCCACGGCGACGCCCCGCAGGGCGAGCCGGACGAATACGGCAACTACCCCGGTCCCATGGACCCCTTCCCTGCGCAGCGCGGCGAGTTCTACACCTACGACGACCTGTCGGTGGAGCTTGTGGACTACGTGCGCGACATGGGCTATACGCACATTGAGGTCATGCCACTCATGGAGCATCCCTTCGACGGCTCCTGGGGCTACCAGACGACCGGCTATTACGCCGCCACGTCGCGCTACGGCAACCCGCAGCAGCTCATGCACTTTATCGATGCGTGCCACGAGGCGGGCATTGGCGTGATCATGGACTGGGTGCCCGGCGGTTTTTGCGCTGACTCCCACGGCCTTGCCACCTTTAACGGCCATATGCTGTTTGAGCACGAGATTCACCCCAACTGGGGTACGCACAAGTTTGACTTCGCCCGCGGCGAGGTCCGCTCCTTCCTGGTCTCCAACGTGCTGTACTGGCTCGAGAACTTCCACGTGGACGGCATTCGCATGGACGGCGTGTCCAGCATGCTGTACCTCAACTTTGGCATTGACGATCCCGGCCAAAAGAAGTTCAACAAGTACGGTACCGAGGAGGACCTAGACGCCAGCGCGTTTATCCGTCAGGTCAACTGCGCCGTGGAGGCGCACTACCCCGACGTGATGATGATGGCCGAGGAGTCCACCGCGTGGCCGCTCGTGACCTATCCGCCGCAGGACGGCGGCCTGGGGTTCCACTACAAGTGGGACATGGGCTGGATGAACGACACCCTGCACTACATGCAGACCGATTTTCCGTGGCGCCCCGGCAACCACGGCCTGCTCACGTTCTCCATCATGTACGCCTTTACCGAGAACTTCATTTGCCCGCTGAGTCACGACGAGGTCGTGCACGGCAAGTGCTCGCTCATCGGCCGCATGCCGGGCGACTGGTGGCGCCAGTTTGCCGGCCTGCGCACGCTTGCCTTCTACCAGATGACGCACCCCGGTGCCAAGCTCAACTTTATGGGCAACGAGATCGGCCAGTTTATTGAGTGGCGCTACTACGAGTCCATCCAGTGGTTCCTGACCGAGGAGTACGAGACCCACCGTCATCATCAGGCGTTCATTAAGGCGCTCAATCACCTATACACCGCCGAGCCCGCCCTGTACGAGCGTGGCTACACCGACGACGGCTTTACCTGGATCGATGCGGACAACTCCAAGCAGTCCATCGTGAGCTTTGTGCGCCAGGGAGAGGACATCGACGACGACCTGGTGATTCTGATCAACTTTGATCCGGCGAGCTATGAGAGCTTCCGTGTGGGCGTGCCGCGAGAGGGTGACTGGGAGGTCATCTTCGATTCCGACCGTCCCGAGTTTGGCGGCAGCGGATACGCCGGCGAGGAGCCCTACACCTGCTCGAGCGAACCCTATCCTTGGAACGGGCAGATGGACTCCATTGAGATTAAGGTGCCCGGCCTGGCTGGCGTGGTGCTTAAACGTCGCGGTCCCAGCAGCTATAAGCCGCCGGTGGTTGAGGCCCCCAAGAAGGCGACGTGCAAACGCACGTCCTCGGTGAAGCCCAAGCCTGCAGCTGCTAAGAAGGCTCCGGCTAAGGCGAAGGCCAAGGCAACCAAGCCCGCCACGGCCAAAAAGACAACCACCAAAAAGGCCGCTACCAAGGCCAAGTCTGCTTCTGTTAAGCCGCCTGCCAAGGATGCGTAACAAAGCCGTTACAGCTGTAATCACCCGCCCCGCCGGGGCGTAGGATACAAGTCATAACCGTTCCGGGAGAAACATCCCCGGGGGAAAGGAACGTATGAATAAGATCTTCGACAACAAGCAGGAGTTTACCGAGCTCTATCGCGATGCCGTCATGAGCATCAGCGGCAAGAGCGTCGAGGCCGCCAGCGACCTCGACCGCTTTAATGCCCTGGCCAAGCTCGTGGCCGAGAAGGCACGCACCGTTGCCACCAAGAGTGACGCCCGCGCCACCACCGAGGGCAAGAAGCGCGTGTACTACTTCTCGATCGAGTTTTTGATCGGCCGCCTGCTCGACAACTACCTGCTCAACTTTGGCGTGCGCGACATGGTCGCCGAGGCGCTCGACGACATGGGCTTTGACCTGTCCGTCATCGAGAACCAGGAGCCCGATCCGGCGCTGGGCAACGGTGGCCTGGGCCGCCTTGCCGCATGCTTCCTTGATTCCATGGCAGCCGAGGGCATCGCCGGCTACGGCAACGGCATGCGCTACCGCTACGGCCTGTTTAAGCAGGAGATCGTCAACGGCAGCCAAGTCGAGGCTACCGACGAGTGGCTCACCCACGGCTATCCCTGGGAGGTCCGCCGTCAGGACAAGGCCGTGACCATCAAGTTTGCTGGCCATTTTGAGGGCTTTGAGGAGGACGGCCGCACGTTCTACCGCACCGTGGACACGCAGGAGATCCTGGCCGTCCCCTATGAC
>CAUDCB010000156.1 GCA_958447915.1 uncultured Collinsella sp. | reverse complement strand
CGCCCTTGCCAAGCAGGCGTGTTGGAGCATCGCGCTCGTCATGATTCTGGCCTGTCTGTTCTCTACTCTCGATAACGTGGTCACGTTCTCCAACGCCCACGGCACCATCGCCGTGCAGACCTGGCCGCGCCTCTTTTTGGCAGCGAGCGGTCTTGCCGCCGGTCTTATCTTTGATCTTGCCGAGCGTCGCTACATGGGACTCGTCATGTTCGGCGTCACGGTACTCTCCACTATTTCGATCTTAGCTGTCGAAGCAGGAGCCGATCCCAACCTGGGCCTTGTCGTCTTTTACCTGAGCTCGGGCTTTTTCGTCACGTTCTTCACCGCCACCTTTACGCAGCTGGCACCGCGCATGCATACGCCTGCGCTGTGGGCTGGCATGGGCCGCGCAGCCAACAACGTGTGCGCGTTCACTACGTCGGGCATCTCGCTTGCTCTCGTGACCTCGGATAACGTTGCCCTCATTATGATCGGCGCGCTCATTTTGCTCGTCGCCGCCTGTGCGGCATTCGTGGCAGCCGGCCTGTTCCGCCTGCCCCAAACCGAGCAGGAACGCAAACATCAACAGCTTGCCGAGGAGGCGCTGGCAGCACCGAATATCGAGGAGCAGCGTCAGGCCTTCATCACCGATCACGCTCTCACCCCGCGCGAAGTCGACGTGCTCATAGCCGTAACCCAGGATGAACGCCCGCTCAAGCAGGTCGCCGAGGAGCTCGGCATCTCGATGCGCATGGTCCAGCGCCACCTGAGCTCCATTTATCAAAAGACCGACACGCAGACGCGCGCCGGTCTCACCAAGGCCTTCCCCTCGGCCTAAAACAAAAACCACCACAAAGGTGCCTGTCCCCTTTGTGGTGGTTTTGGTCGGTTAGCCTTCGAGCTGCGCCAGCTTGTAGCGGTAGGCCGCCGCGATGACATCTTTGCAGCCCTCGCGTCCCAACTTGGCGCGGTTGACGACGATGTCCTTGCCGCTCGTCATCTTCCACTTGCCGGCGCTATAGCGCTTATAGAACGCCTCGCGCGCCTTCTGCTGCTGTTTGACCAGCTTGGCGCCCTTCTTTTTGTTAAGGCCGCGCTTCTTGCGCACAATCTCGACGCGGTCCTCAAAGGGAGCGGTCACCAGCACGGCGATGTGGTTTGGGTTGTTGCGCAGCAGATAATCGGACAGACGACCCTCGATAATGCAGCTCTCGGTCTCGCCCAGGTCCAAAATCACCTGGCTCATCTTTTGGAATAGCTTGTCCGAGTACGAGCGTGCGTCGTAGCGGTCGGGCAGAAACGCCATGTTCTCCACGGCCAGGCGCTCGTCGTAGGCAGCCATCTTATCGAGCGACTCGCCCGCACGCAGCGACGCGCGCACCAGCAGCTCGTTGTCGTACAGCGGAATCCCCAACTCATCGGCAAGTATGCGTCCGATCTCGTGACCCTCGGCACCAAAATCGCGCGCGATGGTAATAACCACAGGATTCTTCTTATTCTCCAGATCGCTCATCGCGATTCCTTTCTCTATGTGACAAAGGGGCTGTCCCTTTGCCATATTCTACGCTGCCACCATTCGCCTCTGATACGCCCTCACCAGCAGCGAGATACCAAAGTTGAGCACAAAGTACATCGCAAACACCAGGCCGTAGAGCATAAGCACCTGCGACAGATCGATCGCATGGGCCATCACGACGTTTGCCGTGTACATAAGCTCGGCCACGTTAATGCCCGAAAGATACGAGCTGTCCTTAATGACGGTCGTGCATTGGCTAAACAGCGCCGGAATGATCGTCTTAAACGTCTGCGGCAGAATGATGTAGCGCATGGTGGCAAAGAAGCCAAAACCCTGGCTCTGCGCCGCCTCAAACTGGCCGCGCGGAATCGAGTTGAGGCCGCCGCGCACAATCTCGGCCATAACAGCGCTGGTAAACAGCGTAAAGGCGATGGTCGAAATCACAATGTCCAAACCCTGCACCGTAAAGTAGATAAACAGAATCCACAGCAGGTTCGGCGTGCAACGGAACAGCTCGATATAGGCGCTCACCAAAATACGGAACGGACGGGGCGCATAGCTTTTAACAAGCGCCAGCACCGTGCCAAAGATGAGCGAGAAAAAGATCGACAGCGCCGAGATCTCGATTGTCTTAACAAAGCCGCCCCAAATGTAGAGCAGGTTGGTCGCGTTGAAGATTTCCATGCGCTAGGCCTCCTCTACGTTGTCGAGCCCCAGCTCGGCCAGGCTCACGCCACGCGGACGCTCCTTGGAGCGGCGCTCGAGCCACTGCACCAGCATGGCGAGCGGAAAGCAGATGATGAAGTACATAAGGCAGCAGACGATGTATCCCTGCAGGTAACCGTACAGACTCACAAAGTTGTCGGAGCGGTACATAAGGTCGCCGCCGGCCACGAGTGCGAGCACCGACGTGTTCTTGACCAGGTTGAGCGCCTGGTTGCACAGCGGCGGCAGGATGATCTTGAACGTCTGGGGCAGCACGATGTACCAGTAGGCCTGCGCACGGGTGAAGCCCTGGCTCTGCGCCGCCTCCATCTGACCACGCGGAACGGCCTCGATACCGGTGCGGATGACCTCCGAGATGTAGGCCGCGTGATACAGGCCCACGCCCAAGAAGCCCAGCACGAACGGCGCGATGCGCACCGGCTGGCCGGCACCGGTTATGGCCTGCAAAAACTGCGGACCGGCCATGTACATAAAGAGCACCTGCACGGGCAACGGGGTGTTCTGGTAAAACTCCACGTACACGCGGCTTATGGCGCGCAGCACGCGCGAACGGGTGGTAGAGAACACGCCCAGCAGCGTGCCCAGCACCAGCGACAGCAGCAGACCGGCAACGACCACCTGCAGCGTCACGCCAAAGCCCTCCCAGAAGGGCCCCATGTTTTGAAATGTCGTCGACCAACGGTCGGCGTCAAATAATCCTTCGAGCATTTGATTCCTTCCTTGGACGATGCGCCTATACAAGACCCCAGGTCTTGACCTCTTGGTCGAGCCAGCCGTCGGCCAAGCGATCGCAAATCACCTGATCGACCACGGCCGAAAGGTCGCAGCCCTTCTTGGTCGCCACGCCGTAGCCCTGCTCGCCAAACTTGACCTCGGGCTGCAGCAGCTCAACGGTCTCGTTCATGTAGCCGGCCAGCGTGGAGCGGTCCATGGCAAAGACGTCGATATTGCCGGCGTCGAGCGAACTCTTGATGATGGGATAACCGCTAAAGGCCCTAAACTCGGGCTTACAGCTAAAGCCGTTGTCCTTGATCATCTGCTCGATCAGGCCCTGCGTGGTAGCACCCTGGCTCACGCCAATGACCTTGCCGTCCAGGTCCTCAATCGAGGTAAAGCCCGAACGCTTCTTGACCATGAGTCCCCCGTAGTCGGTACGGTACGGCGTCGAGAAATCCCAGCTCTTCTTGCGCTCGTCGGTGATGGTGTAGGTCGCCGCGACCACATCGAGCTGGCCGTTATCGATCAGCGGGCCGCGTGTCTTGGGCGTTACGTCGGTAAACTCGACAAGCTCCTGGGCACGGGCGTCTTTGTAGCTCACGCCAAAGACGGCAGCGGCGATCTGGTAGCACAAATCGACTTCCATGCCCTCAAAGCGGCCCTTGGCGGTGTCGTAATAGCCGTAGCCGGGAACATCTTTCTTAACGCCGGCATTCAGATGGCCGCGCGACTTGATGGCCGCAAGCTTGGATCCCTTGTCGGAACCCTCGCCGCTGGTGGAGTTGCCGCAACCGGTGAGCGCGGTCCCCGTCAGCGCGAGCATGCCGGCGCCCGCCAGCTGCAAAAAGTGACGGCGCGACACGGCCGCCCTCGTCATATCCGTCATGTCCATCACCGCGCCTAGTGCAGAATCTTGGACAGGAACTCGCGGCAGCGCGGGTTCTCGGGGTTATCGAAGAAGTGCTCGGGCGTGCCCTCCTCCAGGATGCGGCCGTCCTCCATAAAGTTGACGCGGTCGGCCACCTGGCGCGCAAAGCCCATCTCGTGCGTCACGCAGATCATGGTGATGTCCTCCTGCGCGAGCTCGATCATAACGTCGAGCACCTCCTGCACCATCTCGGGGTCGAGCGCCGAGGTCGGCTCGTCAAACAGGATGATGGGCTGCTTGGTGCACAGGGCGCGGGCGATGGCGATGCGCTGCTGCTGACCACCCGAGAGATTCTGCGGATACTCGCCGGCCTTATGCGCCATGCCGACGCGCTTGAGCGCGGCGATGGCGATCTCGGTCGCCTCCTCCTTGCTCTTCTTTTGCAGCTTGATGGGCGCGAGCGTCAGGTTACCGAGCACCGTCATGTTGGGATACAGGTTGAACTGCTGAAACACCATGGAGCTATACTTGCGGGCCATCTCCAGGTGATTCTTTTTGGTGAGCGGCGTACCGTCGATGATGACCTCGCCCGACGTGGGCTCCTCAAGATAATCGACGCAGCGGATGAGCGTCGACTTGCCCGAGCCGGAAGGCCCGATCATTACGAGCTTCTCGCCGCGCTTGACGGTGAGGTTGATATCTTTGAGCACATGCAGGTCGCCAAAGTACTTGTTGAGATGCTTGATCTCGATCATGTCTGCCATGGATGTCCCTTCCCTGCGTTTACACGAGTTGAACTATTGTACGGAAAGAACCACGTTTCCGCAGCCCACACTACATCCCCGTAAAGAACCCGCAACCTTCCGCCCACTCATTGGGCACTCATTTAAGTCTGTCCCCAGTGAGCGCCCAACCGCCCTTGTTGAGCATAAGTCAGCGAAAACCCGTACACGCGAGCAAGGTGACGTGAAATCAGAACCACCCTTAAAAAGGGTGGTTTGCTCTTGGGGTATAACCCACGGGC
>CAUDCB010000155.1 GCA_958447915.1 uncultured Collinsella sp. | reverse complement strand
TTTCGTAGCCATACGCGCGCGGGACTCTCGCATCTGCGCTCGCTTAGACTCAAGCGCCTCTACGTTGTCCACTAGTGCGGGATTAGTGTTGTCCGGTGACTTTTTCACCATTTGTGTCTCCTTGCGATCGGAGATTTACCCTACGCCTTGCATGATAGCAAGAAATTATTCGGCGAACGGTAAGATTCCCGTAAAAGGCACACTAAAACGCTTCAACTTAATGAAGCGTTTTAACTAAAAACTATCCGCCTACTGCATCACCTCGCTCATTGGGGACAGACTTGCATGAGTATTTCAATGGGAAAACGGGGAGAACGGGGCAACTGTTTGATAATCGCTATTCGCGGGGCGCGGTTGAGTCGGACACGCAGGCGGTGCAGCTGCTCGATTACATCCATCTCAATCCTGTGAAAGGTGCGCTTGACTCGCTCGAGTCGTACTGCTGGTCAAGTTGCAAAGCATATCAGCTGGGCTACGATCCTTTTGATATTTGTGATGCGGCCCCTATGCTCGAAAGCACTCATGTAAGCCTGTCCCCAATGAGTGCAAAAAGGCGCCCTCCGTAGGGGAGGGCGCCTTTGGTAAGTTCTATGTGAACGCGAGGTCTTTGACCCGGAGAGTCCGAGGTACTTGTTGGTAAGACCTTATTTAGGAGCGCGCAACCTTGCCGGACTTGAGGCAGGTGGAGCAAACGTTCATCTTGCGACGGTGACCATCGACGACGACGTAGACGCGCTGAATGTTGGGGCGGAACTTACGGTTGGTGACGCGGTGAGAGTGGCTGATGGAGCGACCGGCAACGGGGTGCTTACCGCAAACTTCGCAAACTTTGGACATAACTGACCCTCCTTGGGCGACAAACGAACATGTCGCGTTAACAAACAAGCCTGAACTATAGCACAGAAGCATGTCTCTGTGCGCAATCTACACAGAGACATTCCTCTTTTGGCGATAGTGCCCACGCTACGGCCCTGGACGTAGATCCGATTTGCGTGCAGCAGAGGGGATTATGCCAGCTCGCAACAAGGTTTTCAAGCGCGTCCCACAAATATATATAGGTTTATGGAGCGATTGGCTCCGTTTACGGATTGACTAGTATTTATGCTCGCAATTGAGCTCGATGTTGGCTACACTATGCCTTGACCATTAAAGGGGTACGAGATACCCACATGGAATTACATAGCTGTCAATGAGCAGTACTTCCTGTGGGTGTCTGGTTCCGCTTTAAGCGGTCGGGCATCTATTTTTTTGACTGTGTCAGCAGTCAAGACATGTGAGGAAGGAGATCGATGGGCACGACTTCCCCCAAGGCGGTCATCATGGACGAGACCGCCGTCAACCGAGCGATGACCCGCATCGCGCACGAGATTCTCGAGCGCAACGAGGGCTGTGAAGACCTCGCTCTGGTCGGCATCGTCACGCGCGGCGACCTTCTGGCAAAGAAGCTCGCCGAGGCGATCAAGGAGATCGAGGGTGTCGACGTTCCGCTCGGCAGCCTGGATATCAGCTTCTATCGCGATGACTATGCGACCAATTTCGCTCCCGCGATCCACGCTACCAACATTCCCTTCAGCGTCGACGGCAAGCGCGTCGTGCTGGTGGACGACATCCTGTACACGGGTCGAACCATTCGCGCCGCTCTGGACGCCGTTATGGACCTGGGCCGTCCGAGCCGAGTCGAGCTGGCAGTTCTCGTTGACCGCGGTCACCGCGAGCTCCCTATCTCGCCGGACTTTGTCGGCAAGAACGTCCCCTCGTCGCACGAGGAGAACGTGCACCTATATATGAAGGAAGTCGACGGCCGTACCGCTGTCGAAATCAACGACGTCGCGCCGGGTTCCCATGTGGGCTCCGCGCCGCTGGGAGGTGAGTAGTACCGTGGCGTTCAACCATAAGCACCTGATCGACATTACCGAGTACTCCGAAGAGGACATCAAGCTCATCCTCGAGACCGCCAAGGCGTTCTCCGAGGTCAACGAGCGTGCCATCAAGAAGGTCCCCACGCTCAAGGGCAAGACAATCGTCAACATGTTCAATGAGCCCTCGACGCGTACCCGCAGCTCCTTCGAGCTCGCCGAGAAGCGTCTTTCGGCCGACAGCCTCAACTTCGGCGGCTCCTCGACCTCCACGGTCAAGGGCGAGAGCCTCGTCGATACCGTCGAGACCCTCAACGCCTACAAGATCGATTGCATCGTCGTGCGCGATAAGCACGCCGGCGCTCCCCACATCGTTACGCAGAATTCGCCCGCGAGCGTTATCTGCGCCGGTGACGGCAAGCACAACCATCCCACGCAGGCCCTGCTCGACCTGTACACCATCTGGGAGCACAAGGGCGACTTCCACGGCCTGAAGGTCGCTGTCGTCGGCGATATCGCGCACTCCCGTGTTTGCGGCTCGCTGATCCCCGCGTTGAAGATCATGGGCTGCGAGACCTACGCCGTCGCCCCCGGCACGCTGCTGCCGCCGGCGCCCGAGGTTCTGGGCTGCGACCACGTGACGAGCGACCTCGATTCGGTACTCCCCGAGCTGGACGTCGTCTACATGCTGCGCGTGCAGCAGGAGCGCCTTGAGGGTGCCCCGTTCCCGACCATTCGCGAGTACCACAAGCTCTTCGGCCTGACCAAGGACCGTGAGAAGCTCATGAAGACCGACGCGATCATCTGCCATCCGGGCCCCATCAACCGCGGCGTCGAGTTCGACTCCTATATGGCCGACCACCCGCAACGCTCCGTCATCCTGGAGCAGGTCTACGCCGGTATTTGTGTGCGTATGGCTATCCTGTATCTGCTGCTTGGAGGTGCCGATAATGGCCTTGCTTCTTAAGAATGCCCACGTCGTCGACCCGTCCGTCGAGCTTGACGGTGTCGTTGACGTCCTGATTGACGGCGACAAGATCGCCGAGGTCGGCGAGAACCTCGCCGCTGAGGGAGTCGAGGTCCGTGACCTTTCAGGTAAGTACCTCGTCCCCGGCCTGGTGGACATGCACGTTCACTTGCGCGAGCCCGGCTACGAGGTCAAAGAGGACATCGAGAGCGGCACCCGCGCAGCTGCCAAGGGCGGCTTCACCGGCGTGTGTGCCATGCCCAACACCGACCCCGTTACCGATAACGGTACCGTCGTTGAGTTCGTCAAGTCCCGCGCCGCCGAGGTCGGCCACTGCCGCGTCTATCCTTCTGGCGCCATGACCCGCGGTCTTAAGGGCGAGGCTATGTCCGAGATGGGCGATATGGTTGCCCACGGCGCCGTCGCCTTCACCGACGACGGTCGCGGCGTGCAGGGTGCGGGCATGCTCCGTCGCTGCATGGACTACGGCAAGATGTTCGGCAAGGTCTTTATGAGCCATTGCCAGGACGAGGACCTGGTCGGTCACGGTCAGATCAACGAGGGCAAGGTCTCTACCCGTCTGGCCCTCGAGGGCTGGCCGGCGGCAGGCGAGGAGCTGCAGATCGCTCGCGATATCGAGATCGCCAAGCTGACCGGTGCCAAGTTGCACATCCAGCATATCTCCACCGCCCATGGCCTGGAGCTCGTGCGTGCCGGTAAGGCCGCTGGCGTGCAGGTCACCTGCGAGGCCACCCCGCACCACATGTTCCTGACCGAGAACGACCTGGACGAGACCTACAACACCTCGCTCAAGGTCAATCCGCCGCTGCGTACCGAGGAGGACGCCGAGGCTATCCGTCAGGGCGTCATCGACGGCACCGTCGACGCCATCGTCACCGACCACGCTCCCCATACTCCGTGGGAGAAGGCCCGCGAGTTCGAGCTTGCGCCCTTTGGCATGATCGGCCTCGAGACTTCGCTGTCGCTTGTGCTCACCGAGCTGGTCAACACGGGCAAGATGAGCATGGGTCGCATGGTCGAGCTCATGGCCATCAAGCCGCGTGAGATCTTGGGTCTGGACCAGGTTCAAGTCAAGGCGGGCTCCGTTGCCGACCTGACCGTGTTCGATCCCGCTGCTACCTGGACGGTCGGCGAGGACGGTTACGAGTCGCGTGCCGAGAACTCCGGTTTTGCCGGCCGCACGCTCACCGGTCGTGCCACCGATGTGTTTGTCGGCGGTAAGCAGACGCTTGCCGACGGCTGCATCTGCTAGCATAGCCTTATCGCTTTTGTGCGCGGCGCCCTTGCGGTGCCGCGCTTTCTGTTCGCCTGAACCATGCAACCGCATGGGGGATTGGAGCGTCTATGCCCACACCTTCCACTGCACGCATGCACGACTTCGAGGTCGTCTCGAACCAGGAGATCGCCGACGGCATCTTCTCGCTCGTTATCTCGGCCCCCAAGCTTGCAAGTGCGCTCAAGCCCGGTCAGTTCGTGAATATCGCCGTGCCGGGCGATGCTTCCTCGCTGCTTCGCGTGCCCCTGAGCTTCTATCGCGCCGACGCCGAGGCCGGCACCGTCGAGCTGTGGTACGCCGTCGTGGGCGATGATACCCGTCGTCTGTCGCAGATGGCCCCTGGCTCCACCTCCAACTTGCTGGGCCCCGGCGGCCGCAGCTGGCTTGTGCCCGAGGGCACCAGGAAGGCGCTGCTCGTGGCGGGTGGCATCGGTGTTCCGCCCGTGCTCTGCCTGGCTGACTTGCTTGCCGAGCAGGGTGTGACCGTCGACGTGTGCCTGGGCTTTGGCACCGCGTCCAAGGCCGTGGGCGTCGATGAGTTCCGCGCGCTGGGAGCCACGGTTAACGTGTGCACCGACGATGGATCACTGGGCATGCACGGCTTCTGCACCGATCCTGCCGCCGAGCTGCTCGGCGAGGGCGGTTACGACTACGTCGCCAGCTGTGGTCCCGCCGTCATGATGAAGAAGGTCGCCGCCGCTGCCGCCGAGGCCGGCGCGTACTGCGAGGTGTCGCTCGAGCGCATGA
>CAUDCB010000154.1 GCA_958447915.1 uncultured Collinsella sp. | reverse complement strand
CGGCTGCGGGAACCTGATGAGCGCCGCAAGTGGAGGGGTCAGGGAAACGGGGCAGATAGACCGTCGCCGACGCTATACGCTCTCGGTCATACGGGAGGCGTTCTTCGCGCTGCTGGCCGAGGTCGGCTTCGCGAAGATGACGGTAGCGGATATCTGCCGCCGCGCCGATATCAACCGCGGCACGTTCTATCTGCACTACGAGGACAAGTTCGCGCTGCTCGACGCGCTTATCGACGAGGCCTTGGCGGCGGTGCCGCCGCTAGAGGGAGCGGAGGCGGGTGCCCTCTGCCAGCGTCCGCCGGCAAACGATGACTATTTTCTGCTCTACTCGGATGACGACGCGTACGCCCGGGTGGCACAGCGCGTCGTCGAGCGCGGCGCCGAGCAGATGGTTCCCTCGATCATGGAGGAAACAGGGCTTTCGCGCGAGGACGCCTATCTGCTCTTCGTCCACAACGTCCAGGGAAATCTCGCGGTCAACCGCCTGCTCGGTTGGAGGCGAGGGCCCGAGTTCGCCCACGCCCAGGAGCTGCTCAGCGCCTATTCCGAAGGAGGCATGCGGGCGGTATCGGCTCCTTGCAGATTAATCGCGAATTAGAACATGATGGCGTCGTCGGCCGTGAAGGCATCGAGGGATCCCTGCTTGACCTGAATGCAGACGTATGTGATCCCCGAGTCGGACGCGGCGCGGAACTGACGATGCGCAGCGGGGGAAATGCGCAGCCAGTCGCCGGCCGCAAGCTCGATATCCTCACCGTCGATCGTGACCGAGCCTGCGCCCTCGAGCACGCCATAGATCTCCTCGTTTTCCTTGTGTGCATGGACGAACGGAACGCCAGCGCCGGCGGGAAGACTGTTGATACTCACCTCTGCCCCGGTAAGCCCGAGCACCTCGTGCAGCTCAACGCGGCTCTCATTGCCGATGTGGGTCTTTGCATAATTAGCCATAATGGTTCCTCTCTTGGGGTTGATTTACCTTGCAGGCATCTCCTGCGTGAGATATATTCAACGCAAAAACACATGCAAATACGAGTACGCACATATTTGTAACTGCGTGCTTTTTTGTGAAACCGGTATGGTCAAGGAGGTTGGGTCTCCCATGATGGCGAAAGAGGAGCTTCCGGAGTGTCCGGTCGCAACGGCGGTAGCGCTCATTGGCGGCAAGTGGAAACTGCTCATTATTCGTAACTTACGCGTACGCCCTTGGCGTTTCAACGAGTTGCGCCGCAACCTAGAGGGGATCTCTCAGAAGGTGCTTACCGACAGCCTGCGGCAGATGGAGGATGATGGGCTGGTCTTTCGCCATGACTATGGCGAGAATCCTCCCCGCGTTGAGTATGGCCTTACCGAGCTCGGCCGCCAGATGATGCCCATCATGGACTCGCTCGCAGACTTCGGCGCTTATTACAAGACGATTGTTTCGTAGCGGACACATCGCTTGGGGGGCGGAGAACCGCTACGAGGGTGCTAACGAAAACCTGTCCCGAATCATCGTGCGCCTGCGGCATGAAGAAGGGAGATTCTTATGAAAATCGTTGTATTGAGTGGTAGCCCGCGCAAGGGCGCCAATACCGACACCATGGTTGAGGCGTTTGCCGAGACCGCGCGCGAGAGCGGCAATACGGTCGAGGTCGTCCGCGTTGCCAGCAAGAAAATCGCTGGTTGCCTGGGGTGTCAGTATTGCTTCGCCCACGAGGGCACTTGCGTGCAGAAAGATGACATGGCCAACGTGATCGAGTCGCTGAAAGACGCCGACATGGTTGTCTTCGCTTCGCCTATCTACTGGTTCGATATCACCGCGCAGGAAAAGGCCGCCATCGACCGTCTGTACACCTTCGGTGCCACGGGCTTCCCGTTCACCAAGACGGCCCTTTTGCTCGATAGCCACAGCGCGGGCGTCTATGATGCGGCGATCGCTATGTACAAGTCAACCTGCGCGTACTGCAAGTGGGAGGACCAGGGCATTGTCACCATCAGCGGTATGACCGAGCGCGACAGCATGGCATCGTCGCCTAAGTTGGAAGAGGTGCGAGAGCTCGCTCGCAAGCTCGCCTAAGGACAAGAGGAACGCATGGCAATCGGTGTTGGTGGAAATGCTTGCAATCCTTATCAAGAGGAATGCTGATTGCCATGCGTTGATGCTTCCGCGGACAATTCCGGCGTGCTAAAACGCCTTCTCGTTCAAGAATTCTCTGAACGCGGGGATGTCGAAGCCGACGAGGCCACGTCCACGTTCCCCGATAACGCCGTCCTCGAGGAGGCGGCGTTTGTATTGGCTTGCGTAGTTGCTGGCGACGCCCATGCGTTTGGCTATCTCCGAGACCCTGCTGGGGCCAGAATCGGGCAGCATCGCGAGCAAAAACTCAATGTCTTTATCGGAAAGCTCCCGATAGGTCGTTTCGAGAATTCGATCGCGCAGCTCCATACGTGCAAGCAGGGAACCCTGCTGGACATCGGATGTACTGATTTGGGGCGAGTTTTCCGAAACATCCCATGTGCGATATCCGACGAGCTGCATCATATAGGGAAATCCGTCAACGGCCTTCACGGCATCCTCGAGCGCTTCTGGCGTGATTGAGCGGCCTCCGGCCTCAACGGTTTTGCGGAATGCGTTTGCAATTTCAACGTCAGTGATTCGTCCTAACTGATGATATTGGGAACGCCTGAGGAACGAGACGGAATCGTTGCGCAGCAGAGCCGATACTTTGTAGGGCAGTCCTGCCATGAGTAGGGCAACTTTTTTACCTTCGCGTACAAAGTGCTGGTAAACAGAGGCAAATTGAAGCATTTCTTCGAGATCGACGGTGACTTCATCGATGGTGATGAGAAGTCCGATGTCATGTTTTTCGAGTTGCTTAAAGATGCCATTCATGCGTGTGCGCCAGTTGCCCTGGGCCTCTTGAGCATATACCCAATCGATACCCACTGGACCAATTTGAACGCCGTTGATGCGCGCGTGAGGCTGTGAGAGGTAGCTATCTGCGGCTTCTTTGGTTCGCTCGATAATATCTTCGAGCATGCCTGGCATGGCGGAGACATTTGCTGCGATCCAGTCGTGTTCAAGCGCCGTTTCTGAAAGGAGCGAGAGAAGCGCCGTCTTGCCCGTTCCCCTTGCGCCAGTAAAAATGGTCGACAGGTTGGGATCTCCCGGGCCATTGATAAAGCCACGGTTGATGTCACGCAGGATATGCTCGCGACCCGCTAGAAAGGGAGGGACGCTTCCAAATGTTGGGGTAAAGGGGTTCTTGCTGTACTCCATGGTAGCTCCTTTGCAAGTTTTGCTAATTTTTGCAACTTTTGCTAACTTTTGCAAGTTTTGCTAACGGCTTAACATGTCTTGTGCCGTGGGATTGCAGGAGTGAAAGACGGGGATTCCTATTATTCCGACTACGTTGCAACGAGCGGGACCCGGAGCGCGATATTGCTGCGCTCCGGGCCCCGCTGCTTTGTACAACCATGACGGTTTGGCCACCGTTGTTTTAGTCAAACAAGCTCGGCATGTCGTTTTCCTTCATGAGGGCACCAGCGGAGGGCAGACTCTGCGCGGTGAACTTCTCGGCCGAGACGCCGGCGCCAAGAATCTCCTCGGTCGTGCCGACGGTGGTGACCGAGCGGCCCTTCTTGGCCGTAAAGGCCTGGACGCCCTGCGTGTTAGTAGTCGTCTTGGTCTTGAGCAACGACGTGTTGAAGTTCATCAAACGATAGTCGCTCGAGACCAGTGCGATGTCGCGGTCTTCCTTGAGTACCTGCGCATACAGCAGCTTGCTGCCGCCGTAGATGGCGTTCTTGAGGCGCTTTCGGTTAGTCTTGGTAGCGTATCCGGCAAGTGCGACGCGCACCACGCGGCCGTTCTCAAAGACAAACAGCACGTCGGCCTTGTAGTCTTCGGGATCGATGACCCAGATGACGTTCTCGTCGGGTTCCATCTCAAGATCGGTCGGCAGGTACGAGCCCAGCTGGGCCGACTTGGTATCATCAAACGCCGCGACCTTGCACTTGTATACCTGGCTCTTGTTGGTAAAGACCAGCAACTCGTGGGTGTTGGAGGACGGGAACTCGATAAAGGGTTTGTCGCCGTCCTTGTACTTGAGCGTGGTCGCCTTCTTGAGCACACGGTCCGTCATCTTTTTGAGGTAGCCATCGCGCGAGAGCATGATGGTGACCGGATACTCCTCGACCTCGGGCTCCAGGCTCACCTCGATGACCTCGTGGGGCTCAATCCTGCCCGTGCGGCGCGGCATCACGTACTTCTTGTTGACCGCGGCCAGCTCGTCGCTGATGACCTTCTTGATGTTGTCCTCGCTGGAGAGGATCTCCTCAAGCTCGGCAATCTCACCCTCGAGCTTAGCGATGTCCTTGGTGCGGTTGAGGATGTACTCCTCGTTGATGTTGCGGAGCTTAAGCTCGGCAACAAACTCGGCCTGGGTCTCGTCGATGTCGAAACCCTTCATAAGGTTGGGCACGACCTCGGCTTCGAGCTTGGTGCCGCGGATGATGGCGATGGCCTTGTCGATATCGAGCAAGATCGCCTCGAGGCCGTGCAGCAGGTGCAGGCGCTCGGACTTTTTGCCCAGGTCAAAGTTGATGCGGCGGCGCGTGGACTCAATACGCCACTTGACCCACTCGTGCAGAATCTGGCGCACGCCCATAACGCGAGGGTAACCATCGACCAGCACATTGAAGTTGCACGAGAACGAATCCTGCAGCGTGGTCGAGCGATAGAGCTTGGCCATGAGCTTGTCGGGGTCGACGCCGCGCTTAAGGTCGATAGCGATGCGCAGGCCCGAAAGGTCGGTCTCGTCGCGAATGTCTGCGATCTCCTTGACCTTGCCCTCCTTGGAGAGCTTGACGATGCGCTCGATGATGACATCGGTCTTGGTGGTGTAGGGGATCTCGTAGACCTCGATGATGCGCTCTTCGGGAATCCAGCGCCAGCGGGAGCGGATTTGGAA
>CAUDCB010000153.1 GCA_958447915.1 uncultured Collinsella sp. | reverse complement strand
GCAGATCAGCCGGGCGTAGACCTCCGCATCGTTCTGGCGCAGACGCTCGTCGCGTCAGACCAGACCCTCGTCTGCACCGGCGCAATCCAGATGCTCAAGGTCACCGATAGAACCCTCGGGGCCCATACCGATCAGCGCCACCAGACGGCAGCCGCGAGCATCGGCAAGCTCGCGGCCCTTGCCCATGAGCTCATAGGCAACGGGAGTCACCGTATCGTGCTCGTCGGTCTGCACGAACACCCAAATGTCTCGATATGCATCAAGGTCTACCGCACCGGTGGTCTCATCGCGCTCGATCGAGATGGCGTTGACGGGGCAGGCGTCGACGCACCCGCCGCACAGGATGCAGCCGTCGGTTACGCGGGCACAGCGATTGGGGCGCTCGCCTTCCACTACGATGCCGTCCGAGGCGCAGGCGCGAACGCAGCGACCGCAGCCGATACAGGCTTCGCTATCGATAATCAGTCCGCTCATCTACGCCATCCCCTCGATAATCTTGGCAAGTTTTGCCGCCTGCTCGGATGCCGTTCCGTCAACGGCCTCGCATGTTTGGTCGCGGTCGGGCACAAACGATCGCACGACCTGCGTCGGCGAGCCGGCAAGGCCGCAGCGCGCGGGGTCGGCGTTCACGTCGGCAGCGTTGACCACGCGCACGTCCGCTTCCTCGGCCGCACGAATACCGGCAATACTCGGCATGCGCAGTTGGCCAATCTCCTTGGCAGTCGTCATCGCGCACGGCATCTCAAGATAGACCGTCTCCTCGCCGGCATCGCAGCCGTGAACAAGCGCCAGCGAGCCGCAGGTCGTAAAGCCCGCGCTCTGCACGCAGCTCACGTCGGTCACGCAGGGAATCTCAAAGGCACCGGCAAGCTCGGGACCAATCTGGGCCGTATCGCCGTCTACCGCCATCTTGCCGCAGATGAGCAGGTCGAAGTCCTCGTCGAGCGCCTCGATGCCGCACTTGAGGGCATAGGTGGTTGCCAGGGTATCGGCACCTGCAAAGGCTCGATCGGTTAGCAGCAGTGCGTCATCGGCGCCACGGGCGATGCAGTCGCGCAATAGCGATTCGGTCGCGGGGATGCCCATCGACACCACCGTTACGCGCACGTCCATGCCAAAGCCGATAAAGTCATCCTTCAGCGCCAGCGCGCATTCCAAAGCGCTCGCGTCAAAGGGATTAATGACCGCCTGCTTGCCATCGCGCACGATGGTATTGGTCTTGGGGTCCATCTTGACCTCGGTGCTGCCCGGCACCGCCTTGACGCACACCACCATATGGAAATCGCTCATCTTCACGCGCCCCCTTTCTGGACGAGCTCATCCAAGAGCTTCTCCGAAAACAGGTTACCGCGACCCAGTTGCCCGGCGGGATCGAGCTGGAGCTTGAGCCGCGCCGACTCGACCATGGCCTCGTGACCGTACATCGTCTCCAAGAAGCCCGCCTTGATCTTGCCGACGCCGTGTTCGGCGGAGACGGCGCCGCCCATGGCCGTGACCTCGGAAGCCCACTGGGCAAAGAGTTCTCCGCCGCGGTGGTAATCCTGCGCATCGCGCGGCAGAATGTTCACATGCAGATGGTTGTTACCGATGTGCCCCCAGGCGGCAGATTCAAGCCCACTTTCGGCCAACGTGCGGCGATAAAGGGCGACAACATCGGCCAAGCGCGCGTTGGGCACCGACATGTCCGAGCCCAGTTTGGTGATGGTGGGGTCCGTGCGGCGACGCTCGTCGATGAGCATGTTGACGCTCTCGGGCACCGCATGGCGGAAGAATCGCTGACACTCGCGGTCGACCTCGGTGCGCGCGACCCATGTCGCATCGTCGCTGCCGCCCGCAAGCTCCAGCACCCACCCCAAGTGATACAGCTCCTCAGTCGCCTGGGCTTCGTCATCGCAGTCGAGCTCCACGTAGACACAGACCCTGGCGTCTTTGTCGAGCGCCGGCAGCGAGGCGAACGCGGTCGACTGCTCACGCTGACGACGCAGGATATCCAGGGCACCTGCATCGAAATACTCGATGGCAGCCGCGTGGGACAGGACGGGACGCACAGAATCGGTGAAGGACACGGCCTTGTCTTCGCTGTCAAAGAAGCAGCTCACGCCCCAAACGACCGCAGGCGCCGCCTGCAGGGCAATCTCGAGCTCGGTGATGACGCCGAGTGTGCCACACGCACCGATAAACAGATCGATGGCATCCATATCGTCAGCAACGAAATAGCCCGAAGCATTTTTGGTCTTGGGCATGGTGTAGTCGGGAAGGTCGAGCTCGAGCGTGCGGCCCTCTGCCGTCACGAGCGACAGGTGACGGCCCTGGGCAAAAGCCTCGCCGCGGTGAAGCTCGAGCAGGTCGCCATCGGTCAGCACGACATGAAGGCCCGTGACGTGAGGGCGCATGGGGCCGTAAGCGTAGCTACGGGCGCCGGAAGCGTTGCATGCCGCCATACCGCCCAGACAGGCAGACGCCTCGGTGGGATCGGTAGGAAAGAATTGCTCGGGAGCTTCCTGGAACTCCTCGTAGGCCTCAAGCGATGCCTGGCCCCAGCCGGCAGTCGGCAGCACTTTCTTGCCCAGCTGCTTGCGCAGCTCAGACAGCACGACGCCGGGCGCCACACGCAAAAGAAAGCGGCCCTGCTCATCGCGGCGAATGCCCAGGTAGCGATTCATGCGGGAAGTATTGAGAATGTGACCGCCATGAGGCACGGCGCCGGCGGCAAGACCGGTCCGGGCGCCCTGAACCGTCACCGGGACACGCTCGGCGTGGACCTTTTTCAAAATGGCGCGGACCTCGTCCTCCGTTGTCGGAAACGAGATGCTCGAGGCCTCGCCCGATGTGCGAGACTCATCGCGACCATACTCTTCGAACTCGTCGGTGAAGGGTTTGATAGCTGCAGACACGCGAACTCCCCCTTTAGCTAACTACAGTGTTTGCAGGGAGATGTTACCGCATCGTTTCGACGACGTGTTCGAGACCGTCTCCATAATTGGCGATTTTTACGTTCGTGCAATTCGGCGAGCGGCAAGGTTTCCTCGGCAGACGATGCTTTTGACACATGTCGCTTTACCGCCAGCGACCACGCGATTGTCGCTCGAAAAAAGTTGAAGTAATTTTTACCACCTTTTACCTGCGGAGATGTCAATCCGTCAAGCATTTGGTCAGAAATTGGTCAAGTAGTGACTGATACGGTCGGCATCAACAGCCAAAACCAATGGAAGTTTTGGCCCCAGAAGCAGGGAGGTTCCCATGGCATATTACTGGCCCCAGTACGGCGTCGCCATCGAGGTCGACGACGATCCCTATCTCCTGCCTTTCGACGAAGAGGCGTTCCCCGATACGACGGTCTACCACGTCACCACCGATGTTATCTGCGACCCCGAGTCGTTCTCGGCGCTCGCCCACCACATCGCGCGTATCCACAACATCGAGCTCCCTCACGACTTCGACGAGCTCATCTACTCGCGCCGTCTGATGCTTCACATGCTCTTTGGAGCGGACCCGTCCACGTTCGCGCGTATCTACACCACCAAGGACGCCGCATGAGTGCGGAGAAGCCGCCCCGCCTTGCAGGACTAGGGCGTCGCAAGAAACTCATCGTTGTCTGCCTGGCTATCGTCTGCGCCCTCATCGCCGTAGGGTTATACGCCTGGCAGTCGCAGCCCGTGCCCGAAGCGGGCGCCTCGGTCACGACGGCAGAGGGCAAATCGCGCCAAGAAATCCAGGATGAGCTCGACGCCATCGTCCGCGACAACATGATGACGATCTCGGTCGCGCCGGTCGCACAGTTGCAGGAAGGCGGCAAGTTGCGCGTCAACGTGCAAAACGTCCAAGACAACAAGTTTCCCCAGCGCTTCCGCGTGATTCAAAACGACGAGACCATCTATGAGTCCGGTGTGGTCGAAGCCGGCAAGACGGTTGAGACCTGCCCTGCCGGCGATATCCAAGAAGGCGAGGCATATATCGAGATTCAGGCGCTCGATGCCAAGACCTACGACACCCACGGCAATCCAACGCGCGTCAAAGTGCGGGTGGCCCAGGCAGAAGGCTAGTGGCCGACACGCTCGCAGGGGCAGCACCCTGCCCCCATTCGTCCAACCATCACGGAAACAGTCCGTGACGAGCAGAAAGGATCGATTATGAAAACACCCATGAACCTGAGCGGAGCCAGGGCACTCGCCGTGGGCGCAGGGCTTGCGCTCGCACTTGCGACGGGCGCCGCGCCAACGGCGGCCATGGCAGAGGTGCGCGTTGGAACCACCGATGTGACGGTGAAGGCCGACATTAGCAATGTTTCGTTTAAGGCGCCAACGGTCATCCCCTTTGCCGCCAATGCCGACGGAACGCTTGTAGGACCCTCCGGCAAGACGCTTACCATCGACAACCTCTCGGCATATGGCATCCACGTCACTAACATGAAGGTCACGGCCAAGAACGACTGGGCAATCGTTGCAGACGCAAAGACGGGCTCGGCCCAGAACTCCATCGATTTTAAGGTTGGCCCCGATAAGGCAGAAAAGGACGCCAGCTCGGCGACTCAAACTACGGGCCTCGATCTTTCCAAAGACGCAAACTTCGACATAAAGTACCAGGGCATTGCCGACGGAACGGACAAAATCAAGCTCAATGTGAGTGGCCACGTCGCCCGCGTCACGCGTGACATCTACCACGCCACCGGTACGGGAGATCAAGTGGCAAGCATCACCTGGACGGTCGAGCCCGGTGCGCACGCCACGTCCTAAGGCGATTGCACTGGCCGCCATCGTCGGCATCTTGGCGTCCGCACCTGCCATGGCCTTTGCTCAACAAGAGCAAGCGCAGGCGGCCACAGAAGTGACCGTCGACCTTTCGGGCCTTAATCGTGACAGCCGTCACGAGCCGCTCGCTCAGACGAGCGACACCCGGCAACTCATTGCGGTAGGCTTCGCCACGGCGGGGGCAGGGCTGACGTGCCTTGGCCTGCACATCAAACGCAACCAATAGCCAAGCACGACCGGAGTACGCGGAATAGATAGG
>CAUDCB010000152.1 GCA_958447915.1 uncultured Collinsella sp. | reverse complement strand
CATTTGATCAGGGTATCGTGCCCGTACTCGACGAGGTCTGTCGCGCCGTCGACCACGTACGCGTCGACCCGTGGGTTGTTGCCGGCGCCACGGTCGCTATTGGCAACATCTCTGAGCTTGCCCTGGCCGCCCAGGTTGGCGCCACGGCCGAGATTCGCTCTTGTCTGCCCGTGCACAACACGCCCTGTATGGAGGCACTTGCCGAGCGCGGCGCCGGTGCGTTTTGGCTCTCCCCCGAGATCACGCTCGACGAGATCGTCTCGCTCGGCGCCGCCGCACCCGCGGCTCTGGGCATCACCGTCTTTGGCCGCCCGCGCGTCATGACAAGCGAGCACTGCATCCTGCAGGTGGCCAACGGCTGCATCCACGATTGTGCCAACTGCCGCCTGCGTGCCCGCAAGCTCTCGCTCAAGAATATCGACGGCAAGGTCATGCCCGTCCGCACCGACATCCACGGCCGCTCTCGCCTGTACGATGCCTACCCCATCGACCTCACGCCGCAGGTTCCTCAGCTGCTCGATGCCGGCGTGCGTCGTCTCATGGTCGACGGAACCTTGCTCGAGGCCGATGAGATTGGCCGCGCCGTCGCTCGCGTCCGTCGCGCCGTCGAGGCCGCGCAAGCCGGCCGCAAGCCCGCCGCCCGCCTACGCGGGGCGACCTCAGGCTGCATGTTTGTGGGAATTAGCTAACCGAAAGGCTTACACGTGAACGAAGAACCTCAAGTCCTCTACTGCGACGCCTGGCTCATGGCCATCGACAAGCCCGCCGGCATGATCGTCCACGGTGACGGCACCGGCGAGCGCACGCTCACCGACTACGCCAGTGACCTGCTGCTGGCGATGGGCGACGGCTTTGCCGCGACCGACATGCAGCCGCTCAACCGCCTGGACCGCGACACCACCGGCGTGGTGCTGTTCTCGCTCGACAAGCAGACGCAGCCTGCCTTTGACCAGATGGTCATCGACCACGCTTTTGAGAAGCACTATCTGGCGCTTGCCGAGGGCAAGATTGACTGGAACGAAAAGCTCATCGACAAGCCCATCGCCCGCGACCGCCACGACAGCCGCAAGATGCGCGTCGGCGCCAGCGGCAAGCCGTCGCAGACGCGCGTGAAGGTGCTCAAGCGTCTTAAGAGCCGTCGTGGCCTGCCCACGCGCTCGTATATCGATGTCGAGCTGCTCACCGGCCGCAAGCACCAGATCCGCGTGCATCTGGCGAGCGAGCGTCATCCCCTGGTAGGCGACGACCTGTACGGCACGCCACGTCCTTGTGACCTCATGCTCCATGCCCACAGCGTGTCCTTTACGCATCCCGTAATCGGTGAGCACATCCACATCGAAGCCCCCTGCCCCTGGGAGCCCTAAAACCTGCCGAAAAGGGACAGGTTTATTTTGGCAGGTTTTATCTGGTCAAACGTCAAGCCGCCACGATGACTCAGCCGCGGTCCCAAAACGTCTCGATCTGTAACAGTTAGAACCCATTTTCCGGTCTATCTGTTACAGATCGAGACATTCAAATCCCCCTTAAGGGAAAATCTCAATCTGTAACAGTAGCTCGGCATAATCAGCCTCAGATGTTATAGATTTAGACAAACCACCAGCGTCGCCCCAAGCAATCTCAATCTGTAACATCTAGCCTGCTTTTAACGGTCTGGTTGTTACAGATTTAGACAAACCGGCAGACAACGAAAGCGGCAACGCCCGTAATGGACGTTGCCGCTTTTCTATTGAGAGAACTAAATGATTTTGGCCTTGCCCCGTCGCTAGACCGTGATGACGTTGTCCATTGCCCGGTACTTTGCGGGCACCTCGCCCGCGGTAATAATTGTTGCGTCGCGGAAGTCCGCGAACTTGACGGGCGCCACCATGCCAAATTTGCTGGCGTCCGAGATTACGAAGCGTTTGGCCGTATGGCGCATCGAGATACGCTTGACCTGCGCTTCCTCGATATCGGGAGTCGTAAAACCCTGCTCGGCGGCAATGCCGTTGGAGCCCCAAAAGCCGCAGTTGAAGTTGTAGCGTTCTAGAGTTGCCAAGGCATCGGGGCCAACGAGCGCCTCGGTCTCGGGTTTGAGCTCGCCGCCCAGCACCACGGTACGCATGCCGCGCAAAGCGAGATGCTGAGCATGGAGCACGGAATCAGTCACATAGGTAACCCCTTCGAGATGCGGAAGATGCTCGATGAGCTTGAGGGTCGTGGAACCCGAATCGATATACACGAAACTATCGGGCTCCACAAGCGCCGCCGCACGGGCGCAGATGCGCTCCTTGTCATCGTTATGGAGATCACTGCGCTCACTGATCGTTAAGTCGCGCGTCACGTGCGCGCGCTCAAGGCTTGTCGCGCCACCGTGCACCTTGGCGATGCGGTGCGCTCGGTCAAGCGTCTGCAGGTCGCGTCGAATGGTAGAAGCCGTCACACCCAGGGCATCGGCAAGCTCTGGCACCGTTACTGAACCAGCCTGCTGCACCATCGAGACGATCGCATTGAGCCTATCTTCCGCGAGCATCGCTTACTCCTCCTCGGGGTAGACGACTCCCCAATCGGCACGGAGCTTGGTCATCAGCTCCATAACATCAGAAGCATAATCCAGAAGCTCACGCTTGGAATCATCGCCGGCGACGGCCTTCTCGAGGTCAGCCATCTCGTAGCACAGCGCGTAGGCCTCGGTGCCGGCGTGGACCTCCTCGCGGTGACCGTCTGCAGTCCACACGATGATCGCATGGTCGGCACGCGGATACTCGTTGACCTCGATATAGCACTTGTCAAAGCTGATGACCGAGCGCTTGGGCTGCTTCGAGTGGAGCGTAAGGCTCACGACGCCCAGCTGCTGCTCGGCGTTTCGGCAGACAATGCCGCCCGCGACGTCAACGCCAGTCTCACAGGTGTTGCCCAGAGACACGACCTCAGCGGGCTGGCTTGCCATAAAGAGGCGCATGACCGAAAGGGCATAGACGCCGATGTCGAGCATGGCGCCGCCGGCAAGGCTGCGGTTGTAGAAGCGGTTGGTCAGGTCGCCGTACTCCTTATAGCTGCCAAAGTTGAGCTGGGCGAGGTTCATGTGGCCAAAGTCGCCCGCATCCATGCGACGGCGCAGCTCCTGATACAGCGGCATGTGGAGCACCGTGGTGGCATCCATAAGGACCACGTTGTGCTCGTCGGCGATGGCGCGGGCCTCGTCGAGCTCGGCAGAGTTGAGGGTAATGGCCTTCTCGCAGAGCACGTGCTTGCCGGCGGCCAGCGCGGCACGCAGATAGGTGATATGCGTGTTGTGCGGCGTGGTGATATAGACAGCGTCGATGTCCGGATCGGCGTAGAGGTCTTCGACCGTGTCATAGACCTTCTCGATGCCATACTGCTCGGCAAAAGTCTGAGCCTTGGACAGCGTGCGGTTGGCGACGCCCGCGAGCTTGCGGCCGGCAAGAGCGAGGGACTGGGCCATCTGGTTGGCGATAACGCCGCACCCGATCACGGCCCAGCGGAGCTCGGGAGCCGTAAAGATGTCGTTAGGGAACGGCTTGTCCTGGACCGAAGCGAATGCTGCTTTGGCGGCTGCCGCGGCGTCGAGTGGAGCCTGCTTGGAATCTGCCATATGTGCCTCCTGGGTCATGGAGCGTCTAACATTTCTGCCGTCTCTATATTCGCACAAATTAGCGCGTATGTGCGTACTTTTGCGTATATAACCACTAAATGGTCAAAATACAGCCGCAGACGGCGCTTATACACGCATAGCCACGCAATCCTACGCACACAAATACGCACAAATGCGCACTAATCATTACTCAGAGACGGGGAATTCTGCTTAGAACTCGAAAGACAGGATGATCCGCTTCGCCTCGTCGCTCATGGCGCGCTGCAGCTCTAAGGACCGTCCCAAACTGCCGACAGAAAAGGAACGTCCCAAACTGCAGACAGAAAAAGAACGTCCCCAGGCGCCGGCATTTCAAGAGCACTCATTTAAGTCTGTCCCCAATAAGTGCAATCACTCATGTAAGTCTGTCCCCAATGAGTGGGAGCAATCAGAGACTCTTTGCGAGGGAGGCCGGACGTGGCCTTCCTCGTTTTTATTCATGGACTTTAGTCCGTGCCGCACGGCACGCGCGGCATAGAAAGCCACCCGCTCAGCGGGTGGAGGCCAATTTCCGCTACGCGACAAAAACCTTCCCCCTAGCATGAGGATTGTTCAGGTCATCATGCTAGGGGGAAGGTGATTGCTGTGGCCCAGAAAGCCAACAGCCTCGCGCACACGAAATGGCTGTGCAAGCACCGCATCGCACCGAGATCAAGCTCATCGCCGCCATCGTCGAGAAGCACCCCAAGGTGCGCTTTGCCGCGAGCTGCACCTCGGCCCACGCCGACCTCTACGACCGCATGGAGCAGGCCCTGTGCGAGCGCGTGGCCAACGCGGTGGAGGTCGTCCGCTCCGACATCAGCCCCGCGTTTCTTGTCCACACCGGTCCAAACCTCGTGGGTGTGGCGGTCCAGGGACTCTAGCGGAGGCGGGGCGTCCTGCCCCAAAAACAAATGCAAAAGACGAGCGCTTCTTGCCGCTCAATTGGCAAGAAGCGCTCGTCTTTTCTTAACGCGTTGTATGGCGGAGAGAGCGCAAGTTACGCGAGCGCCCTTCTTGCCAGCTCGGCCGCGCCGAGGATTCCTTGGTCGCCGCCGCAGCCCGGGGCGCAGATGTAGCTCTCCATGTCCTTAAGCTCGGCGGTCTGGATGTAGCCACCCAGATATTCGAGGGTCTTCTTGCGGACGATGCCGTAGAGCTGCTCCTGGTGCATCACGCCGCCGCCGAGGACGATGCGGCGAGGCGAGTACATGAGCACGAGGTTCGCGCACATCTGCCCCAGATAATCCCCCTCGAGCGCCCACACCTCATCGTTGTCCGCGAGCTCGGCCGCGGGCTTTCCCCAGCGCGCGGCGATGGCGGGGCCGGAGGCGAGGCCCTCGAGACAGTTCGCGTGGCTCGGGCAGACGCAGCGTCCCTCCTCGGTGGGACGGGTCCTTACCAG
>CAUDCB010000151.1 GCA_958447915.1 uncultured Collinsella sp. | reverse complement strand
AATCCTCGGACAAGGACTCAAAAAAGGATTCGAAGGAGAAGAAGTCCGAAGGCAAGGGCGGGAAGAAGTCCAGCAACGTGTCTGCCGGACATGGCTCCGAATCCGCCGGTGGATCGAGTTCTTCTGACGGCTCTTCTTCGGGCGGCGGCTCGGTGTCTGGCGGTGGGTCTGCATCCAACAGCGGTAGCGCCTCTGCTGGCAATCAGGGCGGCTCGCAGCAGCCTGGCTACGTCACGGTGACGGTTTCGGTCACATCGAGCGCCGTGGGCAATCCTGTGTCTTCTAGTGGCACCTTCACCTTTAACGAGGGCGCTACGGCCTACGATGCCCTGTGCGCCCTAGGGCTTTCCGTGAATGCGCGCGGCACGTCGTACGGAACGTATGTTGCCGCCATTGGCGGTTTGGCCGAGATGGAGCATGGCGGCAAGAGCGGCTGGATGTACTCCGTTAACGGCACAGCGCCCATGACGGCCTGCAGTAACTACGTTCTCCCTAATGGCGCCAACGTCGTGTGGTATTACGTAACGGGCTAGAGGCCTCGACATAGCGCGCCAGACGGGCAGTTCGGACCAACATCCGAGCCGCCCGTTTTCATGCGAATGGGACGTCGTTTCCCAATCGAGGCTCAACCGGAAATTGCATCCCACTCTGAAGGCGAATTCCGGGACACAGTTTCCGCTAGGACGGCGTTGCGGAAGCTGTGTCCCATTCTGAGGCTCGCAATCTGAGATGCACTTTCCGGAACGGCGCTCATAGGGAAACTGCGTCCCATTCATGCACTGTAGCCCGCCTCGTACGCCTTCCGCGGCAGACTCTGTAAACAAAAAGCCGGTTGGAACGTGAATTCCAACCGGCTGCGAAGCGAGATTATGTTGGGCCGTCTACGACTGCGCGCCCTCGAGGAATAAGCGACGGCTAAAGTAGTTGTACCAGGTGACCAAGAACGTTGCGATTGCCTTCATGGCCTGGTAGCCGATGCTCAAAAACGTGACGCCCACAAACATGTACAGGTCGTTGAGACCCAGACCAATTACCGACAGGATGGTGAAGATCGTAAACTCGCGCTTGCGGCTCATGCCCTCGCGATGGTCGAACACGTACTTCATGCTGAGCCAGTAGTTAACCACGACGGAGGTGGTAAACGAGACTGTGGTGCTCATCCAAAAGTCGAGATGGAACAGCTCGACGAGCGCAATCAGCATGCCCCAGTCGATGCCAAAGGAGATAAGGCCCACGACAGCGAACTTGAGGAATTGCTTAGTATGAGGTTGTGCCAGTGCCTTGCGCACGTAATCACATCCAATGCGTTGACGAATCGAGCAGAGGATACTTTAGAGCTTTTGCATGGGAAACGTAAGGTCTTTGCCAAGAACTATACGAACTCGCCAAATTTGCAAGAGACAATCCGCAAACGTGCCAAATTTGCCCGTAAACGAACAAGGCCCACGAACAACGCAGCGCTCGACGCACGTCGTTCGTGGGCCCCGTAGTGCAACGAGGAGGCCGAGCTATTTGGTCTCCTCGCCCTCCAGGAAGATCTTTCGGGTCACAAAGTTGTAGACCATGACCAGTGCGGTGGCGCAAATCTTGGCGATATTGGCCTCGAGCCCCAGACCGGCGTTGAGCGCCAGCACGATACCGTCGTTGAGCGCCAAGCCGATCACGGACAGCACGACAAAGATAATGAACTCGCGGCGGCGACTCATGCCCTCCTTGTGTGCAAACACGTACTTCATGCTCGCGACGTAGTTAAAGATGAGCGAGACGATAAAGCCGCTGGTGTTGGCGATCAGGATGTTAAGGCCCAGACCGTAGTGGAGCAGATTCATGATGCCAAAGTCGATGACCGTGGCGACGACGCCGACGACGCCAAACTTCATGATCTGCGCAAGGAGCTTTTGCATGGTACCTGCCTTAGGATTGCGCCGGGGCGCCGCGGGGATGATGAACTCAGCAAGTTTAGCCAATCCCCACGGGTGGAGCTAGGCGCGCTCCTCGATAGCACCGTTTCTATATGCATCGAGCAGTTGGCGTAGGTCCTGGATCTGGCTGCGGATCTTGGCACCCGTATCGGTGTCGCTTACCATGCGGCGGCGGTCGGCCTCGTCAAAGCGGTTGGTCTCGCTCTCGATATCGATATTGCGGGTGAGCGCCTCGGCAACGGTGGTAAAGGCCTGGTGCGACTTGAGGCGGCATCCGCGCGAGCTCGAGATGAGCGTGTAGCCGGCGATGCCCGTCTTGGGGTGGTAGGCGCGGCAGAAACCGCCATCGATGACCAGCAGCTTGCCGTTGGCGCGGATGGGCTGCTCGCCCTTGGTAGTCTTGACGGGCGTATGGCCATTGATGATGTGACCGGTCGGCGAACAGGCCATGGGGGCAACGCCGAACTCGCGCATGATGTCGTCGCAGACCGAGGGCGACTTGGTTAGCGTAAAGTACGGGTCCATCGGCTCGACCCAGGTGCTCTTATCGGCGATATAGGCGCGCTCAAAGGTACGCACCAGGCGTCCGCTGGCGGGTGAGTTAAAGCCGATCCACAGGTACCACATCCAGTCGAGGGCGTCGCGGTCGCCCACGCGCCAGGCGCGGCGGGCGATGCGGTCGCAAAAATCGAGATAATCGCGGCCTGCGTGCCAGGTGCCCAGGCAGTTCATGCTGCTAAAGGTACCATCCTCGTTGAGCGGCACGCAGCCATGGAACAGCAGGTTGCCGTTGGCGACCTTATACATGGAGCCGTGGGTATAGAGGAAATCGATGTGGCGATGTAGGTGATCGGCGGTGACAAACTCGGACACGAGCTTGTCGATGATGTGCTGCTCCTCGGGTGTGAGCGTGTAGGGGTCCGTCGGATCGACGGTGGGGAAGTCGTTGGTCGTGAGCGGCCATACGCTGCCGTCGGCGAGGGTGACCGTGCCGGCGTCGTGATCGACCTTGTCGAGCAGCAGGCGGTCGGCCATGTCGAACTCCGGGTGACGCTGGATAATCTGGCCCTCGAGCTTAAAGAGCAGGACGTTGATGGCTTTGATCAGCGGGCTGATGGGCTCGCCGGCGATATAGGCGGCGTCGGCGAAGGCGACAAGCTCGCGCAGCGAGATGCCATAGTCGTTTTCGAGAATCTCGTAGTTGTCGTAGCGCAGGTTGTTGCGCAGCACCGTGGCGATGCAGGCGGGCTCGCCGGCAGCGGCGCCCATCCACAGCAGGTCGTGATTGCCCCACTGGATGTCGAGCGAATGGTAGGTGAGCAGGCGGTCCATAATCTTGGCCGCGCCGCCGCCGCGGTCGAAGATGTCGCCCACCAGGTGCAGGTGGTCGACGGCCAGGCGCTTGATGAGCGAGGCAAGCGACTCGATAAAGTCGTCGGCGCTGGCGGTCTCCAGAATGGACTCCACGATGCGCTCGTGATAGCGCACGCGATAGTTGTTCTCGTCCGGATGCGTGTGCAGCAGCTCGTCGATGATGTAGGCGTAATCGCGCGGGATGGCCTTACGCACCTTGGAGCGGGTATAGCGGCTCGAAAGCGAGCGGGCAACCACAATAAGCTGGTCGAGCATGGTTTTATACCAGGTAGGTGAGTCCTCGTGCTGGCTGCGGACCAGCTCGATCTTCTCGCGCGGGTAGTAGATGAGCGTGCACAGCTCGCCCTTTTCATAAAAGGTGAGCGTGTCGCCAAAGATCTCGTCGACATGCTCGCGTACGACGCCCGAGCAGTTGTTGAGGATGTGCATGAAGGCTTCGTATTCGCCATGCAGGTCGCTCATAAAGTGCTCGGTGCCCTTGGGCAGGTTGAGGATGGCCGAGAGATTGATGATCTCGGTAAACGCGGATTGCTCGGTGGGAAACTGTCTCGACAGCAGGCGCAGATACTTGAAGTCTTGCGGATTGCGATCGAATGCGACCATGAAACACCTTCCGATATGGTTGGTAAAACTGATAAAACAGTGTCAAGCGTTTACCAGTATGCGCCGGCTTTGTTTCGATTTTGCGCCGGCGGCTGAATTGTCGGCTGAACGGTTTGGTAAATCGATTTAGTTGAGGTAGATATGGCGGTTGAGTGGAGGCAAAGCGGGTGATTTTGCCCATGTTGGCCCATGGCGGGGATGGGGATGTTCATGATAAAGATAATCAATACAAATGGTTCGCATTGGTAAATAGTGGACATTTGTATCGTATTTAGGCTTGCTGTGCGATAATTTGCACAGCAATACTTAAGGAGCCTCATATGAGTGATTTTGTCCTGACCTGTGAATCCGCCGCCGATCGAACCCGTGAGTTCTTTGCGTCGCGCAATATCCCTGTCGTGTGTTTTCATTACGAGATCGACGATGTTGTCTATATGGACGATCTGTATCAGTCGATTACGCCGGACGAGTTTTTTGCCCAGATTGCCGCGGGCGCCATGCCCAAGACGTCTCAGGTGAGCGTGGGTGAGTACGAGGAGTTTTGGGAGCCGTTTGTTGCCGAGGGTAAAGACGTGCTGCACCTGACGTTGTCGTCGGGTATTTCGGGCACGTATGGATCGGCCTGCGTTGCGGCACAGATGCTCGCGGATCGCTATCCTCAGGGCGGCAAGGTGCGCGTCATCGATTCGTTGGCGGCGTCTTCGGGCTTTGGCCTGCTGGCGGAATGTGCCGCCGACGTTCGCGATGGCGGCGCTTCGCTCGACGAGACGGCCGCTTGGATTGAGGAGCATAAACTCAACCTTCACCACTGGTTCTTCTCGACCGATCTGTCGAGCTACCTACGAGGCGGTCGCATTTCGGCCGCAAGCGCGATCATCGGCACGGCGCTTAAGATTTGCCCACTTATGACGGTCGATTGCGAAGGTGGGCTGTCGCCACGTGAGAAGATTCGCACTAAGAAGCGCGCGATTTCCGAGATGGCTAAGACCATGATGGCACACGTGCAGGACGGTGCGGAATATTCGGGTAAGTGCATCATGTCGCACTCGGCGTGCCGCGAGGATGCGGAGGCAGTTACGGCGCTGATTGAGGAACAGGTTCCGCAGCTTAAAGGCAAGATCGAGATCAATAACATCGGTACTCTGTTC
>CAUDCB010000150.1 GCA_958447915.1 uncultured Collinsella sp. | reverse complement strand
GTGTTCGATGACGACTTTGGCCTGCATGCCCAGCAGGTCGCGTTCTTAATGAAGTTCCGCGATCTGGTTGAGCGCGTGCGCGATGTGTCGGGCGTGTATCTGACGGGAAGGTTGCAGTAATGGGTCGCATTGCGGATGGACGTGTGAACGGCGCCCCGTTTGCGGGCATCGTGCTCACGGCGGGAAGCGTGCTGCGCGCCGACGATGCCGCCGGCCCCGTGCTCTCCAAAAAGATGGAAGACGCGCCGCTTGCCGGCTGGTACACCATTGACGGCGGTCAAACGCCCGAGGACGACATCATCGAGATCAAGCGCGAGCGTCCGCCGCGCCTGGTGTTGGTCGATGCCGCAGACATGGCGCTGCCCGTCGGCGCCATCCGCTTGCTCGACAAACGCGATGTGGCCCGCAAGTCGATGTTCACCACGCATTCGCTTCCCTTGTCGATTTTGATCGAAGAGATTGAGCAATCGTGCGCAGATATCGTCTTCATAGGGATCCAGCCGGGCGATACGGAGTTCTACAACCCCATGTCCCCGGAGGTCTTTGACGCCGTCGACGCCGTGTACGACGCCGTGGCCGCCAACGACTTTTCCCACTTTGTCCGCTTGGGGCAGGAGCTATAGCAGCACTTGCCTCTGCTGAATAGGAAAGAAGTGATTGACATGGCAGATTCCAAGGTGGAGTACCCCGCTCCCAATTGCCTGGCGCCCGCCGCGATCGAGGCTAAGACCGAGGCCGCCGGCGTGACCAAGGCTAACCTGCCGGTCTCAAAGGCCTTTGTCTTGGCAATGTTCGCCGGCGCGTTTATTGCCTTCGGTGGCCTGTTCTTTACGGTATTTTTGAGCGACAGCACGCTGGGCTGGGGTGCCCAGCGCGTCGTGGGTGGCCTGTGCTTTTGCCTGGGCCTGGTGCTAGTGCTGGTGTGCGGCGCCGAGCTGTTTACCGGTAATTCGCTTATGGTCTGCGCGTTCAAGAGCAAAAAGATCACCCTTGTCCAGATGCTCAAGGCCTGGGTCGTCGTGTGGGTCGGCAATTTTGTCGGTGCTCTGTTCATCGTCTTTTTGGTGTACATGGCCGGCATCAATAAGCTCAACGGCGAGGCGGTCGCCAACTCCATGGTGAGTGTTGCCGCCGGCAAGGTGACGATCGACTGGATGACGATCTTCTTCCGCGGCATCCTGTGCAACATCTTTGTGTGCCTTGCCGTGTGGATCGGTACTGCCGGCAAGACCGTGGTCGATAAGGTCGTGGGCATTCTGCTGCCCATCGCCGCCTTTGTGGCCTGCGGTTTTGAGCACTGCGTTGCCAACATGTACTTTTTGCCCATGGGTGCCGTGATGCACGCGTGCGGCTATGGTGCCAAGGTCGCTGGCGCCGATGCGCTCAACGCCGCGGGCATTGCGTTTAACCTGTCCGCCGCCACGCTGGGCAACATCGTGGGCGTTGCGATTCTGATCGCGCTCGGCTATTGGTTTATCTACGCCAAGAAGTCCGAGGCGTAAGGTACCGTCTGTTTGACGTTGGGCCTCCCGCGGGGCGTTGCCGTGCGGGAGGCTTTTTGGGTCTGGGGCCCGTTGCCGGGCTGTTGGCCTGTTGTGTTTGGCTGATGAAAGGGGTAATCGAGATGGCATCTGCTGTAGAGTGTGACGGTCGCGCCGTGGTGACCACGTGCGGGGGATGCTATGCCGATTGCGCCTTTGCGGCACGCGTTGAGGACGGTCGCGTGGTGGCCGAGTTGCCGGTGCCGGGGCACCCATGCGCGGCGCGTGCCCTGTGCGCTCGCGGACGCCATCGCCTGGCCCTGCCGTTTGACGAGCGCGACCGCATCGTGCACCCCATGCGCCGCCGCCAGGATGGATCGGGGTTTGATGCAATTACCTGGGATGAGGCGTTTACTCAGATTGCCGAGCGTCTTTTGGGGATTGTTGATGAGTACGGGCCTCGTGCGCTGGGCATGACGCTCGGCGTGCCCTCGTTCGACCGCTACTGGGCGTATCGCCTTATGCATGCGCTGGGTTCGCCCAACGTGTACGGTGCCGATGGCGCTTGCGAGGTAAGCCGGCTTACCGGTTGGGAGCACAGCCTGGGCTACAGCCCCGCCTCCGACCTGTCACATACCGATTGCATCATGTATTTGGGGCGTTCCATTGTCGATTCGTCGACGATGGGGGCCGTTGATGCGCTCAACGATGCACGCCGGCGCGGGGCGAAGATCATCGTGGTTGACCCCCGGCGCAGCGGCTCGGCCGCGCTTGCCGACCGCTGGCTGCGCGTGCGTCCCGGATGCGATCTGGCGTTGCTGCTGGGTATTGCCCATGTGCTCATTGCCGAGGATTTGTACGACCACGAGTTCGTTGCCCGCTATACCACGGGCTTTGACGAGCTGGCGCAGGCGGCCCGTGCTTGGACGCCCGAGTGGGCCGAGTCGATGTGCGACGTGCCGGCCGCAGAGATTGCCGCCACGGCGCGCGATCTCGCTGCCGCCGCGCCTGCCGCTGTTGTGGATGCGGGCTTTCATGGTGGCATCGGTATCGCGTATGCCAATAGCACCCAGACCGCGCGCGCTATCTGCCTGGTCGATGTGCTGCTGGGCTGTATTGGACACGCGGGCGGCGCGCTCAACCCGCCCACGCCGCTCGTGCTGGGTGACCTCGATCCCGCACGCTTTGCGACGCCGCCGGTGCCGCGCGGGCCCAAGCTGGGGTCCGAGCGCTATCCGCTGGTCGATCCGGTGCGCGGCCTGTGTACGACCATCGGTCAGTCGATTCTTGCCGGCGATTTGCGCGGGCTCATCGTCTATGCCAGTAACCCCGGTGCGGGCTATGGCAATGTTGGGGCCTGGCTTTCGATTCTGGAGCAGCTCGACTTGCTCGTGACGATTGATATTCGCTGGTCCGAGACAGCGCGTGCTTCGGACTTCGTGCTGCCTGATGTGACGTATCTGGAGACCGACCGTGGCGTGGGAACGGTCGTGGGCCGCAACGACGCGTGTGTGTTCTACCGCAACTCCGTGCTGCCCATTTTGCATGACGACACAAGACCGGGGCGGGAGATCTTTGCCGGTCTGGCACAGGCCTGTGGCGTGGGCGAGTACTTCCGGTTTACGTCCGACGATCTGGCGGCTGCCCAGGTGGCGCCCTTTGGGATCGATCTGGACGAGCTCAAGGAGCGCGGTTGGGCCGACACGGGCGTCGCGCTGCCCTCGCGTACGGGCGAGCCGGCGATTCCCTTGAACGGCGGCAAGGTTGCGATGGCAAGCGCCGTGTGGGAGCGAGCCGGCATGGGTCGTGTGCCCGACTGGATCGCGCCCATGGTGGAGCCCGGTCCGGGGATGTTTCGCCTCATTAGCGGTAACCGTCCCTTTGAGTCGCACACCTCGCGCAGGCTCGCGGCGGCCGGCGCCGCCGAGGCTGGGTCGGATCTGGATGCCGTGCAGATGAATGCCGATGCTGCTGCGCGCATGGGTATCGCCAATGGCGAGGTCGTCGAGCTTGTGAGCGACATGGGCCGCGACCGCGTGCGCGTGGAGACGACGCCGTATCTACATCCGGCGTGCATTTTTACGTCGGCTGCTCCCGGTGGGCGTTCGTTTGGCACCGGCGCGGATGGCGCCCATGCGCTCGGCGTTGGCCCACTCGACCATACGCCACTGCACTGGGATCCCATTACGGGCGCCGCACTCACCCAGGAAAATGCCGTTCGCGTGGAAAAGATTGTCGCGCGCGGGGATAATGACGAGTAATTGATTCAGCTGATGTATTCGGCTGATCCACGTTTCTTTGAAAGGCCGCACATGAGCGATAGCCAGAACATGTCCGATGAGGTTCGCGCCCGCCTGCGCGCCATTCCTTCCGTCAACGAGCTGCTGGCCGAGTGGCCGGTGGTGAAGGCGGCGGAGGAGACCTGCGATGCGGTGGTGCATGCCGCCGTCACGGCCGAGCTGGACGAGGAGCGGGCCGCCATTCGCGCCGGTGATGCCCCGCGCTCTAAGCGCGAACTGGCATCGGCCATTGAATTTCGCGCGCATCGTTCTGCGCTGCCGAGCCTGCGCCCAGCGGTTAATGCCACGGGTGTGGTCATCCATACCAACTTGGGTCGCGCCCCGCTCGCGGAATCGGCTGCCAAAGCCGTGGCCGAGGTCGCGCGCGGGTATAGCACGCTCGAGTACAGCGTCGACACCTGTTCGCGCGGGTCGCGCAAGGAGCACGCTGCGCAACTGATCCGCTCGCTCACCGGTGCCGAGGACGCGTTGGTCGTCAACAACAATGCCGCAGCGGTGCTGCTGGTGCTGGCGACACATGCCGCAGGCAAGGAGGTCATCGTCAGCCGCGGCGAGCTGGTCGAGATCGGCGGCAGCTTCCGTATCCCCGATGTTATGGAGGCCTCGGGTGCCAAGCTCGTCGAGGTCGGGGCCACCAACCGTACGCACCTGGCAGATTATGAGCAAGCCATTACGCCCGATACGGCGATGATCCTTAAGGTCCATCCTTCCAACTATCGCATCGAGGGCTTTCACGAGGAGGTGGGTTCTCGGGAGCTTGCCGCTCTGGCCCACGAGCATGGCCTGCTGTTCTATGAGGACCAGGGGTCGGGTGCGCTCCTGTCCGATGACATCCTGGTGCGCGGCGGCGAGGAGCCCACGTCGGCTTCGGTCGCGGCGGGGCTCGATCTGGTGTCGTGCTCGGGCGATAAGCTGCTCGGTGCCGCGCAGGCGGGCATTATCATGGGCCGTCGCGATCTGGTCCAGGCCTGCGGGTCACATCCGCTTATGCGCGCCCTGCGCCCGGGCAAGTTGGCGCTTACAGCGCTCGAGGCCACACTGCGTATCTACATGGACGGTGCCGACGTGGCCCATCGTGATATTCCGGTGCTCAGCATGCTCACGCTGCCGCAGGCTCATCTGGAGCGTCGTGCCCGCAAGCTGCGCGATCGTATGGTTGTTGGGCTCGATAAGGCGGGTTGCCCGTGCGCCGTTCAGGTGGAGATCGTCGAGGAATCGTCGACCCCCGGTGGCGGCTCGCTGCCTACCGTTGAGCTGCCCACGATGTGCG
>CAUDCB010000149.1 GCA_958447915.1 uncultured Collinsella sp. | reverse complement strand
CATGGCACGCGCGAAGGCAAGCACCGCGCCGGCGGCAATCGAGGGCCAGCCAAGCGGCATCATAAGCTTGGTAAAGATGCGATGCTCAGACCATCCCAGGGTTCGCGCGGCATCGAGCATCTGCGTGTCAAGGCTCTCAAAGGCTCCGAGCGCCGTGCGGTAGACCAGCGGAAACGACACAACGACGGCCGAAATGACCGCCGCCGGCCACGTAAAGACAATCGAGATGCCGTGCGCGATGAGCCACTGGCCCACCCCGGTCGAGCGGCCAAATAGCATGAGGAGCAGAAAGCCGCAGACCGTGGGCGGCAGCACCATAGGAATCGTAAAGACCGAGTCGAGCAGGCCCTTGATGCGACTCGAGGTACCCATAGTCTTCCACGCGGCGAACAGGCCCAGCGCAAAGGAAATCAGCAGGGCAAGGCCGCTCGTTTTTATGGACACCCAAAGCGGGCGATAGTCGATGTCGCCCAAAAAGGAGGCCAGAGAGGTCAAGGGACCCTGCTCATCCCGCAACACGACAGACGATGCTTCTACCATTTGAGCGCTATCAAGCCAGCGCGCGCCGCCCTTGGCATCACCCGAGGCCGATGCAATCACCACATAGCGGTCCCCATCCGCACCGTGCTCGTCAAAGCCATAGGTATACCCGCCGGCATCAAACGTTGTTTCCGCCGTAACATACCAAGGAAGATCAACGTCCCCTAGCTGCGCACCTCCCATGGAGTTTGCGCTGTCGAGCTCACAGACGAGGGCCTTGAGACCCGATACACACTCGTTGTCCTGCGGATCCAATCCATACTTCTCGGCCGCCTTGGGCGATATCCACACCACAACGCGATCGGCAGCAGGCGCCACTACAAGGTCCACGTCCTCGTCAACGGGAAACCGGTAGTCCTCAGGCTGGCCCTCCATGGCACGAGCGGTCCCCTTGGCCAACCGCTCAAAACCCTCGATCCCATAGGAAAGCCCATGAGCGGTCGCAGCAACCTGGGCCCCGTCCTCAGCGACCCCAGCAAACGCAAATCCCGGCACCCAGCAAAGCGCGAAGGTCAAAGCACAGGCGACAAGCATGCGGAATCTATTAAGCACGAAAAGCTCCAAGCGAATACAAGGACGGAGTGAAACACAAAACGATGGAATTATCGCGCCAAGCCGCACTACTCGGAAAGCTCAAAGCCGTACTTAGCCCAAATCTTCTGAGCCTTCTTGTTGGTCAGACAGAAGTCGATGAACGCCTTGGCCTCGTCGGCGTGCTCGGAGCTCTCGGCAACGGCACCCGGGTACACGATGGGCTTGTGCGAATCCTCGGGGCACACGAAGGCCTCCTCGATGCCGTCGTAGCGGAAGATGTCAGAGCTGTAGACAAAACCGGCCACGCAGTCGCCTGTGGACACATAGGCGGCGGCGGTACCAACTTTGTCTGCCAGTGCGACCTTGTCGGCGATCTCGGGAGCGTACTCGCCGTCTTCGCCCTCGGCGCCGGTATAGAGGCCCACGGATGCCAGGGCCTGGTTGGCGTACTTGCCGGCGGGAACGGTCTTGGCGTCGCCAATGGCGATCTTGCCGTCCAGATTCGCGACGCCGGCGATGGCCTCGACCTTGGTATCGGAGCCCTCGGCGCGAATGATCACGAGGTCGTTGACGAACATATCCTCACGGGTGTCGGCGTCGACGAGCTCGGCGGCTTCGGCGTCGTCCATGGTGCCCTTGGAAGCGGTGATGAGCACATCGGCCGTGGCGCCGACACGCATCTGCTCGACGAGGTCGCCGGAGGCCTTAAACTGCGTGTCGGCAAAGGTGGTGCCGGTCTGATCGGTGTAGAGCTCCTGGACCTCGGGCAGGGCCTTCTCGAGCGAGTTGGCGGCAAAGACCTGCAGCTCGACAGCTTTCTTGGACGAAATCCTGGCGGAGCCGGCATCGGAACCGGTCGACTCAGGCTCCTTGTTGCCGGAGCAGCCGGCAAGGCCAAGGCCGGCAGCGGCGACAGCAGAGAGCGAGACGAATCCGCGGCGAGAAACCATATCGAACATATTCAACCCTTTCGGACCTTGTGCCCGGGTACCCCACCGCGAGCTATAATCTGCAATCAGATTATACTTTCACGCGAATAATGATAGTGAGAAATTATTCTCGTCAGAGAATATAGTTTCGAGTTAGCGTGCACCTCGGCGTCGCTTCGGTGGAAAACAAAAGCGGAGCAGCCGTTCAGGTCGCCCCGCAGCAGGTAAACCGCTTAGTTGGTATGTCCGCCGCCCGCTGTCATCTGAGCCGCATGCTCCAGCTGGTCCGCTATGGCCTCCCAGCTTTCGCGGGCGGCCTTTGTAGAACCGGGAAAGTTTACGACAAGTGTATGACTTCGTTGCATGCAAATAGCGCGCGAGAGCATGGCGCGGCGCGTCTTGGTCATCGAGTACGCGCGAATCGCCTCTGCAATACCCGGCACATCGCGGTCGCAGACGGCACGCGTCGCCTCGGGCGTCACATCGCGCATCGAAAGCCCCGTGCCGCCGCAGGTGAGCACGACATGGGCGTGGCACTCATCGGCGGCTTCCACAATGGCATCACCAATCTCGCTGACGTCATCGCGCACGACCACATGTGAGGCGACCGTCCAGCCCTGTGCCTCGATAAGTTCCTCGAGTGCGGCTCCGGCCTCGTCCTGGGCAAGAACGCGCGTATCCGAGCACGTCACAATCGAAATCTTCAACTCCATAGCATTCCTCCTACAACACGGCGCCCTCGGGCAGGTCGACGCGAACAACGTCCACGACATCTCCCGCCTTGAGCTCGCACGGTCCTTCGTCAATACGCAGTAGACAGTTGGCCCGCTGCATCGTGCCGAGCAGCGCCGAATTCTGCGTCTTGGCCTCGGTCACCAACAGCTCACCGGTCTCGGGGTCGCGCAAAACCGTGGCGCGATCGAAGAAGCGTCGGTCCTGGCGCTTTTTCACACCGTGCGTGAGCGTCGCCTGCTGCACGGGACGCGCCCCCTCGGCAAAGCCGCGCATCTTGCGGATCGCGGGGCGGGCGAGCATCTCAAAGCCCACATACGCCGCGGCCGGATTACCTGAAAGTCCCAGGTAGGGCTTACCTCCGAGCAAGCCAAACGTGATGGCCTTGCCGGGACGCATCGAGATGCGGTCGAAGAGTACCTCGCCCTCGCGCCGGACGAGCGCCGTCACATAGTCGTAATCGCCCGCCGAGGCACCGCCGCTCGTAATGACAAAATCGCACTCCAGCACGGCGCGATGCACCAGCTCGGCAATCGCCTGCTCATCATCGGGCGCAATGCCAAAGAACACCGGCTCGGCGCCGGCATCGAGTGCCTCGGCCATCAACGCCGACGAGTTGGAGTCGCGAATCTGCCCGCGCGCCGGCAGCTCACCCGGCGCGACCAGCTCCGTGCCCAGCGAGATAATGCCCACACGCGGCGCGGCATGCACCTTCACGCTCGCATACCCGGCGCTCGCCAGCAGGCCAGCGCCGGCCGGGGCCACAACCTCGCCGGCGTGCATCACAACATCGCCGACATGGGCCTCCTCGGCGGCAGAGCGAACGTTCTCCCCTACCCTGGCAGGCGCCGAGAAGCTCACGTGCGAGCCCTCGTTGCCGTCGCCGTCAAGCACCTCGACGATCTCGTATTTCACCACGGCATCGGCACCTTCGGGTACCGGCGCGCCCGTCATGATGCGGACGGTCTCGCCCGCGCCAATTGCGCCCTCAAACACATGGCCCGCGGCCTCGTGTCCGACAACGTCGAGCGTCACCGGCGCCTCGCCAGATGCCTGCGCCAAGTCCGCCGAGCGCACGGCATATCCGTCCATAGCGCTGTTGGCAAACGGCGAAATGTCGATATCGGCCACCGCGTCCTCTGCCAAGGGAAGACCGGCGGCCTGCCACACGGGAATCTCGACAACTTCGGTGCGATTCACGTGCGACAAGACGATTGCCTGTGCGTCCTCCAACGGAATGAGTTTCTCAGCCATATGCACCTCTTAATGCCACGGCGCACAACAGGGGCGCCGATTCTTTATGCTTGTCTCAGTATAATCCCTCGACGCGCGACCGCGACTTTGCCTGTACCCGCAAATACACCTGTCGGCCGCAAGCAGCGAAACAGAATGGAAACCAACCCACCGGCTCGTCGCGTTTGCCGCGTTCTATAATGCTTGCGTTGCAACCTAGAAGAGGAACGTATGGCTCATAACGACAAACCCGAAAGCGCAAACGAAGCGCAGGATCATTCTCAGCCGCTCGACGACGGCGGCTTTTTCTCCCTTAACGACGTCATCATGGCAGGCAGGCAACAGCTCACCCGCTCCGAGCATCTCTTGGCTGCCGACACGCGCCGCAACGTCCGCAACCTACTCGCGAGTGCCAAGCTGCTCGTACTCGTCGTCATCGTCTCGCTCGCCATGGGCGTTGCCGCTTGGGCGTTTTTGGCCTCGCTGAATATCGCGACCGATTATCGCGAGCAACATGCGTGGGTGTACGCGCTGCTTCCCGCTGTGGGCGTTGCCACCGCATGGGTCTACAAGAACCACGGTCTCGCCGCCAAGCGTGGTAACAACCTGGTCATTGACTCCGCCCTGGGCACACGCCTCATCCATATGCGCATGGCCGTCCTCACCTTCATCTGCTCAACGCTCACGCACCTAACGGGCGGATCGGCCGGTCGCGAGGGAGCCGCGGTGCAGATTGGCGGCACCATCGCCAGCAACATCTCGAGCCTTGCCCACCTCAAAAAGCATGACCACCACGACCTCATGCTCGCCGGCATCTCGTCGGCCTTTGGCGCCGTGTTCGGCTCGCCCCTTGCCGGAGCTTTCTTTGGCATGGAGATGTGCTTTATCGGCAAGATCGACTACACCGCAGGCATCTACTGCCTGGTCGCCTCGTTTACCGGCTACTTCACATCGCTTGCCTTGGGAACCGAGTACGAGGCGAATGTCATCGCCAACGTCCCCGACATGACACCACGGACGATCGTCATCGTTGTTATCAGCGCCATTACCTTCGGTCTCACCGCACTTCTCTTTGCCTGGTCGGTTCGAACCGTCAAGAGCCTGTACGG
>CAUDCB010000148.1 GCA_958447915.1 uncultured Collinsella sp. | reverse complement strand
TCTGGAAAGTAACCCAAACAGCCCCGGCGGGGTCCTGTGTAGTCACCCTTTAGGCGGAACTCTCCTAATGGGTTGAGCGTTCTGGATTCTTGCTTGCTACCGTTTATCGCGTATAGCTACCGTTTGCGGAATAAGTAACACTCCTTAATAAACCGTGTAGAATCTCAGATAAGCACGGAGTTTTCCAGGGAGACGCTGTCCTTTGTTGTGTGCAAGGGGCGGCGTCTCTTTGGCGCTTGGAGGCCGTTCTGCAGCAGGACGGCGGACGTGCGTCACATATTCAAAAGCCAACGTCGAGATGGGTTGTGATGATAATGGGCAAGTACGTAATCGTGGTTGAGTCTGGTTCGGATGTGACGCCGGAGCTCTGCGAGCGCTACGGCATCGTGCGCGTGCCCATGCATGTCACGATTGGTGACGAGACCGTCGAGGACGGCTCGATCGATCCGCTCGAGATTTATTCGCGCTGCAACGAGTTTGGTGTGATGCCCAAGACCAGTGGCTGTTCGCCAGCGGATTTTGCGCATGTGTACGACCGCATCCATGCCGAGCAACCCGACGCGACTATTTTGCATCTTGCATATTCCGAGGCCACGACCTGTTCGCATCAGTCCTCTAAGATTGCGGCCCAGGGGCGCGACTACGTGTTCTCCATGGATACGCGTTTTGTCTCGGTGGGCCAGTCGCTCGTTGTCGTCGAGACCGCCAAGTATATTGAGGCTCATCCCAATGCCACCGTCGACGAAATTTTCGCCTTTACCAATTCGGTGATGGACCGCGTGCTGCTGGGCTTTGTTCCTACGGACCTTGCCTTCCTTAAGGCAGGTGGTCGCTTGTCTAACGTCGCGTTTCTTGGCGCCCATCTGCTCAAGATTAAGCCCTGCATTGAGGTAACGGGTGGCAAATTCGTGGCGACCAAGAAGCTCCGCGGCTCTATGCTCAAATGTGCCCGTGCCTTTATTGACCACATGGTTGCGAAGGGCGATATTGATTACTCGCACATTGGCCTGGCGTATTCGGTAGGTCTTTCCGAGGAGCTGCGCGACGACATGGAAGTCTATGCGCACGACCTGGGCTTTAAGGACATTACCTGGACTCAGGTCGGCGGCGTCATCTCGAGCCATTGCGGCCCGACCGCCTTCGGCGCGGTGCTCACGCTCAAGGCGTAAGGCCTGGTGTCTATCGATATCTATTGCCTCGGCGGCGGGTGGGTTGTGACAACCTTCCCGCCGCTTTTGTGTGGGGCCAAATAGAACAACCCAATTGACCACTAAACCGTTTCACCATCATGCGTATGGGCTAGAATGGCTCTGGCATTTATGTAACTAAAACCAATGAGAGGCAAGGTAGCGGGAATGGCTGAGATGACGCTCGAGGGTGTGGACGCTCGTCCCGAGGACTCCGCGTTTGCCCTGGGCCGCGTACATTCGATTGAAACGATGGGTACGGTCGACGGACCCGGCATCCGCTTCGTAGTGTTTGTCCAAGGCTGTCCCATGCGCTGTGCGTATTGCCACAATCCCGATACCTGGTCGGTTAACGGCGGCACGATGGTGACCGTCGAGCACCTTATGGACGAGTTCCAGAGCAACCATGAGTTCTACCGCAGCGGCGGAATTACGGTTTCGGGCGGCGAGCCACTTCTGCAGCCCGAGTTTTTGGCCGACCTGTTCCGTGCAATGCACAACAACCCCGATGGTCGTGTACATACCTGCCTGGATAGCTGTGGCTACGCCTTCGACCCTCAGCATCCCGAGAAGTTCGATGCCGTTCTCAACGAGACCGATATGGTGCTGCTCGACATCAAGCATGCCGATCCGGTTGAGCATAAAAAGCTGACCGGCTGCGATCCTGCACGCATCCTGGCGTTTGGCGATGAGCTTGCACGTCGCAAGATCAAGGTCGTTATCCGCCACGTGGTGGTGCCAGGCATTACCGACACGGTGGAGGAGTGCGAGGCGCTCGGTCGTCTGATCGCTCCATGGCACAACGTGGTGGGCCTGGAAATGCTGCCGTATCACACGATGGGTGTCGTCAAGTACGAGCAACTGGGCATTCCCTATAAGCTCGAGGGCGTGCCCCAGATGGATACCGCGCGCATGCCCGAGCTGCGCAACGCCGTCATGACGGGCATGAAAAAGCGCCGCGCCGAACTCAAAAACGCCATCGGCTAGCAATCCATTTTCGCCCCCAAGGGCACTCATTGGGGACAGACTTAAATGAGTGCGCGATGGCATTGCTGACGAGCAGGTTTTGGTGCGCAACAAGGCAGGCTGGATTAGCGAGGATGGTTACTATTCGACATGCGATGCGGGCCTTATCGGCATCGATGGTCGTACCTATGTCGTGAGCGTCATGACATCGATGCCGTGGGGCGACCGCTCGAGCGAGGTTACGGCCGTGATTGCAAAGGCTCTGTTTGATATGCGAGCTGCACTGGCTTAGCGTGTTCGTTTGGCGAGGTCAAACAAAATGCTGGTACCATACCGTGGTTGAGAATTTCGTATAGGTTTGGGGAATGGTATGGCTACCATCGCGATTATCGGTGCGCTCGAAAAAGAGATCATGCAGATTAAGGAAGAGCTGAGCGACGTTTGCGAGGCGCGGGAGGCAGGCTTGACCGTTGTGAGCGGTGAGCTCGACGGCCTGACAGTTGTCGCCACAACGGCGGGCATGGGCACGGTGAACGCCGCCGCTGCGACACAGCACCTCATTAGCAAGTATGCTCCGCAGGCTGTTGTGTTTTCGGGCATTGCGGGCGGTTTGAACCCCAAGCTCCATATCGACGACGTGGTCATTGGTAAACGCCTGCGCTATTTGGATACCGATACCGCGCTTATCGCCGAGTCCGCACCGGGGCTCGAGGAGTTTGGCTCGACGCCTGCGCTGGTCGATATTGCCGCCGATGTGCTTGCTGAGCGTGGGTTTGTTGACGCTTCGACAAATGCAGTCGCTTCGAACGAGGGCACCAAGCAGTTCCTGGTCGGCACGATTGCCACGGGTAACCGCTTTGTGACGGGCGCCGCCATGCGCAACGACGCTATCGAGGCGACGCATGCCGATTGTGTCGGCATGGAGGGCGCGGCAATTGCCCATGTCGCAACCAAAAATGGTGTCGATTGCCTGGTGTTGCGCGCTATCAGCGATAATTGTGACGAGGCGTACGATGCAATTTGCGAGCGCGAGTTCGATCTGTTCGAGTACGCGCGTGTCGCAAGTGACATCACGCTCGATATCGTCCGCCGCATTGCCGCTGCGCAATAGCGCGTCTATTTGTAAGAACCTACGACCAAGGAGTGTCCATGGCCGATTCCATTAACTACCAGCTTGCCAAGTTCGTCGCCAGCTACGGCAAGGTTTCGCAGATTCCCGAGTCCACCTGCCCCGAGGTGAGCTTTGTCGGCCGCTCCAACGTGGGCAAGTCGTCGATTATGAACAAGCTCTTTGGCCGCAAGAACCTGGTCAAGGTTTCCAGCACGCCGGGCAAGACGAGCAACATCAACTTCTTTGAGGCCGACGACGTGCATTTCGTGGACCTGCCGGGTTACGGTTTCGCCCGTCGCTCCAAGGCCGAGCGCGACCGCTGGGCCGAGCTTATCGGCGACTTTTTCGACTCCGAGCGCAGCTTTAACTTGGTCGTCTCGCTGGTGGACATTCGTCACGACCCCAGCAAGCTCGACCACGACATGATCGACTACCTACATGGCAACGAGTTCAACTTTATCGTCTGCCTCACCAAGGCCGACAAGCTCAGCCGCACCCAGCAGGCCCGTCAGGCAGCGGCCATCAAGAAGCAGCTCAACGTCCCGGCCGAGAACGTGATCATCACAAGCTCCCAAACCGGCACCGGCATCGACGAACTAAAAAAGCGCATCGCCGAGGCCTGCCTCTAGCAAGTGCCCCTATCAATAAAAAGCCAAATTATCAGCCCGGCGCCCTTTCAAAGCGTGGGTCCCTGTAGACATCCTCAGTAAGGTAGGCGCAAGGACGGTCGGGATGTTCCCTCAAAATCATTCCGCAGCGCGAAGGCCCCTTGTCCGTCGCTCCGCAGGAGCAGGACAAGGGGCCTTCATGCGCGAGGACGATTTTGAGGGAACATCCCGACCGTCCCGGACGGGTATATGAGGAGGATGTCTACAGGTACTCGATTTGAGCGCCCTCGGTGTCGCACGTCAGAATGTGCGTGTCGCATTTGGGGAACTGCTCGCGCAGCTTGACCTGCAGGAACTTTGCCACGATGGTGTCGTCGGTTACGGCCATGAGGGTCGAGCCCGAACCACTGATCCAGATGGTCTTGGCGCCGCCGTTAAGGCAGGTGTCGCGCACGGCGTTGTAGTCGGGGATGAGACGGCGACGATAGGGTTCTTGGATGCGGTCGTCATTGGCGGCGGCAATCAGGTCAAGGTCGCCGGTCTCCAGGCCGCGCGTCATGCCGGCGATGCGGCCCATTTGCCATACGGCGGTGGAGAGCGGAATCTCCTGCGGCACGACCTTGCGCGCCTCGCTCGTATGTACCTCGTAGGGCGGAATCACGGTGATAAAACGCAAGCGATCGCTCACCTCGTAGCGCAGGCACTGGGGGAGCGAATCAGTCGGCGTAAAGGAGCAGACGGCACCGCCCAAGATGGCGGGGGCGACGTTATCGGGATGGCCCTCGACCTCGGTGGCAATGCGGACGAGCTCAGCGCGGTCGACGGTATGGCCCGTCAGCGCGGCGGCCGCCATAATGCCGGCGACGACGCAGGTGGAGCTGGAGCCCAGGCCGCGTGCGACGGGCACATCGGTTTGAATGTCGATGGCAACGGGAAAAGCCGGCTCGCCCCATGCGGCCAGCGCATCGACAAAGCTGACGTAAACCAGGTTGTTCTCGTTTTGGAACTCTTCGGGGCAGCCCGTGATGGTGAGCTTGTCGGCGCGCTCGAAGGTGAAGTGCGAGTAGAGGCTGACGGCCATGCCGAGGGTGTCGTAGCCGATGCCTAGGTTGGCGCTCGTTGCTGGGACGGTGATTTTGATCATGTGAGTCCTCCTGGCGTGCCTGTCTGTTTAGTTCGCTGCTCGGGCAGTCCTGCGCAAGACGGAAAGCAC
>CAUDCB010000147.1 GCA_958447915.1 uncultured Collinsella sp. | reverse complement strand
TGGCGGTTCGGGCTGCCAGGAGGCAGTCGGTACAGTCCATATGAGTCTTGCCAAAGAGTTTGACGGCAAGGGCGACAACGGTGGGCTCGTCGACCATGACGTCATCGAGCAGCCTTTTCATGGCCGCAGCAATCTCAACGCGGGGAACCTTATAGACGTCGCGCAGCGTGACTACGACGCGCGTGATGATTTCGGGGTAGACACGAGCGGTGCGGGTGGCGATGACCTTGGCGGCGCGCGGTGACAGGACTTCGTCGTCGTCGAGCAGATAGCGCAGGATGACGGTCTCGTCGATGATGGTGCTACTCATGGATATCTACTTCCTCGGGACCCAAAATCGAATCGTCGCTTTCTGTAGCAAGGTACTCAATCCAGGCATTGCGCTCCTCGGAGCGACGATTGGGGTCCCCATATGCTTTAAGCGATCCATAGGCGGCGGTGCCGTCCTTTGAGCGTACGGCGACCGGCTGAAAGGGGAGCTTGCGCATCAAAATGCTCTGCGCGACAAATAGACGTACGGCCTCGGCGAGCGATGTGCCCATGGCGTCGTAGAGACGCTCGGCATGCTGCTTGTCTTCCTCGTGAATGCGCACCTGCAGGATGGCTCTTTTTTGAGTCGATGACATCACTGGCCTCCCTTAATGAGCGTGCAATAAGAATGGTCAATACGATATGTGCTGACAATAGCCAATCTTTTACCCACGACCTTATTGCACTCGAGTAATTGAGTGTAAACGATATTACAAACGTACTACATTCACCAGAAACGAGCGGGAAATCTTTCTTGGGCGTACGCATGTAATACACTCACCTTTATAGCTACTCAAGAATAATCCTAACCAGCCCAAACCCCTGCAATACACTCGTAATGCAGGGCCTATGCTCAAGTTTACCCCCTGCAACTGCGTATATTTAACCTGTATACCGTTGGAGATATTCTACCGAGTGCCTGTTTCGCCGCATGCTCTCGATACGCCGATGCCGGATCACGGGCGGTCCTGGGCAACGTCGACAGGGTCTCTCCGGCATGGGATTCAGGAGGGAGTGAACAACATGGGCAATAAACGAGTCGTAGCCGATTCATCGCGCTGCATTGGGTGCCAAACCTGCATGGCAGCGTGTATCGAGGCACACGACATCCCCGGCAACATTGCCGCGCCGCGTCTGCGCGTGACGCGTACGTACGAGATCTCCGCACCGGTGGCTTGCCATCACTGCGAGGATGCCCCGTGCGCTAAGGCCTGCCCCACGGGCGCCTTGTTCTTTGATCCAAAGAACCATCGCATCGGCGTCAACGAGGACAACTGCATCGGCTGCAAGAGCTGCGTCATGGCCTGCCCCTTTGGCGCCGTGAGCGTGGCGACCACGCAGGTCCCCGTCTTGATGGGCGACGTGCGCGTGGGTTCGCAGACCAAGAGCTTCGTGCTCAAGTGCGACCTGTGCGTGGACCGTCCCGGCGGTCCGGCGTGTGCCGAAGCGTGCCCGACTAAGGGCCTCACCCTGGTAGACGAGGAGCGCTTGGCGGAGCTGACTGCCGAGCGTGCCCGCGCCACCATCGAAAACGAGGCGTAGGCGGGCGGCCATACAGGCTCAACGATTGTCAAACATGTACCGATTAATCGGTAGCAGAGAAAGGAAGGAGGGTGTCATGGAGAAGCATAAAGTGATCTGTCCGTACTGCGGCGCCGGTTGCCAGTTTAACCTCCTGGTCCAAAACGGCCAGGTCGTGGGTACCGAACCGCTCAACGGCATCACCAATCAGGGCGAGCTGTGCCTTAAGGGTATGAGCGGCTACGACTTCATCAACGACACCAAGATCTTGACTCCTCGCGTACTGCACCCGATGATCCGCCGCACTAAGGGCGCGGATCTTGAGCGCGTAAGCTGGGACGAGGCACTGGATTTCACCGCATCTAAGATGCAGGCCATAATTGACGAATATGGTCCTAACGCTGTCATGACCACCGGCTCTTCGCGAGGCGGCGGCAATGAGGCGAACTACGTCATGCAGAAGTTTACGCGTGCGTGCATCGGCACCCACAGCGTGGACAACTGCGCCCGTACTTGACACGGCCCTACTGTCCTCGGTCTGATGGACACGGTTGGTTCAGGTTGCATGTCATGCTCCATCCCCGGTATGGAGGATGCGGGCTGCATTTTCCTCTTCGGCTATAACCCTGCCGATTCGCACCCCATCGTCGCAAGGCGTATCGTGCGAGCCAAAGAAAAGGGTTGCAAGATCATCGTCGCCGACCCGCGCCATATCGAAACCGCGCGTATCGCCGATATCTACCTTCCGATCAAGAACGGTTGCAACGTCGCGTTCCTCAACGCCTTTGCCAACTGTCTGGTCAACGATGGCCTCTACGACAAGGAATTCGTCGCCGAGCACACGAACGGCTTTGACGAGTGGTGGGAGACCATCAAGAACTACACTCCCGAATCCGTACAGGACATCACGGGTGTCGAGCCCGCGTTGATCCACCAAGCTGCCGAGATGTACGCCACGGCGAAGCCCTCTGCCATCATTGGCTGGGGCATGGGCGTATGCCAGCAGAAGCAGAACCTGAAGACGGTGCACACCATCGCTTCCATCGCCTGCGTTGCCGGCCAGATCGGCAAACCCAATTCCGGCCTCGCGCCCGTGCGCGGTCAGAATAACGTTCAGGGCTCCTGCGATATGGGCATGCTGCCCAACCTGTACCCTGGCTACCAGAAAGTCACCGACCCCGCAGTGCGTGCCAAGTTTGCCAAGGCTTGGGGCGTGCCCGAGGAAAAGCTCCCGCTCGAGGAGGGCTACAAGCTCACCGACCTGGGCCACCTGGTCGACGAGGGCAAGGTGCACTGCTTCTACAACTACGGCGAGGACCCGGTGCAGACCGAGCCCGATTCGGCCGGTATGCGCAAGACGCTCTCCGAGCTGGATCTGTTCATTTGCCAGGACATCTTTATGACGCAGACGACCATGCTCGCCGACGTCATCCTGCCCGCTACCTCTTGGGGCGAGCACGAGGGTGTCTTTACCGCATCCGACCGTAGCTTCCAGCACTTTGACGCGGCCGTTCCGCCCAAGGGCGAGTGCCGTCACGACTGGGAGATCTTCGCGGACCTGTCCACGCGTATGGGCTACCCCATGCACTACGACAACACCGAGCAGATCTGGAACGAGTGCATTAGCCTGTGCCCCAACTTTGTGGGCGCGACCTACGAGAAGATGGCTCCCGAGGGCGGCTACGCCCAGTGGCCCGTCAAGAGCACCGATGTGAACGACCACGGTACGCCCGACATGTTCGCTGGTGGCAAGTTCACCACCAAGGACGGCCGCGCCAACCTGATGGCGCACGACTGGGAGGCGCCCTCCGAGCTTCCCGACGATGAGTACCCGCTCATCCTGTGCACCGTCCGCGAGGTCGGCCACTACAGCTGCCGCTCGATGACCGGCAACTGCAAGACGCTGGCGCTGCTTGCCGACGAGCCCGGCTTTGTCCGCATGAATCCCGCGGACGCCCAGGCGCGCGGTATCAAGAACGGCGACATCGTCTCGATTCACAGCCGCCGCGGCCAGGTATACAGCCGCGCCGACGTGAGCGACCGTATCAACAAGGGCACGGTCTATATGACCTACCAGTGGTGGATCGGCAAGTGCAACGAGCTGACCATGCACAAGGTCGACCCGGTCTCGCACACGCCCGAGGACAAGTTCTCCGCCTGCCAGGTCGACGCCATTGCCGACCAGGTCTGGGCCGAGGGCGAGGTCGAGCGTCAGTACACCGAGCTCAAGCAGGCTCTGGTCGACGCCGCCGCTCCCCAGGACGTTGAGCCTGGCGCCGCCAAGTTCGACGACGAGACGCACGTGAACCAAATCGTGTAGTCCCGTTCTCGTTGGCTTTTTGGGCCGGGCGTCCCGTACGTTCGGGAGCCCGGCCCGTTATTTTGAAAGGAAGTGGGGATGAACCGCTTCATCGACATCAACCCGGAGAGGTGCATCGGTTGCGGAACATGCCAGTCCGCCTGTGCCGACGCCCACCGGATGCAGGGTCTTCAGGATACGCCGCGCCTGGCGCTCGTGAAGACCGGCGGTATTTCGGCCGCCCTTGCCTGCCACCATTGCGAGGGTGCCCCCTGCGCCGAGGTCTGCCCGGTGAATGCCATCGAGCACGATGGCGATCGCATCCACGTCAAGGAGCAGGAGTGCATCGGGTGCAGGCTGTGCGCCATCGCGTGCCCCTTCGGAGCCATCCATCCCGATGGCACGTCTATCGCCGGTGTCGCAGGCATGTGCGACCCGACGCCTTCGTATCCTAAGTCCCTGAGCAGCCTGCTTACGTGGGCTCCCGGCCAGTACACCTGCGCTGTCAAGTGCGACCTGTGCGCCTTCGATCCGGACGGCCCGCATTGTGTGGCGGCGTGCCCCACCAAGGCGCTGACCGTCATGGGCGGCGCGGCCGATCGCGAGCTCGACGAGGCCAAGCGCCTGCGCTCGATCGAAAACGGTCCGGCTGTCGACGTTACCGCTGTGGCCCAGGGTCTGTCCGAGAAAGCAGAAGGGAGCGTAAACAATGGATAGCATGACGCTGTTTATCGCATCGCTTGCCGTCTCGTGCATCGGTGCGCTCGCCTCGGTTCTGCTGATTAAGGCCGACAACGCCGCCAAGACCGCCGGCTGCCTGATCGGCGCCGTCGCGGCCGTGCTGTCGTTCATCGCGGGCCTCGAGGCCGTGCTTGGCGACGTTTCGTCCCTCAACACGGTCTTCTTTTTCCCGTTCGCCCGTCTCGAGCTCTTGCTCAACGGCCTTGCGGGCCTGATCGTGGTCCTCATCTCGATTCTCGCCTTTGCGGGCTTCATCTACGGTCTGTCCTACTTCGACGAGTACCCGGGCAAGGTCGGGCGCGCCGGCTTCTTTATGAACACCTTCGTCGCCTCGATGATGCTCGTCATCACCGCCGACAACGTGTTCTGGTTCCTGGTCGCCTTTGAGCTCATGTCCCTTACGAGCTACTTCCTTGTCGTTATCGAGGAGAACAAGAACTCCATTAGGGGCGGTTGGCTCTACTTCGTCATCGCGCACGTCGGCTTCGTTCTCATCATGGC
>CAUDCB010000146.1 GCA_958447915.1 uncultured Collinsella sp. | reverse complement strand
GTGACGAACTCCATGTCGCCGAGGAAACGCTCCCATTGCTCTTCTCCCCAGACGTACGCCCTTTGGTAAAAAGGTATTTCGAGCAGGCGCGATCCGTTGAACACGCCGCTTATCGTTGCTTTTCCTGCATCCATCCTTAAAGCCCTATCTATCCTTTGCGGTTATTGCTGGCGGGGTCAATTTTATCAATACGCTGCTTGACCCTTTAATGTTCCCGGTCCTTGCCGTCTTCTCCCCAGAAGGTGCTCGAAGATGATGCGCAGGTCCTCGTCATCAAGGCAGCCGCCCTCGAGGCAGCCACGGTCGATGGTATCGATCATCGTCTGCCCCTTCTTCTTCGAGCGGTCGTAGATCACTGTGTCGAGGGATAGCTCCCTGCCGTCGCGCGTGAACATCTCGTGCATGAATTCGGCACTGTTCGCTTGACTTCAATCGCGTACCGCGTGCTCGAGCGGGCCGCTTCCCCTCGATATGGCGACATCCCAATGCTCGCAGTTAAGCAGAAGAAGTCGGTTCATGAACTCGACGCCCGAAAAACCGAGTCTCGCAAACGGCGGAAATAGAGGGTCATCTGAAAAGACCGCAGCATACTCACTGCTCAACGGCATATACGCGAGATGAAAATCGTACGAGTCGTCCTCGGGCCCGATGATGAACATAGGCATCGACGTCGTAACGAACCCTGAGCCGACGGGTGCCCTAAGGATGGAGAAGCTCTTCTCAAAAAAAGCCTTTCGAATACGGTTAACTGGCACAATATCATCGTTGGAGAAGAGCATGGTTGCGGCGGCGGCAAGCTCGACCACCGCTTGGGAATCCCCGCGCCAATCCGACCAATCGAGCAAGCCGAGCTCATAGGGTGTCAGATGAACGTTTCTGAGCAGCTCTTCGGCAGTCTCGCGTGACCATTTCTTGTCGACGCGCATACTGATAGGGTGCCGGACGATGATATTTGCTGCCAGCTCGCAAACGGCGGCTTTCCCATCAGAATACCCTTCGTCTTCGCACTGGTCTTCTTTCTGGCGTTCCAAAAAGCGATCGTAAAGCGGCGCGATGCGGCTCTCGAGCTCAGATAGCTTAACCTCGATGAGGTTCTGCGCATAGAATCTGTCTGTCGCATCGCCTGTCGCATCGGCATGCTCGACCTCATAAAGATCGCGCATGCTGCAAAGGTTCTCGCAATTCGTGCGGAAGAAGGAGCCCTTCTGTCTGCTGTAGGCATGAAGCTGCCCGGAGGAATCCGCGAAATGGCGCAGGTAGAACCGCGGCACCCAGTGCTGCTTTCGCGTCATCTTTCCGGGCAGCTTCGACATCCTAAGCCTTCACCGCCTCGTATTGGTAGGTCGTGCGCACGTTGTAATGGAAGTCGTTTCCGAGGTCCAGCGCCTCGAAGTGCTTCTTGGCGCAGCCGATCTTGATCTTCTCCGCGTCGCGCAGGGCGGGCTCGCCGTTCTTGCCGCCCTTGGTCTCGGTCACGAAGTACACGCGGCGCTCGCCGTCGGCCTCCTCGACGTACGCCCAGTCGGGGTTGTAACTGCCGAGCGGCGTGTCGATCTTGAACGCCGAGGGCAATTTCGCGAACACGAGAACCTCCTCCTGCTTGTCTAGAGCCTCGGCAAAGGAGCGCTCGACCCCCGCCGAGTCGTAGACCACGTAGTTGTACAGGCTCTTGCTCGTCATGTCCGGCTTCCACGCGTTCTGCCCAAGGTAGGCCGTGTAGTCGTCAAGCTCGAGGTCGCGCATGGTGTACCACTCGTCCTCGGGAAGGCGCACGTACTTGATGCCCTGGGCGATGAGGTCGTTCTTCACGCGGTTGATCTTGTCGCCGACCTGCGCGAGGAAGGTCGCGGGGTCGATCTCGAACTCGTCGAGGCGGCTGCAGCCCTCGAGGATCGCCTTGATGGTGCCGCGGGTGAGCCCGACGGCGTCCTGCAGCTCTGCGATCGGGTCGGGAAGGTCGTATTTCACCTTTCCCGAAACGGACACCACGGAGGTGCCCGTGCCCTCGGCGCTCACGCCCGCGTCGTCGATGCCCAGCGAGGCACGCTCGCTCGTCACCTGGGGCGGGCGCACGGCGAGCATGCCGTCGACAGCTTCGATGGCATGTTCGATGAGCTTGCCGGAGTCGACCTCGACCTGGAAGCGCGTGCGCTGGCGGATGCGGTCCCACAGGGCCTGGAACGCAGGGTCGAGCGTGACGTCCTTCTGCAGCTCGACCGAGACCTCCTTGGCCTTGTCACGGATCTGGACCCTCTGGGACTTGTGGATGATGATCGCCTCGACCTGCTCCTTGGCAGGCTCGAGCTCGGCGGGGAGCTCGACCTTGCCCTCCTCGGCGGCCGCCTTCAGCTCGGGCGTCACCGCGCCCTTGTCGTCGACCATGCCGGTCGCGACGAGGTGGTCGTAGACCTGCTTGGACTTCTCGTAGCCCAGGCGCTCCTCGACGCCATCATCGCCCTTGACCGTGACCTTCGTGAAGCTCTCCGGAGTGATGACGCCGAACTTGAAGTCCTCAGCCTCAAGCTCCTTCTGCAGGCCGTTGGCGAAGTCGTCGTAGCTCTCGTTCGCGATGACGGTGAGCACGTTCGCCTCTGGGTCGTACAGGCGCTCGCCATCCTGGTTCACGCACAGGCGCAGACCGCGGCCGATCTTCTGGCGCTTGGTCAGGTTGTCCTTTGTCTCGACGAGCGTGCAGATCTGGAACACGTTGGGGTTGTCCCAGCCCTCCTTGAGCGCGGAGTGGCTGAAGACGAAAGAGACGTCCTTGTCCGCGTCCTTGCCGTCCGGGAAGGAGATGAGCGTCTCCTTCTTCTGCATGATGAGCTCGAAGGCCCCGGCGTCGTCGGCGGTGCCGGCGGCTCCCTTGGAGTCCTTGAACTTGCCCTTCTTGTCCTTGGCGAAGTATCCCTGGTGCACGGCGTGGGGGTCGCGCACCAGCGGGGCGCCGACGGCTTCGTAGCACTCGAGCCACGTGCCCTTGCCGATCCCCGCCGCCTTTGCGATGCGACGAGGCGCCTTCGAGTTCAGGGCACCTGCGTACTCCTCCTCAAACATCAGGGCGTACAGGCCGCCGTGGACTTCGGGCTCGTAGACGCGGTATCGGTCGACGCGGTCGATGAAGAAGAGCGAGAGCACCTTCACGCCGCGCGGCCACAGCTCGAACTGGCGGGCCAGGTGGTCCTCGATGGTGCGGCGGATCTGCGCGCGCTTGACGACCTCCTCGTTGACGTCGCCCAGCGCCTCGCCGAGCTCGAGCACCTCGCCGTTCTGGAACTCTATGAACTCGTCGCCCACTGCGGCGCCGATGTTGTTGACCACCCAGCCGCTCTCGTAGTCGCTGTTCTCGCCGCTCTTCTGGTAGAGGTCGTTGCCGGTCTTCACCGTGACGGCCTTGCGCTTCTGCGTGCCGTCGGCCTGGCGCACGTCGATGGACACCTTGGCGGAGAACGGGTCGGACTTGACGGACTCGAGCCTCACGTACGCGCCGTTGAGGTTCGCCTCGGCCTTGATCGAGTCCACGCAGATGCCCTTCACCAGGTGGCGCTCGAAGGCGTCGACCGGCGTGAGGCGGTAGATCATGTTGTAGGCCTGCTTGTGCGTGGCCGAGTAGCGCAGCACGAACAGCGGGTTCAGGCTCTTGATGGCGGCCTTGGCCTGCTTGGTGTTGTCGACGCTCTGGGGCTCGTCGATGATGACGACGGGCTTGCAGGCGCTCACGAGCTCGCGAGGGCTGAAGCCGCCGGTGAGCTTCTCGCTGGGACGGTGGAAGAGGTTGCCCTCCTTCGCGGTGCCATCCTTCTCGAGGCCCTTGTTGAACGCGTCGATGTTGATGACCATGACCTGGATGGAGCTCGACGTGGCGAAGTTACCCACCGGCCCCATGTCCTTCGAGTCGTACACGAAGTAGTCGAGCGGCGTGCGGTCGTAGAGCGTCTCGAAGTGCCTGCGGGTGGTCTGGAGGCTCTTGAGGACGCCCTCGCGGATGGCCACGCTCGGCACGACGATAACGAACTTGGTGATGCCGTAGCGGCGGTTTAGCTCGTAGATGGAGCGGATGTAGACGTAGGTCTTGCCGGTGCCGGTCTCCATCTCGACGGTGAAGTCTCGCAGGCGCCCATCGGTGAGGACGTCGGTTGCCGGGAGGCAGCCCTCCTCCTGCACGGCGTGCAGGTTGTCGAGGAGCTGGCCCGGCGCCACGCGAAGCTCGTTGCCGTGGCCGACCATGAGCTCGCCGATTGCCGTCTGGCCTTTGCGGCCGGAATCGGCGGAGAATACGCTGCCAATAAATTGTTGTCCGCGGAACAGGTCGCAGGTTGCTTCGATGGCCTCCAGCTGGTGCTGCTGGTCGGATGAGAACTTGAACTCGAGCGCCGCCATGCTAGACCGTCCTCAATTCGATCTCACAGCCCATGCGCTCGCCGGCGTGCTTGAAGATCTGCACGGCGTTGAGCTTGAGGGTGTCGTCGAGGACGGAATCGAGGATGAGAACGCGCCTGGGCTCCATGTCGGCGATGGCCTCGAGCGCCTCAATGGTGAGGCCTCGGGACATGCAGCAGACGAGCTCGTCGCAAGCGACGGACCAGATGGGATAGCCCGCGGCTTCAGACTTCTCGACGGGCAGCGTGAGCTCGAGGCCCCATTTGAGCATCATCTCGAAGACGATATCCATATCGGAGCGATCGGGCTTGACCACGTCGAAGAGGAGCTGACCGGGCTCGGGCTTCTCAATGCCGGACTCATCGAGCTCGAACACACGGAAGCCGATGTCGGGAAGCTGCTTGGGTCCCTCGCCAAGCTTGAGTTGACGGTTGGATTCCTCGAGCTCGGTTTTGATTTTGTCGCCTGCGCGGCGAATGCGTCCTTCGCCTATGTCGCAGAGAGTCTCATACCCGTCCTTGTAGGCGTCGCGTTTCGGGTCACAAGGCTCTGGAAGCTGGACAAGGATAAACTGATAGCGATCATCTTTTCCGAGCTCCTGCAGGAACATGGCATGGGCGGTCGATGCTGAGCCTGAGAAAAAATCAAGCACAATATCACCCGTGCTTAAATGCTCATGTACGGTAAAGAAGCAAGCAACCGAAAACAATAGATAGACCGCCA
>CAUDCB010000145.1 GCA_958447915.1 uncultured Collinsella sp. | reverse complement strand
TCCCGATCGGTGTAATCACCGAATCAAAACGTGTACATCAGCCATCAAAGATGCCGAATAATGTCATATTTGGAGGCTGATGTACACAAATGCAGAATCCCGCACAACCCAGTAGCATCCTCCATATGTCTGGACTCTCTATACTTACGCTGGATAGACATCGCCAGAACGGGTATAGTATCGAAAGTTTTGTCGTTTACCAGCGGGGGAGTCCTGTGGGCATCAAGAAGAAGATCAAAAAGGAGCTTATCGGCACTTCCGATTACCCGTCGAATAAGATCTTTACGATCTCCAATTTCATCACCTTTACGCGCCTGATCCTCACGCTCGTCTTCCTGTACCTGTTTGTGACGGACAACAACCGTGTCGTCGCCATTGTCATCTATGCCATCGCGGCCTCCACCGATTGGATGGACGGTCAGATTGCCCGCATGACCAAAACAGTCTCATGGCTCGGCAAGGTTATGGATCCCATCTGTGACCGTGCGCTGCTGTTTACCGGCGTGCTGGGTCTCGTGGTCCGCGGCGAGCTTCCCATCTGGGTCTGCGTGCTCATTATCGGCCGCGATATCTACCTGGGCATCGGCACGCTCATCGTGCGCCATTATCACCGTCGTCCCATCGACGTCGTCTTTCCCGGCAAGATTGCCACGGCGCTACTTATGACCGGCTTCTCGCTCATGCTGCTTGGGTTCCCCGTCATCGACGGCTGGCATCTGCTGCCCGCCACGTTCACAGCATTCCCGGGCCTCAACGGCAGCTCGGTGCCTCTCGGCATCTTCTTTGTATACGGCGGCGTCATCTTCTCCATGCTCACCGCTGTCATCTATTCCATTAAGGGAGGGGTGGCCATTAAACAGGCCATCGCGCATCCCGAGGACGAGGACATCGACTTTCTTAACCCCGAAATCGAAGACTAAGTCGTTGGGGTATGATTACGTACAGTACATTTATTGCGGCGTGGCCGCGTTAGATAGGGGTTGTCATGGACAACAAGGTTAACAATATGCCTCAGAACGATAAGACTGCGGACGCTACCTGCGTTTTCCGTGTTCCTTCGAGCGATGTCACCGTTCCCGACCTCATGGCCAACGTGCACATCACTGCTCCCGTCTTGTCTATCGTCAAGGGACCGCAGACTGGCGCTGCCTTTGAGCTCGAAGACAACGTGACCACGATCGGCCGCGATCCCGCGAACGGTATCTTCCTCAACGACATGACCGTGTCGCGCAGCCACGCACGCATTATTCGTGAGGGCCTGGGCGCCCGTATTGAGGATCTGGGCTCGCTCAACGGTACCTGGGTCGACGGCGCCATCGTCAACGGTGCTCCGCTGCACGACGGCTCTTCCGTTCAGATCGGTACGTTCACGCTCATCTACCACGAGAGCACGCCGGAGCGCATCGAAACCGGTGAGTAGGTAATGGCCGAACGCAACTATCTGAGTATCGGCCAAGTCGTCAACCTACTTCGAGGCGCATACCCCGATCTATCGAACTCAAAAATTAGATTTCTAGAAGATGAGGGGCTCATCACCCCTCATCGTACGCCTAAGGGGTATCGCCAGTACTCCAAGGAAGACGTTGACCGTCTCGAGGTCATCCTGCACCTGCAGAAGACCCGCTACATGCCGCTCAACGTCATTAAGCAGCGCTTGGAAAACGCAACGGACCTGTCCACTTTGGCTTACGAGGTGGGTCTTCTGTCCGATGTTCCGCTTAAGACGGAGCCCAAGGAGACCAAGCAAAAGCTGCACCCCATCGAGACGATCCCCGACATGCTCGGTGTTGAGATTTCGTTTATCCGCTCCCTTGCCGAGAACGATCTTATCCGCATCATCAAGAGCCCGCAGAACCGAGAGCTCGTCGATGGCAGAGATTTCCCGATTATCCGTTACTGCTCGGAGCTGTCGCGCTTCCACATTGAGCCGCGCAACCTGCGTCAGTACGTATCGTCGGCAAACCGCGAGTCTTCGATGTTTGAGCAGGTTCTCGTGAGTATGCTCGGCATGGATACCTCCGATGATGAGCGCGACGCCAAGCTCGAGCGCGCTTTTAAGAAGCTGCACGACCTCACCGAGGGTGTGCATACCGCGCTCCTTAAGAACCGTGTCTTTGAGTCGCTCAACGCCGTGGTCGAGGACGCCGATATCGATGCCCTCGATGAGGAGATCGCACGTTCCGAATCCACCAAGGCTAAAAGCGATGGGGCAAGCGTCCCCGCGGTTGCCGCGCACGAGGAGTCGCTCGTGCAACCGTCCAAGGTCGTCGTCCCCTCGCATAACCCGTCTGCTAACACGGGTAAATAATCGCCGTCCACCCGGCAATCCATGAAAGGTCACGCCATGTACGACTTCGAATCTCATATCGTCGATATCCCCGACTATCCCGAGCCCGGAGTCGTCTTTAAGGACATCACACCGCTCTTTGGCAATCCCGAGGCCCTGAAGGCCATGGTGGATGCCCTAGCCGAGCATTTTGCCGACATGGGCATTACCAAGGTCGTAGGACCCGAGGCCCGCGGCTTTATGGTCGGTGTGCCCGTGGCCGTCGCCCTGGGTGCCGGCTTTGTTCCCGCACGTAAACCGGGTAAACTGCCGCGCAAGACGGTCAGCGAGAGCTACGAGCTCGAGTATGGAACGGATTCTATCGAGATTCACGCCGATGCTATCAGCTCTAAAGATACCGTGTTAATTCTGGACGACTTGGTCGCGACGGGCGGAACCGTCGAGGCAACAGGTAAACTGGTGCGAGATATGGGCGCAAAGCTCGTGGGTTACGGTTGTATCCTTGAGCTTGCGTTTCTCAACCCGCGCAAGAAGCTCACGCCTTCTAACGAGGACGTTGAGCTCTTTAGCCTGGTAACGGTGGACTAGCCGCTACCCTTAGATACCGGAAAGGAAGCTCCATGCGCACAGCAAACACGCACAAAAACATGGCACGCTGCGCTGCTACGGCAACCCTCGCTTGTGTTTTGGGCCTGGGCCTCGTGGCTCCGGCCTACGCCGATACCGCATCCGACCTTGCCGCTGCTCGTACCAAGCTCGAGCAGATCGGCACACAAACCCAGCAAATTCATGAAGAGCTCTCCGCACAGACGCAGGAGCTTGATCAGACTGCAGGCGAGATCACGCAAAAGCAGCAAGAGATCGCCGAGGGTCAGGCAAAGCTTTCGACCTACGTTGCCGGTGAGTACAAGACCGGTGGCCTGAGTCTCCTCCAGGTTCTAACGGGCGTCGATGATCTGGGCGACATGCTCAACCGTCTGTTCTACTACGGCAAGGTGTCCGACAAGCAGGCCCAGACCATTCAGAAGGTCAAGGACCTTAAGCAGCAGCTCACCGATAAGCAGGCCGAGCAGGAGAAGAACGTCGCTGCGACGCAAAAGAAGGTCGACGAGCTTAATGCCCAGCAGGCTGAGGCTCAGAGTGTCGTGAACTCCCTGGATTCGCAGCTGCAGGCCGAGCTTGCTGCCGAGGCCGAGGCCAACGCCGCGCTGCAGGCCGGTATCAACGCCAGCACTGCCGAAAAGGCCACGGTGAGCAACGACACCGCCGGTACGACCGAGAACACCAACAATGGTGGCGGTACGACCAACAACGGCGGCGGCAACACGCCTGCGCCCGCTCCCGCTCCTGCTCCCACGCCGCAGCCCTCGACGCCCCCTCCGGCTCCGACGCCTTCCACACCGAGCCAGTCCGTTGACGGCGGCTCCGTTGTTTCGCGCGCTTACAGCAAGCTCGGTTGTGCTTATTCTTGGGGCGGCATTGGACCGAACAGCTTTGACTGCTCCGGTTTTGTAAGCTATTGCCTCACGGGCCGCTACTGCCGCCTGGGCAACACCGGCACCTTCATGGGTTGGACCCGTGTGTCCGATCCGCAACCCGGCGATGTTGTGGTTAACTCCTACCATACCGGCATCTATATCGGTAATGGTCAGATGATCCATGCTTCCGACTACAAAACGGGCGTCATCATCAGCTCCGTCGCCGCTGGCATGAACAACAATTACATTTTCGTGCGCTACTAATTTATTACTGCAGCGAACGAACGTGGGCCTCGCGATCTTGAGTCACGAGGCCCATTCTTTTTTTTCCTTACCGTTTGCCATAAAATCAGGATGGCTATCTAGTATTCAAAACTAGATAGCCATCCAATCAATCAAAAAGATGGCTATAATTGTTGGGGAACAATTAGAAAGGACCCTCAATGAGCTGGGCACTTATCTCCGATTCGAGCTGCAATCTTCGCGATTGGCAACCAACCGCACCTCATACCACCTTTGCATTTGCACCCCTTAAGATCCGAGTGGGGGAGCGTGAATTCGTTGACGACCTCTCGCTCGATGTTCACGAGCTTAATGTTGCCATTCAATCGGAAGCCGGCGCATCATCGAGCGCCTGCCCAAGCGTAGGGGAGTGGGCTGAGCTCTTTAAGCTCGCTGACAAGACGTTTTGCATGCCCATCTCCGAGGGCGTCTCGGGAAGCTACAATGCCGCGGCCACCGCGCGTGACATGGTGCTTGCCGAAGAGCCCAACCGTCAGATTCATTTGGTCAATTCACGCGGAGCAGGCGGCAAAATGGACCTGATCTTCCTGCTGTTCGACCGCTATCTCGCAAGCAATCCAGACGTTTCATTTGAAGAAGCCTGCGGCTATTTTGATGAGCTGGAACAGAACAGCAAGATCCTCTTTAGCCTGTGCAATTACGAAAATCTCTCCAAGGCCGGACGTATCCCCAAGGCGGCTGGAGTCATCGCCAATAAACTCAACATTCGAGTTTTAGGCACAGCAAGCGAGGCGGGGGAGATTAAGCTCGTTGGTCACACCCGAGGCGAAAAGAAGATGCTTGGCAAGATTGTCGATACCATGGAGGCCGAAGGCTTTACCGGCGGTGAGGTCGTTATCGACCATGTTGAGAATGAGGCGGGCGCCCAGGCACTTGCCAGCCGCATTGTGGAGCATTGGCCCGGCTCCAAGACGATTATCATGCCCTGTAACGGGCTAGATTCATACTATGCCGAGATGCACGGCCTCATTATCGGCTACGGTATGGGCGTGGCGTCGGGCCGATAATATCCAACTAGACAAATCTACGGGCGGGATAAGGAGCCATTGGCTC
>CAUDCB010000144.1 GCA_958447915.1 uncultured Collinsella sp. | reverse complement strand
GGGTGTTTGCGAGCGCCAATGCCGAAGAGACCGAGGCGCGGCGTAAATCCAGCTGATTCTGTTCGTAGAGCTGTATAGCGCGAAGTTTAACCCCCGATTGGGCGGCCAGCTGTTTTTGCGTTAGGCCGGCCGCCTTTCGTGCCGCCTTGAGGCCCTTTTTGTCTGCCTGGGCTTTGTTCCATTTATCGATGACAATCTCTGCGAATGTATCTTCCGACGCCTCGTGAAGCGGGGAATACGAACCGATAATCCAATCAAGCGGGGCGACTTCAAAGAGCTCGTTAAAGTTCAAGCTGCTCGCCCATTGCGAATAAGCCAAAACCCAGCCCGCCCAGTATTGCGAGGAACGATCAAGCGGGTAGCTCTCCCTACATTCTGCGGGTTTCAATCCTGCACTGGCAATTATTTCACGCGCAAGTTCGTCACCCGACATGCCGCAGACAACGCGCGCCACACCACGCTCGAATTGCCTCATCTCGAGAGAATTCAATAGGATTGTCGTTAGTTCGACAGGACTCAGCCCTTGGTCGCAGAGGGCGAAATCGACTGCCTCGCCCAGCGTTCTCATGGCATCCTCGAGATACATCTCACTGTAGGCGTGGGTCATTTTCTGTCATCCCCTCTCGAACGATATCGACGATACGAATTCCCTCAAACGGGTTTTCGGTAAGCAATTCCCGATACTGCGCCCTTGCCAACTCATCTCGGTCCTTGGCCAATGGGCCATATAGAGCTTGTGGCGCACGTTCAAATCCAGCAAAACGAATGCTCTTAAACGCGCGCTCGCTTTTGAGCACAATCTGTTCTCCAAGGTTGCCGAGCCTCATCGCTCGACCGAGCTGGTCAATGGTGATCGTATTGTTTACAAACGCCCTGGCATAGCTGAAGTACGAGTCATCCGCACGCCATCCTCTAATCACATCGTAAGCGTTAGCATCTGGCAAAAAATGATCGCGAAGGTATTCGCATGCCCCCACGGCGATAGCGGTGTCCTTGCGAAAAGAACGATGCTCTACAAGCAACGCTATCCAATGCAGAACTGAATATTGCGGCGATAGCAGGTCGAGTACCTTGAGATCGGCCATGTCGAGTTCATATCGATTTACAAAGCCGTCTGCGTCCCTAGAGCATGCCCATTCCCTTGCAAGGTTGAGGCTCTCTGTGCAATAGAATCCCTGTCCATAGTCGTTATGGACTTTCCCCAGGCCAATCTGGGGAGTCTCAATGATCTTCTGAGAACCATGCCACAGTTCCACGCGAGTCTCCTAACAGGTATCGCCCTAGCGATAGTATAGCAAACTATCGCTAGGGCGATACCTGTATTCAGAGAGCAAAAGGGTGTATGGAACCGAGTTTGAGTTCAATACCGGCTTCTAAGACTCTTCGAGTCCGGAAGTATGCGGCAAAATTCAGACTTGTTGACCACGCTGGAGCACATCAACGCTTCTACCTGCGGCTTCTTTGCGCCAAAAGGGCGGTGTGGTCGGGGGTTCCGGAATTTGCCGCATACTTCCGTTTTGAGAATTCGGAAATGCGGGGAAAAACCGAGATCTGTCGACCAGACCCTGGTTTTATGCTTCCGCGACCTGCGGTTTTGTACGTAAAAATTTGGTTGCGCTCGGCGGGTTCCGATCCCCCCCCACACACACTTCCGGAAATAAGTCACAACAACAACGGCGTGCGATTGCGATGAATGCTTTCCTAGTGTGAACAGCACCAAGGCCATGGCAATTCAGTGTCTGTCGGCGATCTTGGCGAGTGTGGAGAACACGCCACTTGCACTCGCTTTGGGTTTTGCCGGATTTGAAACGGTAGCATACACAGGGCGTCTTTATATGTAACTTAATAGTTTGCCTTGTAACATCATTAATGTTACATTCCAAAATAGCATGTTACACAAGGAGGCGAGGCATGCGGGAATTAGTTGAGAAGATGCTGCATTCGAAAGTTGAGCGTGAGCCCGTTGACGTCTCGGGGCTTCCCCTGTATCTGAGGGGGTTGTACTCCCTTGAGCGGTGGACTGCCTTCGGCGTGCCGTTCGTGATGGCTTTCCCCATCGAGAACGCGACGGTGAAGACCATGGCGAAACACCGCAACACGCTGGAGACAGCTCTGGGGATTCCGGTGGCTTTCGCTCTCGAGAGCGCCACGGGCTATAGGGTCGAGCGAATGCTTGAGGCCGGCCTCGCCTTTGTAGCTACAGACAAGCAGGTGTACCTACCGTTCCTGGGAGTCGCTCTGAATGGCGGCAAAAGCCATGCGGGCGACCGTAAGCAGGTGAGCGTCGAGACGCTCTCGCCCCAGGCGCAGCGTCTCGCCATCATGGCGCTCTACGGTGAACTCGACGGAGCCAACGTAACTCAGGCGGCGAACGTTCTCGCCGTAGCAAAGATGACCGTCTCGCGCGCGTTCGATGAACTCGCTGCTGTCGACCCCTCGATCATCGTGTCCGAAGGGCGCCGACGGGTCCTACGCCCTGACCGGAATAAGATGGCGCTGTGGCGGCGGCTTGAGCCATACATGGCAAGTCCGGTCGCAAGGGAGCATCGCCTGACCCGCGTTCCCGATGTGGGCCTTCCACCAGGAGGAGTTTCGGCGCTGAGTGAGATCTCGATGCTGCAGGACGACCCCTGGCCGACTTTCACCGCGACCAAAGCGCAAGAGCGCGTCCTAGGGCTGGCGACCGGTGCACGTAACGCTGGATTCGACGAACCAGAGGAGCCCGCGTGCGTAGTGCAGGTGCTGCGCTACGAGCCCGAGCCAGCGCCCGGGTGTATTGTCGACCCGCTTTCCGCCATCCTATCCCTTCCCGACGATGTGAGGGACGACCCGCGCGTCGCGGGCGAAATCGAGTACGTCCTGAATCGAGTGCTTGGGGTTGATTATGAAGGGAATCGATAAATTCAGGGAACGCTTCGCGGGCCGCGAGGGCGAATATGTCCTAATCGGTGGCGGAGCCTGCGACCTGCTGTTCGGCGAGGTCGGGCAAGATTTCAGGGCAACGAAAGATCTCGATCTAGTCCTACTGGTGGAGGCGCTGACGCCTGAGTTCGGCCGCGTATTCTGGGACTTTGTTCGGGAAGGCGGGTACGAGAACAAACAAAAGAGTAGCGGGAAGCCGCAGTTCTACCGGTTCTCTAAGCCGAAGGACCCGGCCTTCCCCGCCATGCTGGAGTTATTTGCACGCACCGACATCAACCTGCGCGACGGGGATTCCGGCCTTTTGCCGATACGCATCGGCGAGGAGGTTTCTAGTCTTTCTGCGATTCTGCTGGACGAGGAGTACTACAAATTGCTCGTGGAGAACAGAGTATTGGCGGGCGGCGTCGCTGTCCTGTCGGTCGAGGGACTAATCCCCTTCAAAGCAAAGGCGTGGCTCGACCTGTCTGCCAAGCGTGCAGATGGAAAGGCAGTCGATGAGAGGAGCGTAAAGAAGCACCGTAACGACGTCTGCCGCCTCGCCACCTTGCTCGCGGGCAACGAGCGTCCCGCCATGAGCGAGGGTGTTCTTGCTGACATGAGGCACTTCATGGAGGTCTACGAATCGGACCCCGTCGATCCCAAAACAATCAGGATCAAGGGTGTTGGGGCGCAACAGGTCGTTGAGGTGCTGAAGGACGTTTACTTGCGATAACACGTATACATGACGCGCCTTCAACCAGAACGATTGAAGGCGCCTTCTCCGCGAGCATTGTTTTGATTGCGTTGGTCGTGCTCTGCGACCAAGATCTTCTCGGTAGGCTTTCTTTTGATTCCGCTGGTCGCGCCTTACGACCAAATTCTGGGACAAGCATATAAATAAATGGAAAACGATGCAAGACGAGTCAAGAAGCCCCGCAATCGCGCTCGTTAACCCAAGGCGGCAAGCTGTTGGTAGGCGAGATCATGGGTTATTTGCCGTTCAACAGTAGAACGTCAGAGGGCCAGTTCCGAAACCGCCGTTCCGGCTTTCTGGCGTTCGGCGAGTTCGAAGATAAGTGGGGCGTTTGATCTAACAAATTCTGTCAAGAAATTGAGGTCATCAGCAGAAAAGCCTTCGACGTTGAACCATTTGACCGCAGGCAAGAAGCATTCCGCATGGTCAAAGCCAAAGTCAACCGGGCGCTCGACGGCCACGCGAACGGTTCCGTCTACTCTTGTCACTGGTTAGGCAAATTGGGTGCCATCATCAAGCTGAACATAGCTCCAAAGCACGGCTGCCTCCTTAGTGTTGGTATCCAAGTATAAAGAGCAGACTAGATGTAACGCGGCGTGAATTGAATTATTCCTATAAGACACGAACTCTGACAACAGGCCATCTCCGAAAGTGCGGGGAAACCGAGATCTGCCGCCCAGACCCCAGTTTCGAGCTTCCGCGATCTGCTGTTTTGTTGCTAAAAATCAGTTTGTGCTCGGCGGTTTTAAATTTTTACCCGCACTTCCGAAAATCGGGCCATTCAGCAACGATATGCGGTGCCCAAGAGTGCTATGCCAGGTAAGAAGAGCGTTAAGAAAAATGCGCCCGAGCCAGCCGACCCCCCGCCTTGCATCCATTATGGCAACCGATAACCACAACGCGCCTGAACCAAGGGATTGACGCTCAATTCCGTCGTCAATAATTTCCTAAAACAAGTGATTTACTTTTAGGCGGGTCGAATTTAAATTTTATACCTAGTTATCTTCTTCCATTCGGCTGGGAAACCCATGGCCTCAAGAAGGCGCTCCTCGCCGATACTTTCATCCAATGACAAATATCCGTTAACGCACTTGACGAGCTTGGCTTTGAATGTCTTGAACTCGTCGTCGCGAAGGAGGTATCGAAGGGTGATCACTGCCGAGAAAACGTCTACCTTGCCGCAAGCGTAATCCGGCCCAATCTTTTCGATGCCGAGCTTGGCGTGCAAGGCCGTGTCAGGAATCTCGACGTGACACCTGTGGGAGAAGAGACGCTCTCCATGCGCGCAGACGTTCCTGTAGAGGGCGAGTACGCGGATAAACGACGAGAGTTCTTTCGGGTTTCCGACCCCGAACCTCTTAGCAATCTTGGCCTTCTCGCTGTCCCTGAGCGCCGTGAGCATTTTTGAAGTCTGTCCGAAGGTCATGTCGTTCACGGCGACCCATAGAGGCACGTTCTTATATGCCCCGCGGT
>CAUDCB010000143.1 GCA_958447915.1 uncultured Collinsella sp. | reverse complement strand
GTATCTCATCTCAGGATTTTCAGGACGGCAACCTTCTGCCCGCAGACGCTGTAGAGAGCGCAAATGGTTCGGATTCAAGAATCGTAAAGGTGGACCCCAGCATTCTCGATCGCTATGAGCTCCGCGCTGGAGATATCGTCATGCCACGCATGCTGGGTCGTTACGGCGCGTCCAATCTGCTCGTCGTCAGCGCCGACGACGCAAAGCAGCACCTGGTTGCTTCGCACAACACCACCGTCATTCGCCCGTCATTCGAAACAATGACCGAAGAGGAACGCGTGGTGTTTTCGGAGATAATCGTTGGATACCTCACCGAAGGCCATGGGGCACAACTGATTCAAGCATTAACTGAAGCAGCCGACATCCGCGCCATCCGCCCGAGCGACCTGTTCGAGATCGAAGTCCCGCCGGCACTCGACCCGCGCACGCGCGAGTACAGCGAATCCATCAATCGCTTTGCCGAGGTCGTAAAGGCAAAGAAACAAGCCGAGGCCGCTGTCGCCCAGGCCCAACGCAACCTCGCAGCCGCAAAAAAGACCATCACCGAGGTGGTCGACCAAATCTGCGAGTAGCACATAGGCAGCAGCAACACCCCAGCCCGGCGACAGGACCAGCTCCTGCCGCCGGCTTGTTACCGGATCAACATCAGCCGCTATCGAGCTCTAATACTTTTCTGCGAAGTGAACGTCTGTTTTTGGATCCCTGAAGCATCCGCAGTTTTCATCGACAAAATCGCAGGATTCCAGTATCGAAACCGCAGGAAACGGCACCTTTAAAGTGTCGATGCTTCGGGGGTCCGATTTAGCTCGTTCACTTCTCAGAAAAGTATTAGACCTCGCTGCTAGCTACCCAGAAGGACACCTCTCCTTCCCCACCGCCACCCAAAAACTCATCCAACATTAATCTTGGCTCAAGAATCGCTTAATCTATAACCTGCACTATAGAGTTCGACCAAGGGCGGGCGGCGCCGCGCAACGCAGACCGCCGAACGCAACGCTCGCGCCCGGGCAGATCGCCCGGCGTCGCGCCCATCGAACGAAAGGACAGGTCATGGACGACCTCGAAAAAGTTGAAACTATCCGCACCAAGTGCAACGTGAGCTACACCGATGCCAAGGCCGCACTCGACGCCGCCGACGGCAACGTTTTGGACGCCATCATTTGGCTCGAGTCGCAGGGCAAGACCCAGACCACGTCGGCGCACGCCGCCACCGAAGCCGCGCCAGTCGACGAGCCCTCGGCCGAGATGGTCGCCGCGCAGGTCGCCTACGAAAAGTCGAGCGAAAAGACCGACTTCTCCAAGAAGATGGACAGCGTGTGGGAGTACCTCAAAAAGCTCTTCCGTCTGAGCCTGGACACCAAGTTTATCGCCACGCGCCGCGACGCGATCATCCTCAACATCCCCATCCTGATTCCCATCGTCGCCCTGTTTGCCTGGGGCGCCACGATATGGCTGATGCTGCTTGGCCTGTTCTTTGGCATGCGCTACCGCATCGATAGCGACGGCGACGTGCCCGGCAGCATCAACAACCTGATGGACAGCGCTGCCAATGCCGCGGACGACATCAAGCAAAATCTGAACGACGACAAGTAATCGCAGACGGGAGCACGCATGGCACGGATCCTGATCGTAGAGGACGAGGAGAAAATCGCCCGCTTTGTGACGCTCGAGCTGGAGCACGAGGGCTACCAGGTGGAGCACGCCGCCGACGGCCGCACCGCCGTTGACCTGGCGCTGGAGCGTGACTACGATCTGATTCTGCTCGACGTGCTGCTGCCGCAGCTCAACGGTATGGAGGTGCTGCGGCGCGTGCGCAAGCACAAGGATGTGCCGGTGATTATGGTCACCGCGCGCGATGCCGTGATGGACAAGGTGGCCGGGCTCGATGCCGGCGCCGACGATTACTTAACCAAGCCGTTTGCAATTGAGGAGCTGTTCGCACGGATCCGTGTGGCGCTGAAGCGCTCGGAAGCCGTGCGGGCGGCTTCGGGCGTTGGCGGCGTTGGGGCGGGCGGTGCGGGCGGGTGCGCCGTTGCGATACCCCCGGCTAGCGACTCGGCCAAGACCTCTGCCGTGCCCTCCCCCGCCGTGTTCACCGTGGGCTCGGTTGCGCTCGACCCCGACCGCCGCGAAGTCACGGTCGGCGGCTCGCCCATCGCGCTCACGGCTCGCGAGTTCGACGTCCTCGCCCTGCTTATGGCGCACGCCGGCACCGTGCTCACGCGCGAGCGCATCGCGCACGAGGCGCTGGGCTACGACTACGTGGGCGACACTAACAACGTCGACGTGCACATCGCGCACCTGCGCGCCAAGATCGAAGACGCCGGCAGTGCCCGCATCATCCAGACCGTGCGCGGGGTGGGCTATGTCTGCCGCGCGTAACGACGAGGCTAAGCGCGTCACCTCCATCGCCCGCGCCATCAACTGGAGCTATATGTGGCGCCGCTTGGTGAGCTACGTCTGGCTGGATCTGTTACTGCTGCTTGTTGCGGCGGCGATCCTCGTCTATGGCTACAACCAGACGCTGCCCGATGGCGCGTTTACCGCGGGATGGATCCCCGGCGCCGCCGTTCGCAGCATGTCGCTCACCCCTGCGCGCGGCTGGGACCTGACCACGCTCACCTATACCGTCGAGCTCGCGCGTAACACCAAGACCTTCCCCCTCGCACAGGACCTCGTCACGCTATGGCCTCTCTACCTTGTCGTTGCGAGCTGGCAGGTTATCAGTGTGCTCAACATGCTCGGCGGCGCCCGCCGCGTGCGCCGCACTATGGCGCCGCTCAACGACCTGGCCCTGCGCGTTGACGAGCTCGGCCGCATGCAGCTCGCCGGCGGCAAGATGGAAACGCTCGAGCAGGCCATCGAGCGCGCAAGCGTCGACTCGCCGAGCGTCACCACCGGCGATGCCGATCTGGCGAGTATCGAGGTCGCGCTCAACCGCCTGCTGCGTCAGATGCAAGAGGCAAAGCTGCAGCAGATGCGCTTTGTCAACGATGCGAGTCACGAGCTGCGCACGCCCATCGCGGTGATTCAGGGTTACGTGAACATGCTCGACCGCTGGGGCAAAGACGACCCGGACGTGCTGGCAGAATCCATCACCTCGCTCAAAGCCGAAAGCGAGCATATGCAGGAGCTCGTGGAGCAGCTGCTGTTTTTGGCACGCGGCGATGCCGGTCGCACCGTGCTGCGGCGCGCGAATACCAACCTGGCTGCACTGGTCGGCGAGGTTTGCGAAGAATCACAGATGATCGATGCCGGGCACACATATCGGCTGGCGTACGATGCCGCACTTACCAGCGACCCGCGCTGCAGCGCATCGGTTGACGTGGCACTCGTGAAGCAGGCACTGCGCGTGATCGTGCAAAACGCCGCCAAGTATTCGGACGCGGGCACGCCCATCTCGTTTGGCGTAGCGCCGGATGCGGGCGCGGGCACGATCGACATAGCCGTTGAAGACGAGGGCATCGGCATGAACCAGGAATCCGCAGCTCACGCGTTCGAGCGGTTCTACCGTGCCGACAACGCACGCGATGCCGGCGCACAGGGCTCGGGCCTGGGGCTCGCTATCGCCAAGTGGATCGTCGACAGCCACGGCGGCGTCATCGGCGTGACCTCGGTCGAGGGCGTCGGAAGCCGCTTTACGATTCGCCTGCCACGGTAGGGATGCCCCTCGGCATAAATAAAGGGATAAGGCCATGCGGCCCTATCCCTTTTTGCTAGCTATGGCAGCTTGTACGCTACTCGCGGCACAGATGCACGGCGAAGCCGGCGAACTCGCGCTTAAAGTACACAAGCTTGGTGCTACCGTCGGGCAGCAGCGCGCGCGACTCCTCGTCGACCTCGAGCCCGCGCTCGGCAAACCACTTTTCGGCCGCATCGATGTCGTTGACGGCAAAGCCGATGTGGCCCTTGGTGCCACGACCGTTCTGCTTCATGATCTCGACCAGCGAATCGTTAAAGTACGAAACCGGGGTCTCGATGACGGGCAGGCCCATCATCGTCGAGAACAGCTCCGCGATCTCCAGGGCGTCTGCCGGGTCGGTAGCGTTAATGCCCACATGGGCAACGCGCATGCCAAAGAGCTCGACCGGATTGGCGTTCTGCTCACTCATGCAGGCAGCGCCTACTGAGCCATGACGTCAAGAACGGCCTTCTCGGCAGCGACGCGGTTCATGCCGGTCATGAAGGGCACGCCGCTCACGTACGGGCAGGTGAGGCCCTCGGGGGCAACGGTGGTGGCGATCAGCAGGTCGGCGCCCTCGTCGCAAGCGTCCTTGGCCTCGGAGATGGCGCACTGCACGATCTCGTACTTGTCGGCGTAACCGTTGGAGTCGAGCATGGTGGCGACCTTCTGGGCAACGAGCGTGGAAGTAGCAGCGCCAGCACCGCAAGCCAAAACGATCTTCTTCATAGGTAATGTCTCCCTTCATGGTTTACTTTAGGTAAGTGTACCGCAGCGAGCGATGGCGCTCGGCCTCGATGAGCTTTTATGCCAGTTTGCTTGCGCGCTGCGTATAATACATCTAGTACGTGTTGCCATACCGCTCGCTTTACGAGCGACTAAGGACCCTAATATGCCCGATTCCCGCACCCTCTGGACCGCCGTCGTTATCATCTGCATCGCCGTGTCGGTATTCTTTAGCGTCAAAAAACGTACCACGTTTAAGCGCCTGCAGCAGCTTATGGCTGCCAAGCGGTGGGACGAGTTCGATCGCCTGCTCGACGCCAAACTCACCAGTATGCTGTACCCGCGCTACAACCGCGACTACCTGCGCCTGAACTCCTATCTGCTGCGCGAGGACCACGAGCGCGCCAGCGAGATGTTCGACCTACTGCTGGGACTCAACCTCCCCAAGATGCAGCGCGTCGACCTGGTAATCAAGGCCTTTAACTACTACGTTGGCCAGGAGGACCGCAAAAAGTCCAAGGAGTTACTGCACGAGATCAAGGGCTTTGAGGGCGGTCAGGCCGAGGCAGTCGCGCACGAATGCCAGCTGATGTACGACACGATGATCCTCAAGCGCCACAACGACATCCCCGAGCTGGAGCGCATGCTCGAGGATGTCGGCGACGACCCGGTCAAACGCTGCCGCCTGGAGTATCTGCTGGCTCTGCAGTACCAGAACAAGGGCGACGAGGCTAAGTTTGCCGAGTACTTGGA
>CAUDCB010000142.1 GCA_958447915.1 uncultured Collinsella sp. | reverse complement strand
CGGCGGCTCGACCGGCGGCTCGACCGGCGGCTCGACCGGCGGCTCGACCGGCGGCTCGACCGGCGGCGACGGTAGCGGTGGCGAAGGCGGCGGCGAGGGCGGTTCCCCCACTCCAACGCCTACGCCCACGCCCGATCCCTCTACAGGTCAGTAGGCACCCAGCCATAGCCAATCAAAGGCGCCCGAGCAGATCAAATGCTGCTCGGGCGCCTTTTTGTCACGAGAAACCTCGCATGCGCCTCAACACGATGCGACAATAAAGAAGGGCGCCGACCATCGTCGACGCCCCATCAAAGTCGCTATATGCGCTCGTACGGCGCTGTCCTCACGCGCCGCCTCGTCTACTTACGAGAGTTGCTCAGCTTGTTGATGAGGGCCTCCAGGCGCTCGCCGTCCTCGGCGGTCTGGGCGATAACCAAGATGGTGTCGTTACCGGCGAGCGAACCGAGCACGTCGGGCAGCTCGGCGGCATCGACCGCAGCGGCAATGCCCGAAGCGGTACCGGGCTGAGCCTTGATCATAACCAAGTTGTCGGTGCGCAGAACGCCCGTTACCAGTTCGGAAACCATACGCTGCAGATGCAAGTCCTCGGCCAGGACATAGATACCCTCGGGGAGCTTGCGCAGCCCCATATCGGCAATGTCGCGCGAAACGGTCGCCTGCGTGCAATCAAACCCCATGGCACGAAGCTCGTCCACCAGCACGCGCTGCGTGCGAACATCCTTGTTGCGCACGATATCTCTGATGGCATCCTGGCGCCCATTGCGTTTTTTAGCCATACTAAACCTCACTCCATAGATGGCGGAGACAATCAATCAGTAATTGAATAGTTTAGCGCTATTTGAGGGTATTTGTGAATAAGAACGCATTTCGAAACAATTCCATGCAAGATTGTTTCGAAAATAGCCGTCTTAAGCAGTTTTGACGCCCGTCCGGTTAAAAAAAGCGGCCAGATGCGTATACATCACGCAACGCGTAGGTTTGGCACTGGCAATCGGTCCAAACAACAAGCCGAGTCCACGATGGTTATCCTTGAGTGCCGCAGCCATCTGACGAGTTCGAGATGCCTCGAGCATATCACGCATACGAGCGGAACGCTCAATTGAAGAAACCCCATGCGGGCTCAAGCACAAATTTTCGATGCAGGCGACCAGCCCGGCGAAGTAAAACATATGGCTCGCCACCTTTAGCTGCGCGTCACCGTTCGCCTCTGCCAGCGAATCAATAAGCTCGTCGAGCGCCCGGGCGTCATCGGTAAGCTTGGCAAACAATGTGGGGTCAAATGCATCTGTAAGCCGTGGCGCCACCGCATGGAAACAGGCATCACCGCACCCGGATATGCATTGCGCCTGCGAAAGAGCGCATGTCATAAACCCAATCGAGCGAAACGCACGGTCGCGCGACAAACACGTCTCGAACAGCGAGCGGCTGTACATCACACCGGGAGTCTGGGCAATCAGGCCGCCGGAAATCATTTGAGACAGACCGGCCGCCAATGAAGCACGGTCATCGATCGCAAGAGAGGTGGCATCCAGTACACGCGAATGGCGCTCACGATGAGCATCGTAGCGGTCGAGCGATGCCGTGGGAATCACCATGTCTGCCGCAGCATCGCACGCAACGTCGACCATCTTGGAAAGGGACTGTGGGGCAAACCACTCGTCGGCGTTCATGGCAACAATCTGCAATCCACGCGAGGCGGCAAAACCGGCCTTGAGACATGCTCCGCGCGCCGAATCCTCGACGTCAATCAAATCGATGTGAATATCTCTGCCGGCGGCAACCTCGAGCGAATGGCGCACACCTGGTGCAACATCGCGGCATACGATGACAATCTGCAAATCATAGAGGTCTTGGTTCTGGACGCTCTCGAGCGCACGCATCGCATAGCTGGGCGAACCCTCAACAATAAGGATCACCGAAAGTCGCGGATGCGAACCACGTCGAACCAAGTTTTCCATCCTCTCGATAGCGCCAAATCAAACTGTCGTTCATGGTACACCCGAGCTATAAAAGCAACGAGCCGCCTAACATGTTGCACGCCAAGAACAGATGTTGCACACGCGCAGCTCACACATAGTATGTGTCAGGTACGGACGCGCCGAGCACTCCCCTAGTCGAGTACGACAAGCTCGTCGGGGCCGTAATCCACACCCATAAACGTAAGGCCGCAGGCAGGCGCCGTGGGACCCGCGGCGGTACGGTCGCAGGCATCAATGACCTCGCGCATCCACTCGGGATCGCGACGATGCATGCCAATCTCCACGAGCGTTCCTACAATGGTACGCACCATCGAGTGCAAAAACGCATTGCCCTCGATGGTGAAGGTCAGGATATCCTCGCCAAAAGCGACCTCGTGGCCAAACTCGGCACGCATCACGCAGCGATGCGTGGGCTTGCCCACGGCAGATGCCACCTTGCAAAAGCTCTTAAAGTCCTGCTCGCCCAAAAGCGCAGGGCAGGCGGCCGCCATCGCATCGACGTCGAGGGGATAGCGATACCACCACACAGCGCCGCGCGAGAGCACGGGGCGCGCATCGCGATCGGCAATACGGTACGTATACGTACGGGACCGCGCGTCAAAGCGAGCAGAAAAGCCTTTACGGGCCCTGTAGACCTCGTTTATGGCGATATCTTTGGACAACAGGGCATCCATAGCCCTCAGCCACCTACGGCGCGTCAGAGCAAGCTCAGCGTCCGTTACGGGCACGCTAATGTACTGAGCCACCGCATGCACGCCGGCATCGGTACGCCCCGCACACGTCAGATCGATCGGGCGGCGCAGCAGCGTCTCGATAGCGCGGCGCAACTCGCCCGCAACGGTCGTCTGGCCCGGTTGCTCGGCAAATCCGCTATACGATGAGCCGTCATAGGCAACACGGAATACGAGCGTAGCATCGAGCTCTGGGTTCGAATTGAAATCAGACGGCGCGGTCATGGACGCTCCCAACAAACAATCAACGGTATTGCGACAAAAAAAGAGGGGTACGCGAACGTACCCCTCGAATATAGCCTATGCAGACGGATTGTCTACTCAGCGGTCTCCTCAGCAGGAGCCTCCTCGACGGCCTCGACCTTCTTGGGAGCAGCGGCCTTCTTGGGGGCCGGAGCAGCCTTCTTGGCCTTAGGCGTGCAAGGCTCGGTGACGAGCTCCATGATAACGATGGGAGCGTTGTCGCCCTTGCGGTTACCGAGCTTCATGATGCGGGTGTAACCGCCGTTGCGGTCCTGCCACATGCCCTGAGCAGCCTTGTCGAAGATCTCGGCAACGAGCTGCTTATCGCCGAGCTTGGCGATGGCCAGACGACGAGAGTGCAGGTCGCCCTTCTTGGCCCAGGTGATGATCGGATCGACGACCGAACGCAGCGCCTTAGCGCGGGTCTCGGTGGTCTTGATGCGGTCGTTCTCGAAGAGGGCCTTAGCAAGGCTCTTCTTCATGGCCTTGGTGTGGCTCGCATCGGTGCCGAGCTTCAGGCCCTTCTTAACGTTGTGACGCATGGTCTAGTTTCTCCTCAAATATGCGAAGCATTAAGCCTTCAGGCTCAGGCCCATGGACTCTAGCTTGTCCTTCACTTCCTCGATCGACTTAACACCGAAGTTACGGATGTTGAGCAGATCGTTCTCCGAGAACTCAACGAGCTGACGGACCGAGTGAATGCTGGCGCGCTTAAGGCAGTTGTAGGAACGGACGGAAAGGTCCAGATCCTCGATCTGCTTGTCCAGCTCGGCGTTGTCGTTGGTGACCTCGGGAGCGAAGATCGAAGCCTCCTCCTCGACCTCGGGGGTCTCGGCAAGGTTCATAAAGGCGGCCATATGCTGGTTGATGATATTGGCAGCCTGGACCACGGCGTCGCGCGGAGCGATGGAGCCGTTGGTCTCGATCTCGAGGACAAGGCGGTCGTAGTCGGTGTGCTGACCGACACGGCAAGCCTCAACGAGCTTGGCGCAACGGGAAACCGGCGAGTACAGCGAGTCGACGTGGATCACACCGATGGGATCGTTGTCGCGCTTGTTGGCCTCGCCAGAAACATAGCCGCGGCCATAGCCGATGCGCATGCTCATGGTGAGATGGCCACCCTCGGTGAGCGTAGCAATGTGCTGCTCGGGGTTGACCAGCTCAAACTCGGACGGAATAAAGAAGTCCGCACCGGTGACCTCGCAGGGGCCGTCAACCGAAATGGTGGCGGTCGCCTCGTCGGTCGTGCCGAGAGCCCTGAAGACAAGACCCTTGACATTCAGGACGATGTCGGTGACATCCTCGACCATGTTAGGGATGGTCATGAACTCGTGCTGCGCACCATCGATCTGAATAGCCTCGACGGCGGCACCCTCGAGCGAGGACAGAAGAACGCGACGAAGGGAGTTACCCAGCGTATCGCCGTAGCCACGCTCGAGCGGCTCGACGGAGACACGAGCAGACGTCTCGTTGATCTCTTCGACCTGAACCTGAGGCCTAATGAATTCTGACATGTATTACCTCCAGCCTCAGCAGCCCGGATGGACTACTTAGAGTAGAGCTCGACGATGAGCTGCTCGTTGATATCACCGCTGATCTGCTCACGCGTCGGCAGAGCGAGCACGTTACCAGACAGCTTCTCGATATCGACCTCGAGCCAGCCAGGGACCTCAAAGCGCTCGGAGGAAATCAGGGCCTCCTTGATGGGGAGGAGGTCACGGAACTTCTCGCCGACAGCGACGACGTCGCCGGCCTTGACGCGGTAGGACGGGATGTCCACGCGCTTGCCGTTCACGGTGAAGTGACCGTGACGGACGGACTGACGAGCCTCTTTGCGGGTGCGGGCGAAGCCAAGACGGAAGACGACGTTGTCGAGGCGAGACTCAAGGATGATCATGAGGTTCTCACCGGTGACGCCGTTCATCTTACGGGCCTTGTTGAAGTAGCCGTGGAACTGCTTCTCCAGAACGCCATAGATGAACTTGACCTTCTGCTTCTCGCGCAGCTGCATGCCGTACTCAGATTCCTTGCGACGGCGCTTGGGCTGACGGATAGATTCCTTCTTGCTGCTGTAACCGAGCTCAGCGGGATCGATCCCGAGCTGACGGCAGCGCTTAAGAACAGGAGTCCTGTCGATTGCCATATTGATACGATCCTTTCAGTTACACGCGGCGACGCTTCTTTGGGCGGCAGCCGTTGTGCGGAATGGGGGTCT
>CAUDCB010000141.1 GCA_958447915.1 uncultured Collinsella sp. | reverse complement strand
CCTGCACGCCGCCTTTGACGCGGGCGTGGAGCGCGTCGTCTGCCTGTCCACCTACAATGCCTCCTATCCCATCAACTCCATGGGCATCTCCAAGGCGATGATGGAGCACGTCATCTATGCCAACGCCCGCGTGGCCGCCGAGCGCGGCGGCACGACGATCTGCTGCACCCGCTACGGCAACGTCATGTGCAGCCGCGGCAGCGTCATTCCGCTGTTCATTGACCAGATCCGCGCCGGCAACCCCATCACGATTACCGACCCCAATATGACCCGTTTCCTGATGAACCTGGACGAGGCCGTTGACCTGGTCATGTTCGCGTTTGAGCATGCAAACCCGGGCGATTTGTTCATCCAGAAGTCCGACGCCTCCACCATCGGCGACCTGGCCAAGGCCGTGCAGCAGCTGTTCGGCGACACCGGCACGAACATCATCGGCACCCGCCACGGCGAGAAGCTGTTCGAGACCCTGATGACCCGCGAGGAGCGCCTGCGCGCCGAGGACATGGGCGGCTACTACCGCGTGGCCTGCGACTCGCGCGACCTCAACTACGACAAGTTCGTCGTCGACGGCGAGGTGGAGACCCAGGCCGACGAGTCCTACACCTCCCACAACACGGAGCGCCTCGACGTGGAGGGCACCATCGCCAAGATCAAGACCGCCGAGTACGTGCAGCTGGCACTCGAGGGCCGCGAGCACGAGGCGGTGCAGTAGGGTGCGCGTCCTCGTCACCGGCGCGAAGGGGTTCGTGGGCAGGAACCTCTGCTGCGCGCTGAAGAACATAAGGGACGGCAAGGACCGCCGCGAGAGGTACGCGGGCCTGCTGCCGCTCGAGGTAATGGAGTACGACCTCGACTCGACCCAGGAGGAGCTGGAGGACTACTGCTCCCGCGCCGACTTCGTCTTCAACCTGGCCGGCGTCAACCGCCCCGAGGACCTGGCGGAGTTCATGGAGGGCAACTTCGGGTTCGCCTCCACGCTGCTGGACACGTTGGAGCGCCACGGCAACACTTGCCCCGTCATGCTCTCCAGCTCCGCGCAGGCGAGCCTCTCGGGCCGCTTCGAGGGCTCGGTCTACGGCGAGTCCAAGCTCGCGGGGGAGGGCCTGTTCCGCGAGTACTCGGAGCGCACCGGCGCCCCGGTGCTCATCTACCGCTTCCCGAACCTCTACGGCAAGTGGTGCCGCCCGCGCTACAACTCCGCCGTGGCGACCTTCTGCGACGCCGTCGCCAACGGCCGCCCCTACACCGTGAACGACCCCTCCGTGGAGCTGGAGCTCCTCTACATCGACGACCTCGTCGGCGAGATGCTGGGCGCCCTGCTGGGCGAGGAGCACCGCTGCGGATACGAGGGGCTGGACCGCGTGGAGGGCGAGGAGTTCTGCTACGTCCCGGAAACTGACGTCAAGTCGCTCGGCGAAATCGTCTACCTGCTCGACTGCTTCCGCGACAGCCGCGAGACGCTCGCGGTGCCCGACCTGGCCGAGGGCTCCTTCTCCAAGAAGCTCTGGAGCACGTTCCTGTCCTACTACGAGCCGGGGCACTTCGCCTACGGCCTGAAGCCCAACGCGGACGCGCGCGGCTCGTTCACCGAGTTCCTGCGAACGCCCGAGCGCGGCCAGGTCTCCATCAACGTGTCCAGGCCCGGCATCACCAAGGGCAACCACTGGCACATGAGCAAGTGGGAGAGGTTCCTGGTGGTCTCCGGCACCGCGTCGATCAAGCTGAGGAAGGTGGGGGAGGACGCCGAGGGCAACCCGTTCCCCGTCGACGAGTACACCGTCTCCGGCTCGGACATGCGAGCCGTGGAGATGATCCCCGGCTACACGCACTCCATCACCAACCTGTCCGACACCGAGGACCTCGTGACGGTCATGTGGGCCAACGAGCCCTTCGACCCCGAGAACCCCGACACCTACCACGAGGAGGTCTAGCCGCATGGGCAAGGACTATTCCGATATCGCATTCAAGGACGACGGCCGCCTGAAGCTGCTAATCATCGTGGGCACGCGCCCCGAGGTCATCCGCCTGTCCGAGGTCATCAAGAAGTGCCGCCGCCACTTCGACTGCCTGTTGGCGCACACCGGGCAGAACTACGACTACACCTTGAACGGCATCTTCTTCCGCGACCTGTCGCTGGACGACCCGGACGTCTACCTGGACGCCGTGGGCGCGGACCTCGGCGAGACGGTGGGCAACATCATCGCCGCCTCCTACAAGCTCATGGTGGAGACGCAGCCTGACGCCCTCCTCATCCTCGGCGACACCAACAGCTGCCTGTCCGCCATCGCGGCAAAGCGCCTGCACATCCCCATCTTCCACATGGAGGCCGGCAACCGCTGCAAGGACGAGTGCCTGCCCGAGGAGACCAACCGCCGCATCGTCGACGTGATCTCCGACGTCAACCTGGCCTACTCCGAGCACGCCCGCCGCTACCTGAAGGACACCGGCTGCGCCCCGGAGCGCACCTACGTCACCGGCTCGCCCATGGCAGAGGTCCTGCGCGCCAACCTGGGCAAGATCGAGGCCTCCGATATCCTCTCCGAGCTCGGCCTGGAGCCGAAGCGCTACATGCTGCTGTCCGCCCACCGCGAGGAGAACATCGACACCGAGGCCAACTTCACGAGCCTGTTCACCGCGATCAACGCGCTGGCCGATAAATACGACATGCCGATCCTGTACTCCTGCCACCCGCGCTCCCGCAAGCGCCTGGAGGCCACCGGCTTCGAGCTCGACCCGCGCGTGCGCATGCACGAGCCCATGGGCTTCCACGACTACAACTGCCTGCAGATGAACGCCTTCGCCGTGGTGTCAGACTCCGGCACCCTGCCCGAGGAGTCCAGCTTCTTCGCGAGCGTCGGCCACCCGTTCCCGGCGGTGTGCATCCGCACCTCCACCGAGCGCCCCGAGGCCCTGGACAAGGCCTGCTTCACGCTGGCCGGCATCAGCGAGCGCGGCCTGCTGCAGGCCGTCCACACCGCCGTCGAGCTCGATGCGGAGGGGTCGCTGCCCGAGGCGCCCGTTCCCGACTACGCCGACGAGACCGTATCCACCAAGGTGGTCAAGATCATCCAGAGCTACACCGGCGTGGTGGACAAGATGGTGTGGAGGAAGAGTCTGTAGTGACGGTCTATGCCCACATAAATACTGTGCCGAACGGCTCAACCGGCGGCATTATGATGAAGGAGCACCGAGAACTTTTAGCAGCCGGCGAAGAATCATATGCGTTCTGGGGTCGAGGCCGTGAGGCGGAAAAGCCGAACGAAATGAAGTTTGCCTCTGATGCGGAGGTCAAACTCGATGTGCTTCAGACTCGTTTAGACGGTAAGGCTGGTTTTCATAGTAAGGCTGCTACGAAACGCCTTCTTGCTCGACTTAATGTGATTCAACCCGATGTTGTTCATCTTCACAACCTGCACGGATATTACGTGAACATCGAACTGTTATTTGAGTGGCTTGCAATCCACAAGTGTAAGGTCGAATGGACCCTACACGACTGTTGGGCGTTCACGGGCCACTGCGCGTACTTCACATATGTGAAGTGTGCGCAGTGGAAGGAACACTGCGCGTACTCGAGGCCTTGCTCACAACTCAATACCTATCCCAAGACCTATTCAAAAGCCTCTTGCTCGTGGAACTTTGAGGAGAAGAACCGTCTCTTCAATCTGGTCCCCGCCGAGCGTATGAAGCTGATAACGCCGTCGCAGTGGCTCGCCGATTTGGTGGGAGAAAGCTTTCTCAAGGATTTCCCCGTGGAGGTTCGCCATAACACCATCGACACCGACGTTTTTAAGCCCACCCCGAGCGACTTCCGAGAGCGTTACGGCATAGGCGATCGATTCATGATTTTAGGTGTAGCGAGCCCATGGACCGAACGTAAGGGGCTCTCCGACTTCGTGCGGCTGGCCAGTGAGTTAGATTCTGAAAAGTACGTCATCGTGCTCGTCGGTCTCTCCGAAAAGCAGGTTAAGGAGATGCCCGAGGGCATCGTTGGCCTCGTCCGCACGGACTCGCGCGAAGAGCTTGCGAGCATCTACTCAACCGCTGACATGTTTTTCAACCCCACTCGCGAAGATAACTTTCCGACTACTTTGCTGGAAGCACAGGCCTGTGGGACAAATGTGATCACCTATTCGACTGGCGGTTGCGCTGAGGCTCTTTACTCTGAAGGGTCTTGTGCCGTTATTGGTTTTGATGATGCATTGATTGCTATTGAGAAATTACGCTTAGGGGGCACTCGATGAGTGTTGTGCCCACTATCTCATGCACTTTAACCGATAAAAAAATGGGTTCTGTGGAAAACGTTCGTCAGAAGCGCAGCTTTCTTACGGCGCTCGCAATTGCATTTCTTTTGTTCGGCGGTTCCATATGGACTGCCGCAGAGGCTGTGACCGCTGCGAGCTCTTTGGAGGCGGAAAGTTTTGCGGCGCTGACATTGCAGGGACTGTATTTCAGCCTTGCGATTCTTCTTAGGCATATGAGGAGACCTATTTCGTTGTTCGAGCCGTACACCATGGTGACCCTAGTCTATGTGCTCGTTTATCATGTCGCGCCTGTCTTTCAATTCTCGGCCGGTAACACCGCCCGATATGGAGTGGACGCGATGCCGCAGACAGTGGAGGCGGTGATTCTCGTCATAGTGGGACACTTCTTCTTCACGCTTGCCTATGGTTTCGTCGGGCGAAAAAAAGCGGAAGGCGTTTTGCCTAGTATGTACCGAGAACCCATGGACAAGCGTAGACTTGCCAAAATCGCCTATATTGTTTTTGCCGTCTGCTATGCGCTCGCAGTCTATTACCAGATTGGGCGCGGTTTCAGCCTAACATACATCATGTCCGGTGGGCTTACCGGCGAGCAGTCGGGAACCGTCAGCGAGAGCTCTCTTATGTTCCTATCTTACTTTATGTATGCCTGTGTCGGCGCTTGGGCGATCGCGTTCGCTTATGGGCAGAACAGGGCAGCCAAGATCACAACTTTCGTCATGCTGTTCGCCATCGTCTTCTTCTCGGGCACTCGTGCGGCTATCCTGGTTCCCATCCTCGTGCCGATTGTCATCCACTATATCCAGAAGGGTAAGGCGCCCTCGCTCGCCTCGCTCGGGATTGCTGCAGGGCTTCTTGTGCTCCTCTTTGCGGTCATGCAGGTGGCGCGCGGTGGTGTCGCCGCTGGTACCGGGCTTGACATCGGTGGAAGCACGCTCGACGACCTAT
>CAUDCB010000140.1 GCA_958447915.1 uncultured Collinsella sp. | reverse complement strand
TAGATAAACCATAAGAAATAAAACTGAGATGATTATAACGAAATGGCGACCGAATACCCCAAAAAATCGACCGTATGCCGAATTAGAAGTTCATTTTTTGCGAAAAAACGGTATATGCAAAAACTTTACCAACCGTTCTAACCGCTGCTATCTGGGCGATATTTCAGTTTGATGATGCGCCGAAGAAAAAACGTTTTATCAATGTTGAACATCACACGGTCTGCATCGTTGCGAACGGACCCTATTTCCAAATGGATTGTTTTGGCTAGACCCGCCGCTTTGGGGTACCATAGCTCCACTATCAACTGCCGCTCAGCACGGCAGCCTTGATGAGCCCTTGCCCTTCTCCTGGGAATTATGATCGGGCATCAATCTGCTGAGTGGCCCGAATCCCAGGAGGGGACTCTATATGCAAAAGGAATACCTGTCCGCCGCGGCGGAGGTACTCAGCGACCAAGGTGTCGATGAGAACCTCGGCCTGAGCAACGACGAGGCGTCGTCGCGCCTCGCCAAGACAGGCCCTAACAAGCTTGAGGAAGCCGAGAAGACGCCGCTGTGGAAGCGCTTCTTTGAGCAGATGGCCGACCCCATGGTCATCATGCTGATCGTTGCCGCCGTCATCAGCGCGCTCACGGGCATGGTCAAGGGCGAGGCGGATTTTGCCGATGTCGCTATCATCATGTTCGTCGTTATCGTCAACTCGGTGCTGGGCGTGGTCCAGGAGGCTAAAAGCGAGGAGGCCCTCGAGGCGCTGCAGGAGATGAGCGCGGCGCAGTCCAAGGTGCTGCGCGACGGCAAGCTCGTGCACTTGCCGAGCGCCGAGCTCGTGCCTGGCGATGTGATCATGCTCGAGGCGGGCGACTCGGTCCCGGCCGATTGCCGCGTGCTCGAGAGCGCCACGATGAAGATCGAAGAGGCCGCACTGACTGGCGAGTCCGTGCCGGTCGAGAAGCACGCCAACGTGATCGAGCTCGCCGCGGGCACCGACGACGTGCCACTCGGCGACCGTAAGAACATGTGCTACATGGGCTCCACCGTGGTGTACGGTCGCGGTCGCGCCGTCGTGGTCGGCACCGGCATGAACACCGAGATGGGCAAGATTGCCGGCGCCCTGGCCGAGGCCAAGGAAGAGCTCACGCCGCTGCAGGTGAAGCTCGCTGAGCTCAGCCGCATCCTCACCATCATGGTTATCGTCATCTGCGTCGTAATCTTTGGCGTCGATATCCTCCGCCACGGCGTGGGTAACGTTCTCACCGACCCGACTGCCCTGCTCGACACCTTTATGGTTGCCGTCTCGCTCGCCGTCGCTGCCATCCCCGAGGGCCTGGTCGCCGTTGTGACCATCGTGCTGTCGCTTGGCGTGACCAAGATGGCGAAGCGCCAGGCGATTATCCGCAAGCTTTCTGCCGTCGAGACCCTCGGCTGCACGCAGACCATCTGCTCCGACAAGACCGGTACCCTTACTCAAAACAAGATGACCGTCGTCAAGCACGAGCTTGCTGCGCCTAAGGAGAAGTTCCTGGCCGGTATGGCCCTGTGCTCCGATGCCCAGTGGGACGAGGAGCTGGGCGAGGCCGTGGGCGAGCCGACTGAGTGCGCGCTCGTCAACGATGCCGGCAAGGCGGGCCTCACCGGCCTGAATGCCGAGCACCCGCGCGTGGGCGAGGCCCCGTTTGACTCGGGCCGTAAGATGATGTCCGTGGTCGTCGAGACCCTGGACGGCGAGTACGAGCAGTACACCAAGGGCGCGCCCGACGTGGTGATCGGCCTGTGCACCCACATCTACGAGGGCGATAAGGTCGTCCCGCTGACCGAGGAGCGTCGTGCCGAGCTCGTGGCCGCCAACAAGGCCATGGCCGACGAGGCCCTGCGCGTGCTGGCGCTGGCAAGCCGCACCTACACCGAGGTCCCGAGCGACTGCAGCCCTGCTGCACTCGAGCACGACCTGGTCTTCTGCGGCCTGTCCGGCATGATCGATCCCGTTCGCCCCGAGGTCGCCGACGCCATCCGCGAAGCGCACGACGCCGGTATTCGCACCGTCATGATCACGGGCGACCACATCGACACCGCCGTGGCCATCGCCAAGCAGCTGGGAATCGTCACCGATCGCAGCCATGCCATCACCGGTGCCGACCTCGACCGCATGAGCGATGAGGAGCTCGACGCGCACATCGAGGACTATGGCGTGTACGCCCGCGTCCAGCCCGAGCACAAGACCCGTATCGTCGAGGCCTGGAAGTCGCGCGACCAGATCGTCGCCATGACGGGCGACGGCGTCAACGATGCCCCGTCCATCAAGCGCGCCGACATCGGCGTGGGTATGGGCATCACTGGTACCGACGTCACCAAGAACGTCGCCGACATGGTGCTTGCCGACGACAACTTCGCCACCATCATCGGTGCCTGCGAAGAGGGCCGTCGTATCTACGACAACATCCGCAAGGTCATCCAGTTCCTGCTTTCGGCCAACCTTGCCGAGGTGTTCTCGGTGTTTATCGCCACGCTCATCGGCTTTACCATCTTCCAGCCGGTGCAGCTGCTGTGGGTGAACCTGGTCACCGACTGCTTCCCCGCGCTCGCGTTGGGCATGGAGGATGCCGAGGGCGACATCATGAAGCGCAAGCCGCGCAACGCCAAGGACGGCGTCTTTGCCGGACATATGGGTCTGGACTGCGTGGTCCAGGGCCTAATCATCACCGTGCTGGTGCTGGCGAGCTTCTTTGTGGGCGTGTACTTTGACATGGGCTACATCCATATCGCCGATATGATCGCCGGCAATGCCGACGAGGAAGGCGTGATGATGGCGTTCATCACGCTCAACATGGTCGAGATTTTCCACTGCTTCAATATGCGCAGCCGTCGTGCGTCGCTGTTTAGCATGAAGAAGCAGAACAAGTGGCTGTGGGCCTCGGCCGCGCTGGCGCTGGTGCTGACGGTGATCGTAACCGTGCAGCCGACGCTTGCCGAGATGTTCTTTGGACCTGTGACGCTTGAGCTCAAGGGTGTTCTTGCCGCGCTGGGCCTGGCCTTCCTGATTATCCCGCTGATGGAGATCTACAAGGCGATTATGCGCGCGGTCGAGAAGGAGTAGGTCGAAAGGCCATCCTTCCCACCGGCCCGACCGCCTGCGGGGTTTCTTCTTCGCTGGTCCTCGCGCTTCGCGCTGCGGGATCGCTCAGAAGAAACCCCTCCCGGCGGGCGGGCCTTCGGATAACCTCTCAGAGCCATAAGCTGAGGGAAAGTGTGTGAGCCGGTCGAGCGTTTGCTCGACCGGCTCTTTTTTATGGGTAAAATACCTGCTCAGTTGTGATTTTTGGTGCTGGGAGGCGTTTGTGGCTAAGGCTAAGGCTAAGGCGAAGAAAAAGACGACGGGGGCGCGGGCTAAGCGTGATCGTCGTCGGAAGCTCGCGACTGAAGCCCCTGCATCTGCTGAGGAGTTGCTGGCGAGTGTACCGGGGCTTGACGCATTGCAGGATGTTCCGGCGTTCGATGACCTGCCGGTCGATGCGGCTCAGCAGGCTGCATTTGACGACTTTTGCGCACAGGCCGAGGAGTCCGAGCAGATGCAGCTCGGTGCCGTGGTGCGCCTGGACCGCGGGTTTCCGCTGGTGGCGACTGCCGATGACGCGTTTCGTGCCGAGCATGCCGTAGGGTTTGCCAAGTCGCGTGGCGAGGACGAGGTGCTGCTGCCGGCCGTGGGCGACCGCGTGGCGGTTCGCCGTGCTCCCGGGCACGACATGGGCGTGATCGAGTGCGTGCTGCCACGCCGTACGAGCTTTGAGCGTTGGCGCGGCCGCGCTCGCGGCGAGCGCCAGGTACTCTGCTCCAACGTGGATAGCGTGCTGATCGTGCAGGCGCTCGGCGCCGGCGAGGTGTTGCTCGACCGCGTGGCGCGCTCGCTGGTGTTGGTGCTCGATTGCGATGCCGAGCCGGTGGTGGTGCTCACCAAGGCCGACCGCTGCGAGGCCGATGAGCTCGAGCGCGATCTGGACCGCGTGCGCCGTCTGGTGGGTCCGGACGTTCGCGTGATCGTGACGTCCTCTGCCGAGGGCCTCGGTCTGGACGAGGTCCGTGCCTGCGTGCCTGCCGGGAGCTGCGCCATGATTCTGGGCGAGTCGGGTGCCGGCAAGTCGACGCTGCTCAATGCGCTGCTGGGCCACGATGCGCTGGCCACTGGCGGCGTGCGCGAGCGTGATGACCAAGGTCGCCACACCACGGTTGCGCGCGTGATGGTGGCGCTGCCGGGCGACGCCGGCGTGATCGCCGATGCCCCGGGCCTGCGCAGCCTGCCGCTTGTGGGGCATGAGCGGGGCCTGGCGCGTGCCTTCCCCGAGATCGTCGAGGCGTCGCGCGCGTGCCGGTTTGGCGATTGCACGCACACTCACGAGCCGGGTTGTGCCGTTCGCGAGGCCGAGGACGCGGGACAGATCGATAGCCTGCGCCTGGAGACGTTCCAAAACTTGGCGTCATCCATGCGCGTGAGTGCCCAAATGCTCGACCCCGATGTTCATCTGTAATTGATTTTTCCTATGGCAGCCGTCTCTCAACTGTTCGGGAGGCGGCTTTTTTGCTGCCAAAGCGCCTCGAAATATGCGTTTTGCCGACGTTCTGACCAAAATCTTGCCACGAGCTTGACGGGCTGGTCAGCTTTTGGTCAGCAATTGGTTTGACACGTAAAACCAAGATTGCGATTGCGCCGCTTTGCGCCCTGGTCGCCCAGACAATGGTGGTACGGGCATTTGCCCGGTGCCACCTTGAGAGGAGCGGCCGTGAACAAGAGCAAGCGCATCGCCATCAGCCTGGTCGCGGGCGTGCTTGCCGCGGCGCTCTGCATGGTCTACGGCTCGTCGATCCGCTCGCAAGCCGAACAGGCCCAGGCCGAGACTTTTGCAAAATATGGCGGCGACCGCGTTGAGGTGTGCGTCGCGGCGCGCGATATCGATGCGGGCGAGACCCTCGACGAGACCAATGTCATAACTCAGGAATGGCTGGCGAGTCTGTTGCCGCGTGATGCGGCGACCGAGCTGCGTCAGGTGCGCGGCGACGTGACGACCTCGCGCATTCCCAAAAACGCCGTGATTTGCAATGTCTACACCAAGGCCGAGAGCCACAAGCTCGAGGTGCCTAAAGGCAAGGTTGCCGTTTCGGTGGCGGTCGATGCCGAGCACTCGGTCGGCGGCGCCACGGGCGTGGGTAGCTATGTGGACGTGTACGTGCAAAAAGATGGCGTGACCGATCGTTTGTGCGGCGCGTACGTGATCGATACCAGCGAAGATGCCGGCACCACGCGTGAAGGC
>CAUDCB010000139.1 GCA_958447915.1 uncultured Collinsella sp. | reverse complement strand
GTGTTACCACCAGCGACCTTCACCGCCATGATCGGCAGGGCATCGTCGGCCTCAAACTCCCAGGCAGCGCCGCCGCGACCCCCAAACGTCCAAATACAAAAGGCAATCACCAGCACGGCAAGCACCGCAAAGCCAATCGCGACAAGGCCATGGTGCGCACGGCTTTCCTCGGCCGATACATCCCATTGCGTCTCTCGATATAGATGCTTGTCTTCCATGTTCGCCTCCCCACAGGCACGCTCGTTGGCCCAATCGTACCCATTCAGGCTATACTTGAGCCCATGACATAACGGGGAGCTTGCAGGACAAGACGGCAGGCTGAGATTGGGCGCGCCCGCCCTGACCCGCAAACCTGATATGGGTAATGCCAACGAAGGGAGCCGTGCCAATGAGCACACAGACCGAGCCCAAGCTCGTCACGCAAATCGACTTCGCCCGCGCCGGGCAAATCACACCGCAGATGAAGGAGGTTGCCGAGCGCGAGCATCGCGACCCCGAGTACATCCGCGAGCGCGTGGCCGACGGCCGCATCGCCATTCCCGCCAACATCGTGCATATCAAAAAGGGCATGCGCGCCTTTGGTGTCGGCGAGGGCCTGTCCACCAAGGTCAACGTCAACCTGGGCATCTCGGGCGACAAGGCCGATGCCGCCGAGGAATGGAAGAAGGTCAAGATCGCCGAGGACTTTGGCGCCGACGCCATCATGGACCTCTCCAACTCGGGCAAGACGCGCCAGTTCCGCCAGCAGCTCATCGACGAGACGCCGCTCATGGTGGGCACCGTCCCCATGTACGACGCCATCGGCTACATGGAAAAGCCGCTGGTCAAACTCACCAAGGAAGACCTGTTCGAAGTCGTGCGCGCGCACGTCGAGGACGGCGTGGACTTTATGACCATCCACTGCGGCATCAACAAATCGGTCACCAAGACCTTTAAGGAGACCGGCCGCCTGATGAACATCGTCAGCCGCGGCGGCTCGCTGCTGTTTGGCTGGATGGAGGTCACCGGCAACGAAAACCCCTTCTACGAGTACTTTGACGAGCTACTCGAGATCTGCCACGAGTACGACGTGACGATTTCGCTCGGCGACTCCTGCCGCCCGGGCTGCCTCTACGACTCCAACGACGCCACCGAGACTGCCGAGATGATCGAGCTGGGCAAGTTGTGCAAGCGCGCTTGGGCTGCCGGCGTCCAGGTCATGGTCGAGGGCCCGGGTCACATGGCGCTCGACGAGATTGCCGCCAACATGAAACTGCAGAAGCGTCTGTGCCACAACGCCCCGTTCTATGTGCTCGGACCGCTGGTGACCGATATCGGCGTGGGCTACGACCACATCACCGCCGCCATCGGTGGCGCCATCTCCGCCAGCTCCGGCGCCGACTTCCTGTGCTACGTGACGCCGGCCGAGCACCTGTGCCTGCCCAACGCCCAGGACGTGCTCGATGGCCTCATGGCCACCAAGATCGCCGCACACGCCGCCGACATCGCCAAGAAGGTGCCACACGCCCGCGACATGGATGACAAGATGGGCCAGGCACGCCGCAAGCTCGACTGGGACGCCATGTGGAAGTGCGCGCTCGACCCAGTTACGGGCAAGAAGCGCTACGAGGAGTCTCCCGCCGCCACCGAGGGCACTTGCACCATGTGTGGCAAGATGTGCGCCGTCCGTACCGTCAACAAGGTGTTCGAGGGCACGACGATCGACCTCGGCATGGAGGATTAACGCGTCACTGGAGCCGCAATCGGCAACAAGGTGCTCGTCAATTGTTGACATGTGAACATTTGCTTACATTTGCGTAAAGATTGCATCACCCGCCCGGGTTCGGAATACAGCCGGCCCGGGCATCTTTATAATGCAGGCTTAAAGACCCATTTGATTCCGACCGGACAAGGGAGCGAACATGGATCGCAGTAAGGTACCCGCCGTTCTATCCATCGCGGGATCCGATTCCAGCGGCGGTGCCGGCATTCAGGCCGACATCAAGACCATCACGGCGCACCGCCTGTATGCCGAGACGGCCATCACCGCCATCACAGCGCAAAACACACTGGGCGTCACCGCCGTGCAGGATATCTCGCCAGATATCGTAGCCGCGCAAATTGACGCCGTCTTTGACGATATCCGCCCGAGTTCCGTCAAGATCGGCATGGTTTCTTCTGTCGAGATTATCGAAGTCATCGCCGACCGCTTGAGCGCCTGGAACGCAACGAACGTGGTCGTCGACCCCGTCATGGTCGCCACCTCGGGCGCTCGCCTCATTGCCGAGGATGCCGCCGAGGCGCTCACCCGCCGCCTGTTCCCGTTGGCAACGGTCATCACCCCCAACATTCCCGAGGCCATGGCGCTGCTCGACTACGAGGTCGATTCCGAGCGCACGCAGCAAAACGCTGCCATGCTCCTCACCTGCCGCTTTGGCTGTGCAGCCTTGGTTAAGGGCGGTCATTTTGTCAACGAGGCCAACGACGTGCTGGCGGAGCCCGCGCCGCTCGATGACGAGGGCAACCACATGGGCGATCCGCTCACCACGTGGTTCCGCCACAAGCGCATCGAGACCGGCAACACGCATGGCACCGGCTGCACGCTCTCATCCGCCATCGCCTGCGCGCTGGCCCAGGGCATGGAACTTGCCGACGCCATCAACGCCGGCAAGGCCTACCTAACCGGCGCTCTCGCCGCCGGCTTTGACATGGGTAAAGGCTCCGGCCCCGTCAACCACATGTGGCAGTACTAAATAGCCAGCAACCTGCCAAAAAGGGACAGGTTTATTTTGGCAGATTTTATCTGGGCAAACGTCAAAACCGCCACAAGGGCACCTTTGTGGCGGTTCCTGCAAATATCTCGATCTGTAACAGGTGGAGACGATTTAGCCACCCAGATGTTACAGATCGAGACATTCAAATTCCGCTGAAACGTAAATCTCAATCTGTAACAGCAACTCGGCAAAATCGACTCAAGATGTTACGGATTAAGACAAACACACAGGTGGTGCAGAAGGGACAGGCTACTTTGCACCAAAAACCGTCGCAACATTCGATGAAAATCGCGCAAACGCGAAAAATCATCGAATGTTGCGACGGTTTGATTTTAGATAGCGGTCGAGCAAAGGACCGGGGCGCCTATTCGTCGGCAAGTTGGATGCCGAGCAAGCCCGAAAGGGCAAGCGCCTGCTCGGCATTAACCGTCAGGCCACGCAGCTCATGGTAGTCGCCCGAGACGACAGGAGCCGCGAACGTACAACACGATACATCCACGCCGGAAAGCGGCGTCTTGAACACATCGATTCGCGTCAGGTCGCAGCCGTCCAAGCGCAATTGCCCCAGCTTTGCCCCCTGGAGTGCGGCCTCGGTCAAACGCGTGTCACGCGCAGCCATGGGGCCAATGCTTCCCTCCGAAAGGTTCGCATAGCTCAAATCGCACAATGTAAACGACACACTCGACAGACGCGCCCTGAGCAAGTTGAGTCCCGGTGCCGAGCAATCGACGAAGTCGCAGCGATTGAGCCAACAGCCTTCCATGTTGCAGCGGATAAAGCGGCAACCGCGAAACACCACGTCGCGAAACGTCGAGCCGCTCCAGTCAACACCATCGAACTCGCAAGACCGGAACACGACGCCATCGAAGGTCGCGCCGTTCGCAACGTCATAGGCAAGATCCAAATCTTCGAAAGCGGTATTGGAGACGAGCTCATCGCCCTCGGCAAAGAGGTCGATGAGCTCGTCCATGCCCATATGGGAGCCAAGCCGTTCGTTTACCCGGGCAAAGCCACCACAAAGGCGTCTGTCCCTTTTGTGGTGGCTTGAGGCTGCGCTATTCACCGAGCATCTCTTGGAGCTTGGCTGCCACGGCATGTCCCAAGCTCTCGTGGCTTTCGGGCATCATATGCAGATAGTCGATATCGCCCGGCTCGGCAAACTCGGCGGCATTCAAAAAGTCGCAGCCAAACTGCTCGGCCACGTGCGCATAGTACTCGCCAAAATGTTCAGATGCCTCAACGGAATGCTCGTCAAAGTCGGTCATATACACATCGGCGATTTGCGGCTTAATCTTGATAGGAGCCATCAGCAGGATGCGCGGGCAAGGCGCAGCGTCGGTCCACGGAAACGCGCGGACGGCGCGAATCAGCGCCATGGCGCCACGGGCGATATCGGAAGCTGTCACGTTAAAGACCGTCTTGCAGTCGTTGGTGCCCAGCATGATCACAATGGCGTCCAGCGGCTTATGGGCCTCGAGCAGCATCGGAAGCGCGCGAATACCGTTGAGGTTGGTGTCCAGATGGCACATATCGTCGCGCACCGTCGTGCGGCCGTTGAGCCCCTCCTCAATCACATGCCAGCCCTCGCCCAGATCACGCTGCGCCACGCCACACCAGCGCACATCCCGCGCATAGCGCACCGCGGTGCCGTCGCGCATGCCCGCCGGATCGTAACCATAGGTGTTGCTGTCACCAAAGCATAGAACGTTTTTCATCGTAAGCTCCCCACTCAATAAAAAGCCGACGGGAGCAGCCCCCGTCGGCTCGGTATATCGCATCACGCGCACCGTTTACAGGTACTTGCGCCAGTCGTCGTCATCCTCGTCATCCTCGGCAGCGGCCTGAGCCTGCTCGGCGGCACGGGCGGCTGCGGTGCGGGCGGCAACCTGAGCATAGGACTCCTCGTTGCGCTCGGGGAAGTTTGCCAATACGTGCTCGAACTTGGCAAAGTCCTCATCCCAGCGCGTAGAAGGCACGGCAAAGAACACCTGCTTGACCTTAAAGTCGCCCGACGCGAGCTCCTTACGGAAGAGCTCGGCCACGGCCTCGGCATCAAAGCCGTTATTGTCGCAGCCCCAAGCACCCAGCACGAGCTTCTCGCGACCCAGCTCATCGCAGATGGCAAGGACAAAGCGGATACGGTCGCGCAGGGCATCCAACAGGGCGTCTTCGCTCACGCGGTACTCCTGGCGGGCACGCTTGACGTTGGGTGCGGCGGCAACGATCACATCGGCGTATGCGTGCACGTGGTTGCGGTCGAAGCGCACGGCGGGCACCACCAGCGCACGATTGCGGTAAAGCTCGCAGTTGATGTTGCGGCGACGGTTCTCGCCGTACCACTTGCGCTGCTTGTCGAGCACGTTGTACAGGTACGAATCGGCGCAGAGCGTCGCCTCCTGGCCCAGGTAGCCCTGGATATAGCCGCCGCCCGGATTGGTAAACGAGGCAAAGGCAAGCACGGCCATATCGCAGAACTGCGCATAGCCGCGACCGTTATCGAGGATTGCCTGCGTGGCGGAGGCATCAAGCACAGTGACCTCAGGCC
>CAUDCB010000138.1 GCA_958447915.1 uncultured Collinsella sp. | reverse complement strand
ATTGGTATCGGTTCCAAAGCCCGAATCGGCGCGCGAGACATCGTTGGCGATGATCGCATCGCAGCCCTTGCGGGCCAATTTGCGCTCAGCGTACTCCACAACGTTATCGGTCTCGGCTGCAAAGCCAATCACGCACCGCTCTCCCTTTTGGCGCGAGAGCTCAGCCAAAATATCAACGGTCTCGACCAGTTCTATGCGATCGAGGCGTTCGTTGGCCTTTTTGAGCTTGTGGTCCGCAGGGGATACGGGGGTGTAGTCGGCGACGGCCGCAGCGCAAATGGCAGCGTCGGCCGTCTGGAAGGCGTTTAACGCCGCCTGAAGCATCTCTGCGGCGGTCTGCACGCGAACGCACCCTACGCCGCGAGGAACATCGAGCGATGTCGGTCCCAGCACGAGCGTGACCATAGCCCCACGGCGAGCGGCCTCCCCTGCCAGGGCGATGCCCATCTTTCCCGACGACCGATTGCCGATAAAGCGCACGGGATCGATCGGCTCATGCGTGGGGCCGGCAGTGATGACGATGCGCTTGCCCGTCAGGTCTTGCGGCACGGGGTTGAGCACCTCACAGACAGCTTCGACGATGTCCTCGGGCTCGCTCATGCGCCCCGTGTCCACGTCGCCGCAGGCAAGGTAGCCACTACCGGGGCCAACCACGTGCACCCCGCGGTCGCGCAACGTGGCCATGTTGGCCTGCGCCGCCGGCGCCTTCCACATGCCATTGTTCATGGCCGGCGCGATCACAATGGGTCGCGGCGTGGCGAGTAGCGTCGTGGAAATCAGGTCATCGGCAATGCCGTTGGCCATCTTGGCGATGATATTGGCCGTCGCGGGCGCCACGACCACCAGGTCGGGCTCCTGCGCCAGCGAAATGTGGTGGATGGGGTCGGAGGGGTTGTCGAACAGGCCCACCGCGACCGGCTCATTGGTGAGTGCGCGGAAGGTGAGCGGCCCCACAAACTCCGTGGCATGCTCGCTCATGACTACTTTGACGCGCGCGCCGCACTTTTGCAGCAGGCGCACGATATTGCACGACTTATAGGCGGCGATCCCGCCGGTAATGCCCAGCAGGATCGTTTTACCCTCAAGTTGCATTGAATTGTTGGGCGCCGCCATCGTTTACGCTTCCTTGCTCGGGAGCACCAGCAGGCGGTGGCAGTATGGGCAGTGCGTAATTGACCTACCGTCGTGGCTGAGGTCGCTCATGGACGAAGCCTGCAGCGCGGTGTGGCAGACCGTAGGGATGTTACCCTGGATGGTCTCAACAGCCAGGCCGCGGAACTGCTTGAGCAGGCGCTCGTAGTCGGTGAGCACGTCGGTCGGCAGCGTAGCGGCAAGGGCGGTGCGCTCCTTGGTGGCGGCATCGATCTGGGCCTGCAGGTCGGCGGCCTTGGCGCGGGCGGCCTTGGTATCGGCCTTCACGCCCTCCTCGAACTTGGCGATGATGGCCTGCGCGCGAGTCTCGCGGTCGAGCGCCTCCTTATGGGCGACAACGACGTCCTTGCGGGTGTGCTCGATCTTGTCCAGGCGCTTGGCCAGGGTGGCGAGCTCATTCTCCAGGTCCTGAACCTCGCGGTAGTCGGAACCGTCGATGTGACGCTTCTTGGCGGCCTCGATGGCGTTGTTGGTCTGGATCTCGGTAGTGTTGAGATCGTCGAGCTCAATGTCCAGATCCTTGCGTTGGGCGTAGAGCTTGGTCATCTCGGACTTGAGCTTCACATAGGTCTTGCGCTTGGAAGCGAGCTCCTTGAGCTCCGGCATATTGGCAAGTTCGCTCTTGTTGCGGGCGAGCTCCAAATCGATCTGTTGCAGCTTGAGTAGCGTAGCGCCGGCGCTCATAAGTTCTCTCCTTTTGTCACAGTCCACCATTGGCAAGGGTTCAGTATTTTAATCGTATGACGGGGGTCGACCCCGGCGTCAACTGCAGAGTTCATCAAGATATCAACGAACGGCTCCTCGGAGCGGTCGTGGCCGAGTAGGATTACGCCCAGGCCACGCAAAGCAAGGTCCTGCGCCACGTGGTAGCCGGCCTCTCCGGTCACAATAGCATCTGCGCCCGCGGCGATGGCAAGCTCACCAAAATCGCCGAGGGAGCCGCCCAGAATGGCGACGGAACGGCACGGGCGCTCGGCATCGCCCCATACGCGGGGGTCGCTGCCAAAGGCCATAGCGGCACGGTTGGCGAGGTCGCGCAGGTTGCAGGCATCGCGGAGGGTCGCAAGTGCGCCCAGACCGGTGAGCTCGGGCTCGTCCACATGCTCCAACGAGCTCAGGGGCTCAGCGCTCAGCAACTCACTCAGGCGAGCGCGCGCTTCATGCGAGCGGTCCAGGTTGGTGTGAAGCGAGATGATGCTCACGCCGCAACGAGCTGCCTCGTACAGCGCAGCGCTGCACTGTGGGCGCGCGGAATCGGCCGGACAAAAGGCCTCGGGCGCCTTGATATAGATGGGATGATGCGTCAGCAGCACGTTGGCGCCGGCCTCGAGAGCGCGGTGCACGTTGGCCTCGGTCGCGTCGAGTGCGCATGCCACGCCGGTGATATCAGCAGAGGGATCTCCCACAGATAGCCCAACATGATCCCAGCCCTCGGCGTCCGCCTTGGGGTAGCGCGCCAGCAGCGCACGTTCAAGCTCGGAGACGATCATGCGGCGCCTACGATCGAGAGGAGCGTCTGGGCAAAGCCGTTCAGATCGTCCGGATTCACGCGGTCATCGAAGGAAATGCGCAGCGACCCCAATGCCTGTTCGCGACCAATGCCCATGGCGCTGAGCACGTGGCTCGGGTCCATGCTGCCGCTCGAACATGCCGAGCCTGCCGAAACCTCAAAGCCGGCGGCATCGAGCTTGATGATGAGCTCCTCGGAGTCCATGCCGTCGACGTAGATCGAAACCATACCCGGCAGACGATCTGCCCGCGCGTAGTCGCCCATCGTGGCGTGAATGCGAGGATGGGCCGTAAGGGTGGCGTAGAGCTTATCGGACAGGCCCTGCAGCGTCGCGCGCTCCTGGGCCACATGGGGCGCCAGAGACGAGGCGGCAGCTGCAAAAGCCAGCTGCGTGCGCAGGTCCTGTGTGCCGGCGCGACGGCCGGCTTCCTGTCCACCGCCAAAGATGCGCGGACGCAGCGGCGTGCGGTTCTTAAGGTAGAGCGCGCCGGATGCCACGGGGCCACCGATCTTGTGCGCGGCAACGGTCATGGCATCGACACCCAGCTCGGTGACATCGAGCGGAATATGCAAGTAGCCCTGAATGGCGTCGCTATGGAACAGGGCGCCCGCGGCGTGCGCGGCGGCGGCCAGCTCGCGGATGGGCTGCACCACGCCGGTCTCGTTGTTGGCGACCATAATGCTCACAAGCGCCACGTCGTCGCCGAGCAGCTCCGTGAGCGCAGCGGGCTCAATGTAGCCCGCACGGCAGGGCTGTACCAGGTCGATGGTAAAGCCCGCGGCACGCAGCAGCGGTAGGTTGTCCAGGATCGAATCGTGCTCGATCGCCGAAACGATGACACGGTCGCGCTTGCGATCGCGCTGACGGGCGCCCTCGGCAAGTCCGAGGAGCGCCAGCTGGTTTGCCTCGGTGCCGCCGTTGGTAAGGATGATCTCGGACGGGCGAACGCGCGCGCCAAAGCTGCGAGCAATCTCGCGACGCGCCACCTCCAGGCGTGCGGCGGCCTTGCGGCCAAGCGAGTGCAGCGAGTTGGGGTTGACGCCGGCAAGCTCGCTGTCGTCATATTCGCGCTGCGCAAGGCGCGCCTCGGCGCGCATGGGCGTCGAGGCGGCATAGTCAAGATTCACGGGTATGCGGTTTTGACCTGCGGTCATAAGGGTTTATGCCTCCTGTGCGGCCTCATTGCCCAGCTTCTGCAGCAGCGCAACCTCGGCGGCGGGATCTTCGGACTTAAATACGGCAGAGCCGGCTACGAGAACGTTGGCGCCGGCCTTGACGACCTCAGTGATGTTCTTGGAAGAGATACCGCCATCGACCTCGATCAGGGGCGAAACGCCGTGGCGCTCACACATGGCCGTAAGCTCGTACAGTTTGGCAATAGTACCAGGGATAAAGCTCTGGCCGCCAAAGCCAGGGTTCACGCTCATCAGCAGCACCATGTCGACAACGTCGATGATGCTTTCGAGCACGCACACGGGGGTGGCGGGGTTGAGTACCACGCCGGCCTTGACGCCGCGCTGCTGCAGATGGGTGAGCGTGCGGTGCAGGTGCGTGGAGGCCTCATAGTGCACGGTGATCATGTCGGCACCGGCGTCGGCGTACCAATCGACCGTCTCGTCGGGGTTCGACACCATCAGGTGCGCGTCGACCGGTACATCGGTGGAGCGCTTGACGGCCTTGAGGATGTCGACGCCAAAGGTGAGGTTACCGGTAAAGTGACCGTCCATGACGTCGAAGTGCACGTAGTCGGCACCGGCGATCTTGTCGAGCTCGCCCTTCAGGTTGGCCATGTCGGCCGAAAGGACGGATGGAGCGATTTTGATGGAACCCATGTTAGTAGCCTTTCTGCGCTAGTCGGCGAGTCCGTAGAACTCTTGAGAGGGGACGCGGTCGGTGAGAATCTCGAGCGCCCTATCCAAAGTAACACCGTTGTAGAGCGTTTGCTCCACGGCAAAGGTGAGCGGAATGTCTACGCCCAGTGAACGGGCGAGCTCGCTGACGCTACGGGCCGCAACGGCACCCTCGACCACCATATGCGTGCGTGCCTGGTACTCTTCGAGCGACACGCCATGAGCGAACTCGTAGCCAAAGGTGCGGTTGCGCGAATGCTCCGAAGTGCAGGTGGCGATAAGGTCACCCATGCCGGCAAGCCCCATGCAGGTCATGGCCTGTCCGCCGCGGGCGTGCACCAGGCGGCTGATCTCGGCCAGGCCGCGCGTCATGATAAGGGCGAGCGTGTTATCGCCCGCACCCGAGCCGGCGGAGATGCCGCACACGATGGCGATGACGTTTTTCATGGCGCCGCAGACCTCGACGCCCGTCATATCCTGCGACAGGTAGATGCGGAAGGCCGTGGAAAGCAGCAGCTCCTTAAAGGTCTCCCCTACCTGTTGGTCTTTGCTGGCGATGACGGCGGCAGAAAGTCCGCCGCGGCAGATCTCCTCGGCATGGTTGGGGCCCGAGAGCGCCGCCACGCGCGCCTCGTTGCCGATCTCGCTGGCGATGACCTCGCTCATGAGTAGGCCGGACTCGGGCTCAATGCCCTTGGTGAGGCACAGCACCGGGGTGTCGGCGGCGATAAAGGGCGCGGCCTGGTGGCACACGCTGCGAAGGTGCGTGGAGGGCACGGCAAAGATGATCGCATCGGAACCGTCGAGCGCCTGGGCCAAGCCCGTCGTGGCGACAACGTTT
>CAUDCB010000137.1 GCA_958447915.1 uncultured Collinsella sp. | reverse complement strand
ACCTACCAACCAAAATCTTTTCAGCCCAGGCCCCTGTGTACCGCGCGTCTAAGATCTTCAAATTCAGCTTGCTGACATAAAGCAAGACATAACAGAGGACCCCTGGTCCTTAACTTGATACGAGTTCCGCACGCAAAGGAGGCGCCAGTGGCGCCTCCGTCTTGCGCAGGACTGTTCGAAGTAGCAAGTTAAGGACCAGGGGTCCCCGTTACCCGAGCGTTTCTGCCCTAGTTGAATTTGAAGATCTTTGAGGCAAGACGGTATAGGCCGAGTGTGGTTTTGTCTCCAGCCCGCCCGTGCAGGTTGGTAAAGAAACCGACCACACCGTAGCGTGCACGACGATACATTCGCTCGTCGTAGGCCTTCAAATCACTCCACAATGTCGTCAGGCGCTCGTCGGCGCAATCCTCATCGGAAAGCTTGGTAAGCACCGAACAAATTGCCATCATCATGGTGAAATAGCCCATCATGTACGCGCGCAGACGCGACGACTCGACATCACTGTACAGATGGAACGACTCCATCATAATGCGCGTCACGCGAAACTGCTGGTCCAGACGTTTGACCATCGTGGCCTCGTTGACGCTCTGGCCCTCGCGACCGATAAAGTAACGATAGAGGTCGATGTCGGCGTAGTACATGGTCTTGCAGCGCGGCAGCGGCACATAGGCGTAGATATTGTCTACATAAAACGTGTGCGGCGGCATAGGCAGATTGGACGCGCGCAGCACATCCGTGCGATAACACAGGCTGTGCATGAGCAAATTCTGGTCCGGACGGAAATGGCCAATCTGGTCCCAGGTAAAGATCTTTTTGCGCGGCAGGGCAAACTTGTAACCAATGGCGGTATGCGTACCCTCGTAAACCTTCTCGTACACATAGTTCGAGATAAACAGATCGACGCGCTGGTCGCGCTCCACAAAGCCACGCAGAATCGAAAGCATGGTCGAAAGCGCCGCACCGTCGAGCCAGTCATCCGAGTCGACGACCTTGTAGTAGGTGCCCTGTGCCTCGCGCAGGCCCGAGAGGACGGCCATGCCGTGACCGCCGTTCTCCTGATGCACCGCGCGGATGATACCGGGGTAACGCGCCTCCCACTCATCGGCCTTAGCTGCCGTCTCGTCCTTGGAACCGTCATCGACGATGATGATCTCGATATCAGTGGCGTAATCGCCCCCCTCCAGAATGGAGGTGATGCAATGGTCCATGTCCTTGGCGGCGTTATACGAGGGAATACCGAATGATATGACTTTATGCATGGCAGGCGATAATCTCATCCGAAAGATCGAGGGCAGAGTTAGTCACGGCATCCATATCGTAGTAACGATACTCGGCCAGGCGACCCACCGGGTGGAAGTTCGTCAGGTTCTGGACGCGCTCAAGATAGCGCTCATAGAGCTCGCGGTTCTCGGGCTCCAGAATGGCGTAATAGGGCGTCTCGCCCGAGCCGGGCGTATAGGCCTTGGAATACTCCTTCATGATGGTGGTCTTGCCGGGCAGGACCTGACCAGTCATGTTCTTGAACTCGGTGATACGCGTGTAATCCTCGCTCGTGGTGTAATTGACGGTGCCCACGGGCTGGAACTGGTCCATATCGAGCGTCTCGAACTTCATGTCGAGCGTACGGTACGGCAGAGCGCCCAGGTCGAGGTTGAACAGCTCGTCGAGCGGACCGGTGTAGACGATCTCGCCGCCATAGACCTTGCCGTCGATCTTGACGGTGGTCTCGTCAATCTCAAAGAGGTCGCGGGCGTCCACGTCGCAGAACACATCAATCAGATCGTGGTCGAGCATACGCTCGAACAACGCGGTATAGCCGTCCTGCGGCATGCCCTGGAAGGGAGCCTGCGGGAAATAGCGGTCATCGTCGCCCACAAAGACGGGAACGCGGCCGGTGATCGAGGGATCGATCTGGTCGGGCGTCTGGCCCCACTGCTTCATGGTGTAATGCAAAAAGACGTTCTCGTAGACGTAATCGGCGACCTCGGCAAGATCCGGGTCGTTCTTCTTGCGCAGCTCCATGATGGGCACCTTGACGTCCTTGCCAAAGGTCTCCACGAGCTTCTGATACAGCTCCTCGCCGCGCTCATCGCCAAAGGCGAGCTTGAGGCTCGCGTGGTTAAAGGGCACGGGCATAAGGGTGCCGTTGATATTGGCAAGCACCTTGTGCTGGTAGTCCGTCCACTTGGTAAAGCGCGACAGAAAATTGTGGACGCGCTCGTTAAAGGTATGGTAAATGTGCGGACCATACTCGTGGACCAGGATCCCGGCCTCATCAAAGCAGTCGTAAGCATTGCCCGCAATGTGGCCACGGCGCTCCAAAACGGCAACGCGATAGCCGATGGTCTCGGCAAGACGGCGGGCACAAACGGCACCGGCATACCCGGCACCGACGACAATCATGTCGTATGCACCGGCGTTAAAGCCTTCAGGCAGGCCTGAGGTAATCTGCATCGATACTCCTTGTCAAAAGCCACGGGCTCGTTAGCTGGGCTTTTCTCGAACATTCTTCGAGACATATTTATCAGAGCGATTATAGCGCTAATGCGTCCTATAATGAGCTTGCCACACAAGGAAAGCTCAAGCACCCCGGCGTACATATTTGAAAGGTAAACCCGCTAGCAGCGGGTTTATTCGTGGACAGCCGGGTGCCTGGAGCTTAGCGAAACGCTTGTAAGGAGTAACATGAGCGATTTCCTAAACCGTATGAAGTCTGCCGCCAAGGCCGACCTTAAGACGATCGTCCTGCCCGAGGGCGAAGATCCGCGCACCATCATCGCAGCTACCAAGATCATCGAGGAGGGCTTGGCAAAGATCGTCATCTTGGGCAACCCCGACGAGATCAACGTTCCCGGCGCTACCGTCATCGACCCGCGCAATGCCGAGAAGCACGAGGAGTACGCGCAGAAGTTTGCCGAGCTCCGCGCCAAGAAGGGTGTCACCATCGAGCAGGCTCGCGCCCAGGTGATGGACGCCACCTACTTTGGCACCATGATGGTCAAGATGGGCGATGCCGATGGCCTGGTCTCCGGCGCCTGCCACTCCACCGCCGACACCCTGCGCCCCGCGCTGCAGATCCTCAAGACCGCCCCGGGCACCAAGCTGGTCTCGGCCTTCTTCGTGATGTGCACCGACACTCCGCAGTTCGGCACCGACGGTACGTTGATCTTCGCCGACTGCGGCCTCAACATCAACCCGTCCTCCGACGAGCTCTCCGAGATCGCCATCGCCTCCGCTCACTCCTGGTCCACCTTCATGGGCAACGTTGAGCCGCACGTGGCCATGCTCTCCTACTCCACCATGGGCTCCGCCGGCGGCGAGGTCGCCAAGAAGGTCCAGGAGGCCGTGAAGTTCTGCAAGGAGAAGGCTCCTGAGCTCGCCATCGATGGCGACCTGCAGCTCGACGCCGCCATCGTCCCCACTGTCGCTCAGCTCAAAGCTCCCGGTTCCTCCGTTGCCGGTAAGGCCAACGTGCTCGTGTTCCCCGACCTCGAGGCCGGCAACATCGGCTACAAGCTGGTCCAGCGCTTCGCCGGCGCCGACGCCTACGGCCCCATCCTGCAGGGCATCGCCAAGCCGGTCAACGACCTGTCGCGCGGCTGCTCTGCCGACGACATCGTGGGTGTCGTGGCTATCACCGCCGTCCAGGCTCAGATGGCTGAGTAGCGGACGTATCCCCTCGGGACCCTACAGGGTAAAGCTCTGAAAACGTCCTCGGACATGCATGAAACCCCCGCTGCGCACTTCGTGCGGCGGGGGTTTCATGCGTCCTGCGGAATTTTTTCAGAGCTTTACCCTGTAGGGTCCCTGCCGCCACGTGGTGCTCAGGGGATCTGGAGTGGACGGCGGCTTGGCTACGAGCAGGGGCTGGGAATCTGAATGATCGGATGCCGTTGCTGGGGGGCAAACGATGCGGATATAGTCACTTTGGATTTGAAAGGCTTATAGGGCCTCGGCGGCCATTCTGCCGGAAAGTGTGTCCCGGTTTGAAGGTAAATTGTGGGATGTAGCTTCCACTTGGGGGCTGTTTGGGAAACTGCGGGACGGAATTTTGCTTTGTTGTGGGTCGCATTTTCCGCAACCTGCCCCAAACGGAAAGTGTGTCCCAAAATCCGCGTTCAAAATGGGATGGGGTTTCCGCCGTCCGCCCTCCAGAAAAAAGCCTCCCGAGCTGTTGCTCAGGAGGCCTTTCGTTTACATGCAATCGGCGCGCTAATTGTTCGCGGTCAGACGCTCGACGTCGTGGGCGATCATGTATTCCTCGTCGGTGGGGATGACCATGACGGTGACGGCGGAACCGGCGGCGCTGATGACCTGCGGGCCGTTGCCCACGGCCTCGCGGTTCTTGTTGTTGTCGATGCGCACGCCCAGCCACTCAAAGCAGTCGCAGAAGGCCTTGCGGATCGACCAGTCGTTCTCGCCGATGCCGGCGGTAAAGGTGATGGTGTCCACGCCCGCCATGGATGCGATCATGGAACCGGCCTGCTGCATGGCCTTGTAGGCGAACATGTCGAAGGCGAGCAGGCAGCGCTCGTCACCCTCGGAGGCGCGCGTACGGATGTCGCGGGCGTCGTTGGAGATACCCGAGATGGCAAGCAGACCGGACTGCTTGTTCATCATGTCATCGACTTCCTGATAGCTGTAGCCGCCCTCGCGCTGGAGGTAGCACACGGTGGCCGGGTCAATGGAACCACAACGGGTGCCCATCATCAGGCCATCGAGCGGCGTGAGGCCCATCGTGGTGTCGCGGCACACGCCGTCCTCGATGGCGGCGAGCGAAGCACCGTTGCCCAGATGGCACGAAAGCAGACGGTGGCAGCGCGAGCCCAGGATCTCCTTGGCCATCATCCACTCGTAGCGGTGGCTCGTACCGTGTGCGCCGTACTTGCGCACGTGGTACTTGTCGCACACGTCCTTGGGCAGCGCGTAGGTGTAGGCGACCTCGGGCATGGTCATGTGGAACGAGGTGTCGAAGACGGCCACGTTGGGCAGCTCCGGATACTTCTCGCGGCAATATTCGATTGCCGCGGCCTCGCCGTAGTTGTGCAGCGGAGCAAGCGGTGCCACCTCAAGAATCTTGGCCATAACCTCGTCGTCGACAACTGCGGAATCATCGAAGTGCCAGCCGCCCTGAACGATACGATGCCCAATGCCATCAATCGTAAAGTCGGTCTTCTCAAGCTCCTCGAGCACACGAGCGATAGCAGAGCGATGATCGGGGAAGGGAACCTCCTCGGTCTGCTTGGCGCCACCGTTCTCGGAGTGGCCAAAGATGCCCATGTCCGATCCGATACGCTCGCAGTTGCCCTTGGCGAAAACCTTGCGGGTATCGGTATCCAAAAGCTGATATTTAAGGCTTGAGCTGCCGGCGTTGACAACAAGTACGTTCATGAGACTCCTTTGCAGTGCAATACGGTCGACGCAGACCCCTTAAAGCGACCGCATTTTAATAAGAAGTTATCACATCTTGATAAATAGCTATCAGG
>CAUDCB010000136.1 GCA_958447915.1 uncultured Collinsella sp. | reverse complement strand
CTTATGGTTTATCTATCAGCGCAAGACGATGTCAGATGGAGGTCTGAATGTACAAGCGCACCAAGATTGTATGCACCATGGGTCCCGCCTGCGATAGCGACGAGACCATCCGCGAGATGATCAAGGCGGGCATGAACGTCGCCCGTTTTAACTTCTCGCACGGCTCCTACGACGAGCACCACGGTCGCATCGAGCGCGTCCGTCGTATTTCCAAGGAGCTCGGTATGCCCGTCGGCATCCTGCTCGACACCAAGGGCCCCGAGGTCCGCACCGGCCTTCTGGTCGATGGCAAGAAGGTTGCCGTCAAGACCGGCGACAAGATCGTCGTCACCGCTCAGCCCACGACCGAGGATTTCCACGGCACCGCTGAGCACATCTCCCTCGACTACCTGGCTCTGCCCTCCGAGGTCGAGAAGGGCTCCCTCATCCTGATTGACGACGGCCTGGTTGCCCTCGAGGTCGAGTCCGTCGACGGCCAGGACATGACCTGCGTCGTCAAGAACGACGGCCTGATCGGCGAGCGCAAGGGCGTCAACATGCCCAACGTCAACATCTCGCTGCCCGCCATCACCGAGCGCGATCGTCAGGACATCCTCTTTGGCCTGACCGAGAACATCGACTACATCGCCGCTTCCTTCATCCGTGACGGCGAGTCCGTCCGCGGCATCCGTGAGCTTTGCCGCGAGAACGGTGGCGAGCACGTGACGATCTTCCCGAAGATCGAGTGCGCCCTGGGCGTCGAGAACTTCGACGAGATCCTCGAGGCTTCCGACGGCATCATGGTCGCCCGTGGCGACCTGGGCATCGAGATCAAGCCCGAGCTCGTTCCGCACATCCAGAAGGAGATCATCGCCAAGTGCAACGCGGCCTACAAGCCCGTTATCACCGCTACGCAGATGCTCGACTCCATGCAGCAGAACCCGCGCCCGACGCGCGCCGAGGTTGCCGACGTTGCTAACGCCATCTACGACGGCACCGACGCCGTTATGCTTTCCGGCGAGTCCGCTGCCGGTAAGTACCCGGTCGAGGCCGTCAAGATGCAGGCCAGCATCGCTCTCGAGACCGAGAAGTACCTCCCGGCCCACGCTCCGCTCGAGGTTCCGGCCGATGCTCACGGCACCCGCGTCGTCAACAACGTTGTGGGTATGTCCGCTGTGAACATGGCCACCACCGTTGGCGCCAAGTGCATCACCGTGCCGACGACCACCGGTCGTACCGCTCGCCTGATCTCGCACTTCCGTCCCAACATGCCGATCTGCGCGTTCTCCCGCCACGAGTGGGCCGTCCAGCAGATGATCATGTACTGGGGCGTTATCCCGCACCAGGCCGAGATTACCCAGGGCACCGTCAACGGCACGATCGTCAAGGCGATCGAGACCGCTAAGGAGCTCGGCTACGTCGAGGCCGGCGACCTGACCGTCGCTACCGCCGGCGATCCCCGCATGAGCGTCCAGCTCGAGGACAAGGTCTCCTCGACCAACGTTGCTTACGTCGCTCAGGTGCGCTAAAACGCACTTGCAAGCACACTTGCATTGCAAAGGGCCCGGAAGGCATTGCCTTCCGGGCCCTTTTTCTGTGCGCCGATGCCTACCGCACGGCATGACACGCACCTATTTCTTTACCAAAAGCGCGAAATCCACCCTTCGAGGCCCAAAACGAGCGTTCCCAGCATCAGTAGCGTCCGCCCGGTGGCAAACCCACACCCCAACCGAGGCTGCTAAATCGTTTTAGCATGGTCCAAATCGACCGCGTTTTCGGAAGTATGCGGCAAATTCTGAAACCTCCGAGCACACCCTGTTTTTTCGCAACAAAATGCCTGATAAACTAGCCTCAAAAGCCAGGTCTGCTCACAGGGTTTAGATTTTGCCGCATACTTCCGAATTGACACTGGCATCGCACGGTCCAAAAGCATATTTCGACCAGGAGGACGTCATGGACCTGACGATATGCGGTCAATCCGCTTTTTACTATCACCGTATCCCGCCGCAGGTATTAGGCCTTTACCCCGCCATTAGCCTTGGCAATATGGATCGCAGATGTTGCGGCCTCGGAAGTCATGCAGTTGTAAAAGACCTGCTTCACACACCGCTTCACAGGCTAGTATTCACTCGGGCACAATCCGGGTCGCGAAGCCTGTTTAAATCGCACCTCCTGACCCAAGAGCCGCCTCCTGGGTCGTTTAGGCAGACTGAGCATGGATTTGATGTCACGTCGCCCGAGTTTACGCTGCTCAACCTTGCTACGCAGGTCTCACGCAACCAGTTACTCATGGCTTGCTACGAGATGTGCGGCTCCTTTGCAGTGTTTAAACCCTGCGAGCGAACGCAACAACAACTCGATGAAGCTATTTCGCTTATGCTCATTCCGCCCGACTGTGGTTGGAAACGCGTTGTCGACACCAAGGGCAATGGCGCCAATTTGTGGAAGCGCCCACCGCTCCTCAGCGCGGCGGATATCGCCGCGTTCGCTAAGCAGGCCGCAGGCCTGCGCGGCGTTAAGCAGCTCCGCTGGGCGGCCGAGCACATGACGGGACAGACCGCCTCGCCCTTCGAAGTACAGACCTCCATGCTTGTCTCGCTCCCCCGCAACGAGGGCGGCATGGGCATCAATATCGCAAACAACGTGCGCATCCCACTCAGCGACGCCGCGCGCTCACTGTATGACAAAACCTGCTGCTACGCCGACATCCTCATAGAGAGCAACACCGACAGCATGGGCGTCATCTTGGAATGCCAAGGCCGTTCCGCCCACGATAGCGAAACCGCAAGCCTCTCCGATGCCGAGCGCGCCACCGCGCTCACCAGCATGGGCTACGATGTCATACAAATTACCTACGACCAGGTCAAGGACACGGAGAGCTTTAACAACATCGCCAAGCTCATCCATAAAAAGGCGGGGCTCCCCTACATCCCAAAGACCGATCAGGAACGCACCACCGCAGAAACCCTGCGACGGGAGCTGATGGTCAATTGGGATGAACTGTTCTCCGTTAAGCCGGCCGGCTAGCAGCTAGCGATCAGGGGGACTGCGGGAACGTCAGAAGCGGCAACGCGAGCCGCAAATCCCGCCTCGGTTATCTCGATGACCTCAGTAAACGTTGCATCGAAAAACTCCTCGGTTAGCAGGCGATACGGCGGATGATCGGGCTCGCCGGGGTTTTCGCGTACAATCTCGTGCATAACGCCGATGGTCTTGAGCACATATTCTTTATGGATGGGATACTGCCCAAAACGCGTCGCAGCAGTATACAGGCGATCGGTTGCACGCGGGATCGAAACAATGCCCAGTGTCTTGCCAAACCAGTCAAAGTCGCCTTGCTTTTTAATGCGGAACTCCTCACACGGCTTGCCGCCGTGCGCCTCCAGGTACTGGTTCACGCGCGTATTCCATACGGTATCGGCCACCAGATGCGACCAGACACCCAGTGTCAAATCGAGCAACGACTGCGCCACATCTTCGGACGCAAGCGAGAACTCACAGGCGCCGGGACCGGCAACCGGCTCGGCATCCTTGTAGCGATGGGGATAGTGCACGCGGTTCAGCCGCTCACGTTCCTCGATAATCGAGGTCGCCGCGGCCAGCGCACCGGTGGGCGAACTTTTAAGCAACGGCGCCACATAGGTATCCCAGAACTCATGCTCGCGAGGCTTAGGGATGGGCTCAGGCTTGGCAAAGTGCGTAATGCGGTACGGGATGGGATCGGCAATGCCAGGGACCATATAGCCCACGAAGATATCCGGAACCACGCAGCCAAACAAAAAGGCATTGCGGTCGCGCACGCTATTGGCAAGCGCATCGGTGCGCTCCAGCAAACGCTCCGTCTGAGCGATATGAATGTTCCAGCTTGGCATAGCCACCCCCATAAAAACCTGGATAACTATACCATCACGGCAAAGCCGCGCGGGCGGCTACGCACGCTCTACGCAGCAACTAGTCTGTAGTACCGCTTTCGGTTCCATACGACGGCGAAGGCGCCTCAACCACATGGTGATATCGATCGATATAGATTGCACGGGCGCCCAGGCGTCGCACCAAATCCTGGTGATGTGTGCTCATCAAGACCGTCTTACCCGCCGCGACGTAGGCCAGCAAGAAGTTGACCACGATGTCGCATGAATCCTCGTCGAGCCCATTGGTAGGCTCGTCGAGGACCAAGATATCCGGGTTCATCGACACGACGGCGGCCAGCGCAACGCGCTTCTTTTGCCCGCCCGAGAGCTGATAGGGAGAGGCGTCGGCAAGGTCGGCAACCTGGAACAGCCCCATGGCATCGCGCACGCGGCGCTCGAGCTCGTCTGCCGGCAACCCCATCTGCGCGGGACCAAAAGCAACTTCCTCGCCCACCGTAGCGCAAAAGAGCTGGGCGTCGGCATTCTGGAACACAAAGCCCACGCGCTGATGAAAACGCTGAGCGGCCGCGGAATCCTTTAGAAACGCCGAATCGATCACGTGCCCGTCAAACAGGTATGCCCCTGCGTCCGCGAGTTCAAGGCCGTTAATAAGGCGCATAATCGTCGTCTTGCCGCAGCCGTTGGGACCGAGCAGGGCAACGAGTTCACCACGATCGACCTGCAGCGACACACCATCGACAACCGTATGGCCCGCATAGGAAAACACCACGTCGCGCAGCTCGATGAGCGGCGTTGTCTCGGCGCCAGCAGCACCGCTCGCGCCCATCGCGTCATTCGTATCGTTTGCCAAAACGTCGCCCTTCCCTACTCACATCGACGGCTCGGCCGCCCGCGCTACAGCACCGCGCACAACATGGCGAGCAGCACCACAACGGCCGCGTAAACGGCATCGCGCCAGCCAAAGCCGCTCCGCGCGGGCGCCGGATACGCACCGGCAAAGCCGCGGCAGAGCATAGCCTCGTCCATCGCGCGGCTGCATTCCATCGCCTTGATAAACGTCATGCCCATGATGCCCGCCAGCGAGTCGGTGCGCGAAAAACCCGCAGGCGCACGACCCACGCTGCGCAGCATGACCGATTCGCACAGATTGTGCGCCGTGCGACCCAGTACCTCGATGTGCTTGAGCGCCATATCAAACGTAAAGATAACTTCGTCGGGTAGATGCAGCATCTTGAGCGCCGCTGACATGCGACTCCACGTGAGGGTCCACGAAACGCCCAGCACCAGCGACACATTAATAAACGTCTTGAGCGCGATCTTGAGCATGGCGCCCGTGGCAGACGCGCCCAGCAGCAGGGCAGGCAGTGTCAGAGCCGCCGCAAGCCCCGTGGCGCCGAGCGCCGGTACAAAGGTCGCACGCAGCCCGCGTGCAGGGCGCACCGCGACCAACACCAACGCGATTGCCGCCATCAACATCAGGTACAGCGGGCTTTGCGTCAGACACACGCACAGGACGCAAACGAACATCCCCACCAGACGCACCGGAGCCGAAACGCAAGAAAGGGCGCGGTCGACCATCGACCCGCCCTCGTGCGCACCTCCACCCAGGCGAACCCGCTCAAGCAGGCTCGCCAGGTGCAGGACATTCTTT
>CAUDCB010000135.1 GCA_958447915.1 uncultured Collinsella sp. | reverse complement strand
AGCCTGTTGGAACCAGCAATGCAGATCCGACATGCATCAACTCCAACAGAAATTAAAGCATCGCTGAAAAACTGTCCCCAACAAATATGAAATGTTTGTTTGGCCCTATCTGTCGGAAGTACAAATGAAAGCCCATCTGGAGTTGTAACCTGTTCGCTATGTAAGTCGACAATGTCAAAGGACCCGTCTGCGAAACCACCACGGTAGCCGCAAAGGGCTTTAATGTCTTTATTGTCATAGCACCACGGCGTAACGATTACTTTTGGTCTTATAAAGCAGCTTGCAGGCCCTTCATTCCATCCCTTAAAAACGATTTTCGAAGTAATTTGGCGCTCATCGAGAGCTCGTTCAAGCAGCAACGCGCTCTCAAGCTCTCGGTTTAAATGTTCAACAATAATAATTACATCATTTTTTTTGTTATTAAAACACGGCATTTCTTAGTCTTTCTTCTAACGACCAGCTTGAATCAAAGAATCTTTATTGCACTCACGTATTAATGTCAGAGCAACCAGGGCGCCAACATATACGATCCCTTGGAGTGAAAAGAGATACGTAACATCAGAAGCAAAAAGGATATTCCCAGCAAGGGATATGAGCTTGACGTAGACCATGGACTCTATAACCCTGCATGCACTAAAGGCAATCGAAGCATTACGGATCAATGACGCATACACCCATCCAGCAAACATGTAAAAAATAGTCGCACCGAAATAGCCAAAATAAGTTACAAGAGAGGCAGTTGTTGTCGCAGTGTATGGGTTTCCGACTTCAATCCTGTATGCAGAATATGCTGAATAGTCGCAAGCCACTCGCATCATTCGCCACTGACCAAAATCAAAGGATGACTGCAACGCTGGATTTAAAATTGCGTTGATTTCATCTGAGAAATTAACTGCTGGTAGCGAAGACCCCCTGCCATGCATGTAAATTGACCACCAAACTTCACCTTGCTGAGCCAGGCGTTGATTAATTGCATCAATGAATTCAGCGAATGAATCATCAAATAGCAGTATTCTTTGTATATATACGACCCCAATTAGCAGCCAAAAAAAGGAAAACAACACCTTAATAATTGTGTTTACCTTTCCGTCGCTTAAGGTAGGCAAGACGGAAAGCGAAAGAATAAACGCGGCGAAAAAATAAACGCCGAATTTATCTCCTTCAAGAAAATAAAAACCAAATGTTAGAAATAAGAATGCGACCGGAGCAAGCCTGCTGCCAGACTTCCAGGCCATTACAACAACTGGCAGAAAAAAGGGTAAATATGTTCTAAGACTCACGCTAAAAGAGTTCATATACTGAGAAGCGTAGTCAAGTCTTAAGGTTCCCGCTTTAAAATAAGGATTAGCCGCCACCTGCGCAAATTGATAGAAGGCAATAACTATCCCTATCAATAAAAACCAGTTGTATTTAGAGCGGTCATCGTCACAACTAATATCTCTAGCAGGACAGCTGCTAGCTTTTGTGATTCTATACATCTCAATAACGGTAAACAGAATCACATACAGTGCCACCAGGGGGGCGACTGCGCAAAGATACCAGCTCTCGTAATTCAGCTCAACAAGAAATAACCCCTCATCGCAACAAAAAGTCCCAAGAATGTTGAGTGTCGCCATAGTTACAAGCCAGAAGAACTCTAGAATAAAGCGCCTATCTCGAACGTACAACACCCAGAGAAATAAAGCGTAGGTAAATAGAACAGCAAGATTGATATTTATTTTTTGGCCAACAATCCATTCGGCAAACAGTGTAAATAGCTCACAAACCGCGAAGAGAAATAAGTCAGCTCGGTTCATATTCCGCGCGCGATTGCGGAAATGCTCTGCCGTCCTATTAGGGTGAAAAAAGCTTCCTTCGTTAGGCAAAACTGAAGAATGATGAATGCTCTTAACGACCATTACATTGCCTCATGCGTCTCGTATACGTGCGCGTCGGCCTTGGACGCCTCGGACAGGCCGTCGTTGATCTTGGCGCATAGGTCGCAGGTCGAGCAGGCGTCGAGCTGTTCCTTGGTCACGCGGCCCTCCTCGTAGTCGCGGACGATCTTGAGCTCGTGCATGTCGTAGGGCTTCTTGGTGAAGATGGCCTTCACCTTGTGCTTGAGCACCCACCAGCCGGGCTTCCAGATGTACTTGTGCATGGCCGGGCTCACCGAGCCGATCATCCAGCAGTTGCGGTCGCAGTAGCGGACCTTCGCGCGGACCCTCTCGGCCTGGTCAGATTTCCATAGCTCGTCCCAGGACTCCTCGTTGAGATTGCCCATGACCTCCTTGTCCTTGGTGCCGTTGCAGGGCATAACATCGCCGTATGGGTCGATGAAGAAGGTGTCGAACGCCATGTCGCAGGGCAGCAGGCGCGGCTGACCGTAGATGTAGTTGATGAGGCCGTGGTTGAAGTAGGCACGGAACCACTTCTTGGGGCTGTTGGACCTTAGCAGCTCGTTGACCAGGTCCTCGAAGTTCTTGGCCACCATGGGGCGGTCGTGGATGATGTTCTTTGCCTCGACGAAGTAGAAGCTGTTGTGCAGCGACGCCGTGGCGAACTCCATGCCCAGCTCGTCCGAGATCTTGTAGAGGGGCACCAGGTCGGGCGCGTTGAGGTCCTGAACCGTCATGCCGAAGCCGACGTCGGGGTGCTTGAGCTCGACGAGCTTCTTGAGTGTGGCGTAGCCGCGGTTGTAGCCGTTCTCCAGGCCGCGGATCTTGTCGTTGGTCTGCTGCAGGCCCTCGATGGAGATGCGGATGCCGACGTTGGGGAACTCCTCGCACAGGTCGATGATGCGGTCGGTGAAGAAGCCGTTGGTGGAGATGACGATGCGGTCGGACTTCTTGTAGAGCTCGCGCACGATGTCCTTGAGGTCCTGGCGGATGAAGGGCTCGCCGCCGGTGATGTTGGTGAAGTACATCTTGGGGAGCTTCTTGATGGTCTCGATGGAGAGCTCCTCCTCCGGGCGGCTGGGAGCCTTGTAGCGGTTGCACATGGTGCAGCGCGCGTTGCAGCGGTAGGTTACGATGACGGTACCGTTGAGTTTCTTTTCGGCCATGGGTCTATCCCCTCTTCTTGGAATCAACAAGCTCCTGGTAGAGCTTAGTAAGCTGCTCGATGTACTTGGACTGGTCGCAATTGTTCAGAACGTAGTCGCGGCATTTCTGCTGCATTTCGCGGTACGTATCTTTGTCGCCAATGAACTCGACGCCACGAATAATTGCATCGGCTAATGAATGAGAATCGTTTGGCTCGCAAGCAAACCCGGTCTCGCCTTCACGAACAAGTTCCGGTATGCCTCCGATACGCGCGCCAACAACGGGCGTGCCGGAGGCAAATGCCTCAACGATCGAGTACGGCATGTTCTCTCGCCATCGCGAGCACGCGATGGCGAGAGACGCCCTCTCGACATAGTTTTGGAGCGGAGCGCCGGTCTGATATCCCGCAAACTCAATTCGATCTTTGCAGGACAAGTTCTCGACTCTCTGTGAGAGCGCTTCACGTTCGGGGCCATCGCCGACGATTACAAGGCGCCAATCGGGAATCATGTCTTCAATCGAGGCAAAAGCGTCAATCAGAAGATCGACGCCCTTCTCCTTGGACAATCTTCCAAAGAATAGAAGGTACGAGCTCTTGTAATCAGTACAGTCAAAATCAGAGTGAGCCAGCTCAAGCGTCTCCGCAGAACAAAAATTAGTCATATGGGAAACACGATTTGACTCAAGTCCGCCCTCAATGGTCTTCTGCACCATGAAGCTCGAGGGGCAGACAATCTTATCAATCTTGTTATAAGCATGGCTCAGCCTAAGATATTCAGCCTCAGCAAAGGCAATAGCACTTTTAGCCGTAGAGCCCTTAACGCACTTGCGCTTGAGACAGTTTGAGAACTTGCCGCCCAGGCAGGCATCGCAGACGCTTCCTCTACCATCGAGCATGAGATAGTTGGGACAAACAAGGATATAGTCATGGGCCGTGAAGAGCACGGGGACGCCATGCTCCTTAAGGTAAGGGGCATCGAGGATCGACAGGGTAATCTGGCGATGAACGAGGTTCATATGGACAACGTCTGGCTGTACCCGCTCACACATTGCCTGGAATTTCTCTTTAGCCTCATTGGAATAGATAAGCGAGGCAGCAGCGGAGACTTTTTGCGTGAGCGAAGAGGGTCCATTGTAATCCTTTGCCGAAACAAATAGGTCGGCATCTTCGCACGGGAGATTATTATCCCCCTCCATGGCAAAGAAATGAACCTCATGACCGGCAGCCTTGAGACCTTCGGCGAGACCAAAGTAATACGTTTCCGACCCACCCTTGAGATAGTGGAATTTGTTAACAAGGATAATCTTCATCTAACGAATTTCCTTATACAGATCGAGAGTACGCGCAACGACAGAACCCCAGTTATAAGTAGAGAGGACACGCTTATTTGCAGCGTCGCCCATAGCGGCAACTCGAGCATGATCGGCCAATAAACTCTCAAGCGAAGCCCTAAGCGCAGCAGCATCCCCCCTAAGGAAAGTCGCTCCCGCATCAGCCAGGACATCCGCGCACTCGGGGATATCGCTCGTCACGCAGCAGCGGCCGTATGCCATGGCCTCCAGCAGGCTCATGGGCATTCCCTCCACGTCGGAAGGCAGCACGTAGGCAAAGCAGTTGGAGTACAGCTCTTCCAAGGGCTCGCCGTTAACGAACCCGGTGAAGAGGACGCGTGGGTCGCCCTGCGCGGCCTCACGAAGGGACGCCTCGTACTCGGATGTGTCCGATCCGCCGCCGGCGATGACGAGTCTCTTTTCCGTGTCGAGCTTCTTGAACGCCTCGATCAGGAGCTCAGGGCGCTTCTCGGGGACGAGCCTGCCCAGGTACAGCAGGTAGGAGCCCGCATCGAGGCCCCATCTACTCTTTATCTGGTTGACCGGCTTCGGCTGCTTTGGCTCGATACCGTTGGGGATGAACGTCGCCGTGCGGCCGTAAGCGCCATCGAAGTAGGACTGGGCCGATTTGGACAGGACGATGAGGCCGTCGGCCTTGGTGGCAGCAGCCCTCTCCCCCATCTTGATGTACGTACTGGCGAGCTTTCCCCACTTGGCGCGCTGCCAGTCCAGGCCGTGGATGGTGGCCACAGTTCGGATACCCGCACGCTTTGCCAAAGGCAGCGGCACGCAGGGGCCCTCGGCATGGTAGTGGATCACATCGGGTCCGCCCTGGATGGCAGCCAGGGTGGCGAAGTACGAGGAGCTCAGCGCGGCGAGCCCCTTCTTGTCAATCGTCCTCACGGGGACGACGCGCACGCCGTCGACGACGCGCTCGCGACAATCCGCGGCATCGCCGGTCATGACGTCCGCACCGGAACGGTCATAGCAGGTGACCTCGTGGCCGAGCGCCGCCATGCGGCGGGCGAGCTCGGTCACGACGACCTCCACGCCGCCCTCGCGAGAACCGTATCTCTTATGTCCAATCATCGCGATGCGCATCTAGCACGCACCCTTACCGGTGATGACCTCGATAACCGTGAGGACGATGATCTTCAGGTCCGTGACGGGACCGCGCTTGGCTATGT
>CAUDCB010000134.1 GCA_958447915.1 uncultured Collinsella sp. | reverse complement strand
ATACCTGTAAGGCACGCGCGGACGGCAAGAACTTAGCAACGGTTCGTCTGTCGTGCGACCGCGAGCTTGGTGCCGGGTCTCATGTGCGTGTTATCGGCCGCGTTTCTCGTTTTGAGAACGATGCGTATGGGCGCTCGCGCGTACTCCGAGGCGAGGTGCGCAAGGTTAAAGCCGTTCGGATTGTGTCGGTCGATGTGGGCTCTCGGGGGTCGCTGCTTCGGCTGCGAAATGGGCTGCTTGCGTCCATCGCGCCTGCGACCGACCCGGCGCGTGCGCTCATAGCCGGTGTCATCTGCGGTCGTTCGGCGGAGTTGCGTGCCCTGCCTGCTGGCGATTGGTTTGCGGTGACGGGAACGGCGCATCTCATTGCCGTTTCGGGTAGCCATTTGGCTATCGTTGGCTATTTAATCGAGGGCGTTCTGCAAAAAACTCGCTGTTCACGTGGGTTGCAACGGATACTGTTGGCGCTCACGCTTGTAGCGTATGCCTCATTTACGGGCGCGTCTCCCTCGGCCGTGCGCGCGTGCTGCATGGTGTTCGCGACGCTTGTCGTAAACGGCGCGGGGCGTCGCCGACATGGCGCATCGGCACTCTTCGTAACCATGTCCATCTTTGTGCTGCTCCGCCCAACGGTGCTGTTCGATATGGGTTTTCAGCTCTCGTGTGCCAGTGTCTTTGCCATCCTGTGCTTTTGCCCGTACGCCACCTACGCTCTGGGAGAGCTGGGTGTGCCGACGGGCGTTGCCAGCATGCTTTCCGTCACACTGTGCTCGCAGTTGGCGACGCTGCCCATCACTATTCCTGCTTTCGGTACGTTCTCGCTCATTGCTCCGCTGGCAAATGCGGTCATCGGTCCGGTGGTGAGTCTTCTGCTCGCTGTGTCGATCGCGCTGGTTCCCTTTTCGCTCGTGGCGCCGTTGCAAGCTTGGGCGCTCGTTGTGCCCATGATTGCCGCCCGTTGCGCGCTGTTCTTCGAGCAGCTGTTTGCTGCCGTTCCAGGTGCATCCGTGAGTGTGCCGCCTGATAGCATGTGGATTTACCTGGTGCCGTGTTTGCTGGTGGTTCTGCTGGTCTGGTGGCCGCGTCCCTGTGCACGTCCTATGGCGGTGGGGCTTGCGTGCCTGGTGCTCTTGGCTGCGATTCCGTACATTTACTGGGATCGATTCGCTCCGCCTTCGGTGACGGTGCTCGACGTGGGCCAGGCCGATGCGATTCTTATCCGCCAGGGCGGCGCGGTAGCGCTCGTCGACTGCGGGCTCGACGAGCGCGTGGTGGCGGCGTTGGTTCGCAATAACGTTCACCATATCGACGCCGTCTTCGTGACGCATTGGGATGAAGACCATTGGGGTGGTCTTCCCGATGTGCTCGATCAGTTTTCTGTCGGGACGATTGCCGTGGCGGCGGATGCGCTGGAGGATGCTCCTGCCGAGGTATTGAACCGAGCTGGCGTGGAGTATCGGCAGGTGCGCCGTGGGGATACGGTCGACATCGGCTCATTTTGCGCCCGCGTGATGTGGCCATTCGAGTCCGTGGATGGCGAGGGAAATGAGAACTCGCTTGTCCTGTTGCTCTCTTATGTTCAGGAGGGCAAGGACCTGCGCATACTTCTCACCGGTGATGCCGAGCTCGACCAAGAACGGGAATTCGTGCAGGAGGTGGGGGATATCGATGTCCTTAAGCTCGGGCATCACGGCTCTAAGGTTTCGGTCGATGCCGCGCTGCTGGAGATTCTAAGACCCGAGCTTTCCCTCGCGAGCGCCGGCGAGGGGAATCGTTACGGCCATCCTTCGGATGCCTGCATCGATGCTGTTAAGGAAGCGGGCGGTGCGTTCGCATGCACCATCGAACACGGTGATATCACTATCAAGCCGACCGCGAAGGGCTTTGCGACGCGATGCCAGCGACCGTGATGACATCGTTGGCGCGCGGTGGTCCCCTGGGCTAGAATGGCACGGTACGAATTTGAGAGCCTGCGAGAGGGGAGCGCAATGTCAGAAACCGGTCTGCTGCCGGCATATCTGATCGTCGGTACCGATGGGGTCAAGCGCGACCACGCCGTCTCGCGTATGAAAGCGCGTCTGGAAAAGTCGGGTATGGTCGAGTTCAACCTCGACGAGCGCGACATGACCAAGGACCCCGATATCGAGTCCATTATCGGATCGCTTAACACCTTTCCGATGGGTAGCGAGTTTCGCTTGGTAATCCTTGACGGCTGTTCAAAGCTCGCCAAGGCGGTCTCGGAGCCGCTCGTTGAGTATCTGGCAAGTCCCAGCCCCACAACGGTCTGCCTCATCATCGCCGACTCGCTTGCCAAGAACACGCGCCTGTATAAGGCGATCGCCAAGATCGACAAGAAGGCGGTGATCGATTGCTCCGGCACCAAGCGCTGGGAGCTACCGCGCCGTGTGCAGCAGATGGCGACGCAGCACGGTAAGTCCATCTCGACGGCTGCTGCCGAGGAGCTCGTCTCGCGTTCGGGCGAAAACACGCGCATGCTCGATAACGATCTGGCAAAGCTCGCCCAGATGGTCGAGGCGCCCCAGATTGAGCTTGCCGACGTGGAGCGTTGGATTGTGCGTACGGCCGAGGTTCAGCCCTGGGACTTCCTCAACGCCGTCTCGGCTCGCGATATGCGGCGTTCGCTCGAGCTGTTTAAGCTTCTGCCCTCTAAGAGCTATGTGTGGACCTACACGCTGCTATGCGGTCGCATCCGTGAGCTGATCGTCGCCAAGGCGCTCGATGGGCGTGGGCAGGGCCGTGAGCTCGCCGCGACGCTCAAGCTTCAGGCCTGGCAGGTCAAGAATCACCTTACCTGGGCACGTCGCTTTTCGATGACCGAGCTCGTTGCCGCGCTCGAGGGCGCCGTCGATGTGGAGCTCGCGCTCAAGGGTTCGGCCGATTCGGAGACTGCGCTTTTGCTCTGGATTACGAACATCTTGAGAAAATCGTGATGATACCTGCCTATTTGAGAAATTCGTTCTATCCCTTTGAGGGGGAGCGTGCTATAGTAGGCGCTTGCATGACCTCACCGTGTCTCAGAGGTGTCATACATTTTTTGCAAGGAACTCGAAAGGAACTCCAGAAGTGGCAAACATCAAGTCTCAGAAGAAGCGTATCCGCACCAATGAGGCAGCTCGCATGCGTAACAAGGCTGTCAAGTCCGAGCTCAAGACGCTGACCAAGCACGTTCAGTCCGCCGTCGCCGAGGGCGACGCCGAGAAGGCCCAGGCTGCCCTCAAGACCGTCACCAAGCGTCTCGACATGGCTGCCGCTAAGCATGTCATCCACAAGAACCAGGCTTCCAACCGTAAGTCCGGCCTTGCCAAGCTCGTGAACAGCATCAACGCCTAAGTTGTAAATCTCACACCGCACAGATTACGCGCATAAATGGAGCCTGTTTTATGGAGCAGGCTCCATTTTTTGTACCGCTCGGGTAAGATAGTCCGCATGAATACTTCAATTGACATTTCCCACATCCGCAACTTCTCGATCGTTGCGCATATCGACCATGGCAAGTCCACGATCAGTGACCGCATCCTCGAGCTCACCCATACCGTCGATGAGCGCGACATGGAGTCGCAGCTGCTTGACACGATGGACATTGAGCGCGAGCGCGGCATCACGATCAAGTCCAATGCCGTCCGCGTGTCCTATGACGCCGACGACGGCGAGACGTATCAGTTCAACCTGATCGATACGCCGGGCCACGTGGACTTCACCTACGAGGTCTCGCGTTCGCTGGCAGCTTGCGAGGGCGCGGTGCTCGTCGTGGACGCCACTCAGGGCGTCGAGGCGCAGACCGTTTCCAATGCGACGCTCGCCATGAACGCCAACTTGGACATTGTGCCGGCCATCAACAAGATCGACCTGCCGTCGGCGCACCCCGACGAGGTTAAGACCGAGATCGAAGACGATCTGGCCATTCCCGCAGACGATGCCGTGTGCGTGTCGGGCAAGACCGGCGAGGGCATCCACGATCTGCTGGAGTCCATCGTCTTTTTGATCTCGCCTCCCAAGGGCGATGCAAATGCCCCTCTTAAGGCACTTATTCTGGATTCGTACTTCGATGAGTACCGCGGCGTCGTCGCCACGGTGCGCGTCTTTGACGGTTCCATCAAAAAGGGCGATACCCTGCGCATGATGCAGGCCAAGGGCGACTTCCTGGTCGACGGCGTGGGCGTCAAGCGCCCTGCCGAGACGCCGGTCGATGCTCTGACCGTCGGCGAGGTTGGCTATGTGGTCACGGGTCTGAAGGACCCCGAGGCTGTGCGCGTGGGCGATACCCTTACGTGGGCTTCGAACCCCTGCCCCGAGCCTCTGCCGGGCTACCGCGAGGCCAAGCCCATGGTCTACACGGGCCTGTTCCCCATCGACAACAAGGACTACGAGAACCTGCGCGACGCGCTCGATAAGCTACACGTCAACGATCCGTCGTTGGTGTGGGAGCCCGAGACGTCGGTGGCGCTGGGCTTTGGCTTCCGCGTGGGCTTCCTGGGCCTGCTGCACATGGAGGTTGTCAAGGAGCGCCTGGAGCGCGAGTTCAATCTGGACCTGATCGCCACGAGCCCCTCGGTCGACTACCACGTGTACAAGACCGACGGGGAGATGATCGATGTCCGTAGCCCGCAGGATCTGCCCGAAGCCACGCGCATCGAGCGTATCGAAGAGCCCTACCTTAAGGCAAAGATCATCTGCCCGCCCGAGTATACGGGCGCCGTCATGCAGCTCGCCATCGAACACCGTGGCGTCACGACCGATATGATCCACCTGACGAGCAAATCGGTCGAGATGCGCTTTGATATGCCGCTCGCCGAGCTCATCTTGGACTTCTTCGATCAGCTCAAGAGCCGCACCAAGGGTTACGCCTCACTCGACTACGAGTTCAACGAATATCGCCCCTCCGAACTCGTCAAGCTCGACATCCTGCTTTCGGGCGACGAGGTGGACGCGCTGTCGTTTATCGTGCACAAGGATAAGGCCTATGGCCTGGCCCGCGGCCTGTGCGACAAGCTCAAGGAGATCATCCCGCGACAGCTGTTCGAGGTGCCTATCCAGGGCGCCATCGGCAATAAGATCATCGCCCGCTCCACCGTTAAGGCGCGTCGTAAGGACGTGCTGGCCAAGTGTTACGGTGGCGATATCTCGCGAAAGCGCAAGCTGCTCGAGAAGCAGAAAGAGGGCAAGAAGCGCATGAAGGCCATCGGCTCGGTCGAGGTTCCGCAGGAGGCCTTTATGGCGATTCTCAAGGTGGACGAGTAGGTCCATGGCGCTTTCTGAATACAGCAAGCGGCTGCTGGGCGCCTATGCCGAGCAGCCGTTCCTTATGGCTCCCATGGCGGGCGTAACCGACCCCGCCTATCGCATCATGTGTCGCCGCCGCGGCGCCAACCTTGCTTATAGCGAGATGGTGAGCGTTGCGGGCCTTGCCTATGCCAGCAACAAGACGTGGCGCCTGGTGTTGCCGGCCGACGAGGAGCAGCAGATTTGCGTGCAGCTCTTTGGCTCCAAGCCCGATCAGTTTGCGAGTGCCGTCGCCGCCGTCGAGGAA
>CAUDCB010000133.1 GCA_958447915.1 uncultured Collinsella sp. | reverse complement strand
TGTCGGCGGTCTTGTCCATGAGCTTCTCAATCTCGTAGAACTCATCGACGTCCTGCTCGGTCACAAACGTAATGGCCCAGCCCAGCTCGCCGGCGCGGCCTGTGCGGCCGATGCGGTGGATGTAGTCGGTCGGCTCGGCCGGCACGTCAAAGTTCACGACGTAGCGCACGTCGCTAATGTCGATGCCGCGAGCGAGCACGTCGGTTGCCACCAGCACGTCGACGGTGCCGTCGCGGAAGGCCGAGAGCGCGCGCTCGCGCTGGGCCTGGCTACGGTTGCCGTGAATCGCGGCGGCCTTGATGCCCTTACGCTCCAGACGACGGCAGCAGCTGTCGGCGCGGTGCTTGGTGCGCATAAAGACGATCGTGCGCTCCGGACCCTCCTTCTTGAGGAACTCGGGCAGCAGGTTATTCTTGGCCTCGATAGAGACCGGGAACACAAACTGGTCGACGGTGTCGGCGGTCGACGTGGCAGGCGCGATCTCCACGCGGGCCGGATCGCTCACCAGGTCGGTGATCTCGCCCACGGCCTCCTCGTCGAGGGTCGCCGAGAACAGCAGCGTCTGGCGCTCGGCCGGCGTCTCGCGCACGATGCGACGGACGGCGGGCAAAAAGCCCATGTCGAGCATGCGGTCGGCCTCGTCGAGCACCAGCACCTTGACCTCGTTCAGGTGGCAAGCGCCCTGCTCAATCAGATCGACCAGACGGCCCGGCGTGGCGACCAGGATGTCGCAGCCGTACTTGAGGGCCGCGGTCTGGGGCTTGTAGCTCACGCCGCCCACGACGGTCACGGCGACATGGCCGGTGACGTCGGCAATCTTGCTCGCAACCTCGTCGATCTGCTGGGCAAGCTCGCGCGTGGGGGTGATGACGAGCATCACGGGGCCGCGGCCGTTGCCCTCGGGCTTCTTGGCACCGCGACGGCGGTTGCGGCCGCCACACTCGCGCACGGGCTTGGGCGGAGCGATGTGCTCCAGGTTGTTCATGGTCGGCAGCAAGAAGGCGGCCGTCTTGCCGGTGCCGGTCTGAGCGGCGGCAAGCAGGTCGCGGCCCTCGAGCACCACGGGGATCGAGCCAGCCTGGACAGGCGTGGGCGCCGTGTAGCCCAGGTTCTCGATAGCACGAAGCATCTCGTCCGAAAGACCCAGCTCGTCAAAGGCAGGCAGGCTCTCGGTCGCGGACTCGACGGTATCGGCGGCGCTGGCCTCGTCGGCAGCATCGAAGGCAGCCTGGGTCATGGCCTCGCGGGTCTCGTCCAGAATCTCGGCGTCCGTGACGTCGGATACAGAATTACGCATATGTTGTTGTTCCTTATCTGCACGCGTTATGGGCACGGCATGCGGCCGCGCGGGCGTGCTTGGTAGTGCGCTAATACATACAAAAACAGGTGCGCACAGAGAGGACGTTGCTCAGCACGCTGGCGATCGCTTTGGCAGCCCTATCACGCGCCGTCCAGACGCAGCAGCTCTAAGCGATGGAGCAGATTCGCCGCCGGTTAGTATACCCGCGCTTCGCATGCCCCCACGTAAACCACAGATGACGAGGCGGGTCTGGGCCGATTGTCTCAATCTGTAACAGTTACGAGACAAAACCGGGTCTACACGTTACAGATTGAGACGAACTCAAACATCGCAAAACATAATCTCGATCTGTAACAGTTAGAGGTCATTTTCCCCGCTAGATGTTACAGATCGAGATGTTTGACATGAGCTGCCAACGATTGAGCAGCCACCCTCATCTGTAACGAAATGTCATACATTTCTTTCTATACTGGACACCCCCAGGGGGTATGGGTGTATAGTATCAGCAGGTTAACAATTCAAACACTACGCCGCAGAAAGGAGAAGCCATGGCTCAAGATAAGTTCGACGTGGGCGGCATGACATGCGCCGCCTGCCAGGCGCATGTGGACCGCGCCGTGAGCAAGCTCGACGGCGTCCAAAGCGTCGCGGTCAACCTACTCGCTGGTTCCATGATGGTCGACTATGACCCCGCGCAGGTCACCTCCGACGATATCTGCACCGCCGTCGACCGTGCGGGCTACTCGGCCTCACCCGTCGATGCGGGCACCGGCGCCGCTGGCTCAAACGGCAGCGTGCAAGCCAGGTCCGGCGCCGCCCATATGGAGTCGCCGACCAAAAAGCTGGAGGCCGCCGCCTCTGCCATGCGCACCCGCCTCATCGTCTCGATTGCCTTCCTCATTCCGCTGTTCTACATAGGCATGGGACACATGCTCGGCTGGCCGCTGCCCGGCATCTTCACGGACCACATCCACAGCATGACGCTCGCCCTCACCGAGCTCGTCCTGCTCATCCCCATCGTCTATGTCAACGATGCGTACTTTATCAACGGTTTCAAGTCGCTCGCGCACGGCGCTCCTACCATGGACGCCCTTATTGCCGTGGGCGCCACCGCTTCCGTCGCCTGGTCGCTCTATGCCATGTTCATCATGGCCGACCAGTTAGCCACGGGTCAGGTCCACGAGGCCATGATAACGGGCATGGACAATCTGTATTTTGAGAGCGCCGGCACGATCCTGTCGCTGGTCACCGTGGGCAAATATCTCGAGACGCGCAGCAAGTCCAAAACCGGCGGCGCCATCGAGGCGCTAATCGACCTGGCGCCCAAGACCGCGACCGTCGTTGCCGACGACGGCACCGAAACCACCGTCGACGTCGACAGCATCCTTCCCGGCCAGGTCCTGCGCGTGCGCCCCGGAGAGTCCATCCCCGTCGATGGCGTGGTGCTCGAAGGCAGCTCGGCCGTGGACGAGAGTGCGCTCACCGGCGAGTCCATCCCCGTGGAAAAGACCGCCGGCGACACCGTCAACGCCGCCACCGTCAACCGCACCGGTTCGTTTACCTTCCGCGCCACGCGGGTGGGTGCCGAGACATCGCTCGCCAAGATCATCCAGCTCGTCGAGGACGCCAACGCCACCAAGGCGCCCATCGCCCGCATGGCCGACAAGGTCGCCGGCGTGTTCGTGCCCGTGGTGTTCGTGATCTCGGCCGTGACCTTTGCGGTATGGATGGCGCTGACCGGCAGCATAAACGAGGCGCTCACCTCCGCCGTGGCCGTGCTGGTGATCAGCTGTCCGTGCGCACTGGGTCTGGCCACGCCCGTCGCCATTATGGTGGGCACCGGCAAGGGCGCCGAAATGGGCATTCTGTTTAAGAGCGCCGAGGCGCTGGAGAACCTGCGCAGTGTGGGCACCGTGGTGCTCGACAAGACGGGTACGGTCACCCGCGGTAAGCCCTCCGTGACGGACATTGTGGTAGCGACACGCGCCGACGGCTCGCCCGCCATGAGCGAAAAGGCGCTGCTCAAGCTGGCCGCCGCGCTGGAGCGCTCGAGCGAGCACCCGCTGGCCGAGGCGATTATGGCCGAGTGCGACTCGCGCGGAATCGTCGCGCGCATGGTCGAGGACTTTGCCGCCGTGCCCGGGCGAGGCGTTACGGCACGCGAGGGGCAGAATGTCATCGCAGCCGGCAACGTGCGCCTGATGAACGAGCTGGGCGCGGAGGTGCCCGCCGGTCTTGCCGAGCAGTTCGCTGCCGAGGGCAAGACGCCGCTGTTCTTCGCCAAGAACGGCGAGCTTGCCGGCACCATCGCCGTGGCTGACGAGGTCAAAGAAACGAGCGCCGAGGCCATCGCCGCGCTCCGCAAGCTCGGCGTCGACGTGCGCATGCTCACCGGCGACAACCGCGTGACGGCCGAGGCCATCGCCCGCCGCGTGGGACTCACCAGCGAACAGGTTATCGCCGACGTCCTGCCCGCCGACAAGGAACGCCACGTGCACGAACTGCAGGATGCGGGCAGCAAGGTCGCCATGGTGGGCGACGGCATCAATGACTCCCCCGCCCTGGCGCGCGCCGACGTGGGACTTGCCATTGGCACCGGCGCCGACATCGCCAAGGAGGGCGCCGACGTGGTACTCATGCGCAGCGACCTCATGGATGTTGCGCGGGCCATCGAGCTTTCGCGCGCCACGATTCGCAACATCAAGCAGGACCTGTTCTGGGCGCTGTTCTACAACGGTATCGGCATTCCGCTCGCCGCGGGCGTGTTCTTCCCGCTCACCGGCTGGCAACTCTCGCCGATGTTTGGCGCTGCAGCCATGAGCTTATCGAGCGTGTGCGTCGTAAGCAATGCGCTGCGCCTGAAATCCTTTAAGCCTAAGACGGCGCACTGATGCACCCGACCTTGCCCCTCAAACCGTCGCTCGCGTACCCAAGTACGCTTCGCTCCTCTTTCGGGGCAATCTCGGGCACCTCAGCGCACCTTTAAGATGACGCTGTTCACGACTAAACTGTCAGATAATCTCAATCGATAAGGAGTACACCCATGCGTTACACGATTAAGACTTCGGGCCTTATGTGCGGCCACTGCGACGCTACTGTCGAGACGGCACTGCTCAACGTTGCCGGCGTGACCGACGCCGATGCCGATCACGAGACTCAGACCGTACAGGTGGAGTGCGCCGACACCGTGACCGCTGAGCAGCTCGCTGCCGCCGTCGAAGACGCCGGTGAGAAATTCCATGCCCTGTCCGTAACCGCCGCGTAACGCCCCGCACGTACCCCCCCCCGACCAGAAACGAGAACCCGCCATGATGGCAGACCATAAATCGGTGACCCGCATGCTCAAGACGGCACGCGGTCAGATCGACGGCATCCTGCGGATGGTCGATGAGGACCGCTACTGCGTCGATATTTCTACGCAGCTCATGGCCACACAGGCGCTCCTCGCGCGCATCAACGCCGACGTGCTCAAGGCGCATATCGAAGGCTGCGTGACTTCGGCAATCGAATCGGGCGACGAGGAGCTCAAGGCCGCCAAGCTTGCCGAGATTGAACGCGTCGTCGACAAGCTCTCCAAGTAATTGGGGCATTGGGAACAATCTTCTTTGCACCGTCTTGGTGTTCTGGGGACAGGTATGCTTGCACCACACTGGTGCAGATTAACCTGTCCCCCTTGCTCTAAATCGGGTATAAAGGCGTGCAGCATATCGAACGAAAGGCAATGTGCATGAATGACTTTATGAAGGGTCGCAATGGCGCCGATGAACTCACCATCGTAATGGGTTTTGCCGGCATCATCATCGCGATGATCGGATCGATGGCCCGTATTCAGTGGCTCAGCTGGATCGCCATCGCCGTGATCGTGCTCGGCGTGCTGCGCGGCCTGTCCAAAAACATCGACGCGCGCCGCAAGGAGAACGATGCCTTTGTCACGGCGACCGCAAACGTCCCCGGCCTGGGCAAGTTCGTCGCCAGCTTAGGTGGCGGCGCCGCGGCTGCCAACGCCTCGCGCGCGGCCGGCACCAGCAAGGAAGACTTTGAGCGCGCCAAGCGAACGGCCAAGAAGATGTGGAAGGGCCGCAAGACCACGGCCTACCTTAAGTGCCCTAACTGCGGTCAGATGCTGTCCGTCCCCAAGGGTAAGGGCAAGATCCGCGTCACCTGCCCCAAGTGCCACGCCAAGATGGAAACGCGCTCCTAGCAGCTACACCATAGGAAAAATCAGAACCACCCTTAAAAAGGGTGGTTTGCTCTTGGGGTATAACCCACGGGC
>CAUDCB010000132.1 GCA_958447915.1 uncultured Collinsella sp. | reverse complement strand
CCTTTCCCATCTGCACTCATCTGCCGAAAAAGTGACCCGAAATAACCGAATAACGGAACCAACAGCAGCGTTGAACAAAAATGCCTTGCAGGACAAAACAGCAGCAATCACTGTGGTGTTGGGTTTCTGGCATATTAAACCAATCCCTGGTCTAGTGAAATGCACATATAGCTAATTAGCCCCATGCAAATGAGACGACGCTGAATGCTGCATATGGACGCAAGCGACCATCTCAAAGATTCCGAGTCCTATTGTTTCCGATCGGAGCGTTTAATTCGGAAACAATCGAGGGCAAAATTAAGTAAAACAATAAGAACAAGCGCCACCGTATAAGTCGCAAAATGTTGTATTTCAGATGCCGGGTCGGGCAAATAGCTCACACAGACCGCCTCCACAACGAGCACAGTAAGAAGCGTACATAACCCGATAAACTCCATTCTTCCAACGTCGATGCAAAAGGCATTCCGATGTTTCAGAAGCAGAATAGCCGCGACAGCATAGATGGCGAGAAGCGTGATTAAGCCCGGCAATAAATTCCAACAAAAAAGGGCGAGAAGAACGGGAAACGTCCAAATGGCATTTCCCGCAGCGTCTGAATTCATAAAACTATAGCCCTTATCCCTCATTCCGCTTCTCTCCACAACCAGCTGGAGATAGTTCCTCAATATCCATCCTGAAAATGATGCAAAGTAGATAATAAATAATCGGTCGACAGACCACAAAGAATTTTCCCCAAAAGCAAGCGTAAGGACGCGCGAGGCGACCGGTAGGGCCGCAGAGGTTAAAACTGTGACTAGGAGATCGGAGGCTTCAAACTCGCCATCCTTGCTCTCTCGGGACTTTTTCACCGTAAAACTCCCAACGAAATAGAACTCGGCATAAGCTCGAGCACCATACTATGGTAGCGAATAATTCCTTTCGCAAATTGGCAGCTGCATAGCGGAACGCACTCCGCGCACCGTCATATGATTCTAGTGACTAAGCAACAGAATCACAGACGAAGGGGTATGGGCGGTACCCCGCCAATAGGATTAGAAGTGTTTCCACCCTAAAATGGACTCAACTTCCCCATCATCGTGCTGTACATTAAGCGAAAGGAAAACCGATCCGTAAACACCATGTGGTTCTCATCATCAATCATTCTGGGAACCATATCTAGGACACCCCGATCGGACTCGCATTCTGGAAGCATCCATGGCGCCCAAATTTTAAGACCGAGACTCATTGGAGACAGCCTAGTTGTCACCTGGAGGCTGTCCATTATTCGCCTCTCCGTTTTACCAAGACGATCAACTCGCCTTCTTAGGTAACGCGGCAGATTCCAAGGATGTTCGGCTTTGATTTCGATTGACTTACCATCCACTCTAAAAGTAGACAAATCGGCTAGCGCTACTCCAAAATCTTCGGCGCGATAATAATGGCTCCTTGTAAGGGCGTAGTTTAAAGCTTCCTTGGTAAATGACGTTGCGCAAGCAATAGAGCCAACAATGGGAAGCGCCTCAATAAGACTTTCGTCCGGGTAAATCCTATTCCCGCCATTCATCATGTCAAAAACGTCTTTGGAAAAATCGGGGTCCTGTTTAAACCGAAATTGTTCAAAGGAAGGATCCTCCTGCAGCGGCATTGCTCCGCGGTCATATATTGCGTAACCACTCTGGATTGAGCTTCGTACAAAAGGCTGGTATCCAATTGGAACGGGGATGTTACTCCCAACATCCTTTAGCAGTGGACGCGGTTCATGCAAGTGATGAATGTACTTTCCCATGCGCATGCATTCGTCCAGCCCAACACGTGCAGCGCTCTTTCTATAAATAACGCCCCATTTGGAACATTCGTCTCGCTCGATATCCCGTTGCGAAAGCGGACGCCAGCGGCCTTTATCCCAAACGCAAGTTGCAAAAAAGAGCGCCGTTGAAAAATCGTTCGTCACGTCCAGCCAATTGGTCTCCAAGCCGTAATGCTGACCCAAGAGTTCATAAAGAACATCGCAACGATTCCATTCCCGCACGGACTGAAACTGATCAATAAAGCGGCTGAACTCAAATAGCCGCATATCTGCCACGAGACGATAAAGCTCTTGGTCTTTAATATTGTTAAACTGTCGAAGTTTTCTCTTGAGCGAGGATTCAGACCGTGGATAAATCTGCTTTTCGCCTCGATAGAAAAATCTCCTCTTAGATTGTTCAAGAACGATCCCATGGGGATACTGGATCAAAAATGCATCAGTTTGGGGATCGCGCTCAAGATACTCTCGGCAGACTTCTAGAAGGCTATTGCGAGGAGTATAAAAATTCTCACCCGAAAGGGTGCTGCGGGTCATCTCCTCCCCTCGAAGTTGATCAATCATATCCTCTTGAAGAAACTCCATCAGGTCACCGTGATCGATAACCTTGTAGCGTTGGTCGTTGTTTTCCAATGCCCACCATCTTCCTCGTCAAGGTAGCCAACCATACATATCTTCAAATGCCAAATCGCTCCCCGCTTAAATAAGGCGAACGACGAAGACACAAGAAGATACATACTCACGCCCAGTTTAAATGTGGCAAACCGATTAAAAGATTAATCTATCGCTCGGACAAAATTACTCGAGACGGGGTCAGTGAATAATCGCTTTGAAATAGTGGTGCAGGAGTACCGACGATCAGCACAAACAAAAGGCTATGCCTTAGCTGAGAACGGCCACAAATTCCCAATCGTTATGGAAGTTCAACAACAGACAGCCGCCCCTCCAAAATCAACCGGTGCATCAAATTCTTCCCGTGATCCCGGTTGTCCATTGATGCGCCGTACGAGTCGAGCAGCCTTGATATATTAAGGAGCAGCTCCTCACGAGCAGTTTCGCAATAGGATTTGTAGAAAAACACCAGTTCAACCGGACCTGTATATATATCAACAATGTCAAATATTGCTTGAAAATAAGCGTAATCAGCCTTCGCAAGAGAATGCCCGAATACTTTGATAACAACTGTTTCTCGAGGTTCTTCTTTTGATGGCGCGCCAAATGCAATTGGCTCTCCCCCGCCGGGCCTCCCAGAACGAATAATTCTAAATGTCTTAGAAAATCTTGCCGCCCCAGGATCATCCATGCAGTTTGTACCATCGGCGCCAAAGATTATGTCTCCGTTAAGCCTACCGTGGATATTAATGAATTTGAATGTGGGCTCGTTCCGCCAAATGGATGGAATCGACGGGCTTGTGTAGTTAAAACTGAGCACAGTAGCCTCTGCAACGCGACCGCATCCCAACTCGTCATGCCAGACAACAACTGTTCCATTAGCTGTTCCGAAGCCTCGCAATATTCGTTGTTAAGTTTTACTTCGCGACTAAGATATCGACTGAACTCAGCTTCTAGCTTATGAAGCTCTTGTTCGAGCACCGAACGAAGAGAGTTTTGCGTCCAACTTTTAACGTCCACATATAAGCCGCAGAGAAAACTAGCAACGACTTCGACAGCAAGACCCGGCGTTTGCTCTTTTAACGCATCTCGATAGTCATCAATATCCGCATACGTATGGGGGAAGATATCGGAGACAGTGTGGAGACGCCCGGAATCGTCGTCATCTTCAAAATATCCCGCTTCACGCATTTCACGGAAAACGTCTTCTTGCAGTTTGCCCCAATCGTATCCAGTCGATTTTTCGATCTTCTCATTCAATTGTGTTAAATACTGATTCGGCCATTTAATCCAGGGATGAGACTGCAGAAACACAAAATACTCGAGGAGAGTTCGAGTAGCGACAAAATGTTGTCTATCCATAGGTGAGGAGGACGGAAGCGCCCCAGAGTTGCGCTCCATTTCGATAACATCGGAGACCGCTAACTCGACGTCACTCCAATTAACGTCATAGCCTTTATCAGCAAGTTCTTTACGGAAATAGAGAATCAAGTCCCAGGCGGTAATACCTGAGGCAGAGAGAGTTTTTGCCCAGCCATTTTTACTGATGTTTTTATTATTATCGATAACAGCCATCCTCGGTCTGAAGAACTGAACAAACCGAGAATTTAAACCGCATGTAATATCAAAACCGTTGCCGAGAACAAGAAGCTGATGGGAGATGCGCGAATCCATTGGATAGACAGCCTTTCAAAGCGGATAGTTATTTAAATGCGTCAACAAATACCGCCGTCAAGGGACCAGTTTTCTCAGTAAAGGTCGCGATGACACTTCGGTTCATCGTTTGCGCCAGGCGGTTTTAGCCGATAATAATCAAGCGATTTTGACCAATTACGTCACTGAATAATGACCACTGCGCCTTCCCGCCGCCACTACGCTGGTGATACCAACGCTATCCCCCGCGGGAATGACTGCGCAAGCGCAATGGCAACAATTTATCAATCTCCTCTGGATCGGTCGAACAAACTGATGGCCGCTAGCCAATTCGACATGCAATCGTATAAACCTTAGTGTCTATCTCTCTCCGCTCGATGAACAACCGACAGAACTAAATCCTCTACGTTGGCATCAGCATTCTCAGCTAGCCTTGCATGATAGTCCTCGATGTTCACCCTTGATGCCCCCACTCCGTGAGCATCGCCCTGTTTATTTCTCATCTGGCCAATAGAGTCGACAATTTTATTGAGTCCATTTACCAGATCACAAATTCTCCTATCCATTGTCTTGTCAGCATGAATGTTATAGAGGCATTTGACTTGAGAGAACATTTTCCCGACATCGCCACTGCTCGAGGGCTGTTCCCCTTTACGTTCGATAGCCCAGCAGAAGACTTCTTCTAGCAAAGTTCTCGCTTTAGTGAGAGCGCTATCGAAATTCCCTAGCTCAATATCTTCCTGGGCCCTATCTGCCATATCTTTAATATAAGAACGGTCAATCGTGTTGATTGAAGGAATGGACATCTCGGGCACGTCATCGACTGACGCAATAACGTAGTTATTACCAAAACATCTCAGTTCATGCCCACCAAAGAAAAGAACGCTGTTAATGGCAGTGATAGCGCCCTCAACAATCGCAGCATGTCTCCGTTTTATTTCGTCCGGCATCAAACCAGAAAAGTCTTTATAGAAGCGTTCAAGGTTAAAGAAATAAGCCAACATATCAGAGACACGATTATTATCAATGCAAAGCTCAAGCAAGGCTTCAACATACATCCAGCGGCTAGATGAACCATACGTGGCATCTATTCCAAACTTATTGAGGATCACAACCAACTTTGGGCCCGATTGATACGGAAGAGAGACGTCTTCATTAAGCACATCAGAACGAAATGACGTATCTCCATCCATGATAGCGTACACTTCCTTGGATTTAAGCAAGTTAAATCCTGCACACTCTTTCTTAAACATGAGCCACCTTAATTTGAACTGAAACACTTGGCTAATTGTATCCCTCTAAAACATATGTAAAGCCGCATCGCCAATCAAGCAGCCGAATCATCTCGATCCGTCAGTTTTGAAAAGAGTAAGATTATTACTCCGTCTTACCACAATAAGCATTTGCCCGCATGAGCACCAGTAGATATTGCGAGTCAGCACCGCGGCTATCGCGGGTGAGCACCGCCGACGCCGCCACGGGAACCGGCGGAGCCCCCGTCTCAGGCCACCGCCCCTTTCCCGCCATCGCCTGCCGCATGTTCATGTCGCCCATCTCGAACCAGCCACCGTTGTGGACGATGCAGCCATGATCGCATCCGTGCTCACGCACGCCGAGCCTCGGGTGTCAGT
>CAUDCB010000131.1 GCA_958447915.1 uncultured Collinsella sp. | reverse complement strand
CCGCCAAAGCGACTCCGCCGCCAAGGCCCTCGCCCCATGCAAAGATGCGGTCGGGGTCCATGCCATCAAGATTGCGCGCAACCTTCGCCAACGCGCAGCCCCAACGGACGCGCTCGACAAAAGCAGGCGAGGTAATCCCCTGCTGCAGATCGCTGGATCCAATCACCTCATCGTCCAGCGCAAGCACGGCATATCCCATAGCGGCAAACCTCGTCATGTGATGCCATCCCCGCACGGGTCGGCCGATGTCATGGAACATCAGGCACAGCGGAACAAGCTCGGATCTTCGGGCGCAACCAGAGGGCTCAATCAAACGGCCATGCACGACATGCCCGCCGAGCTCAAAGGAAACCTCGGAGTAGCGCGCGCACGGATTGACGAAATCAATCGCCGTAACAGTCAGGCCGCAAACCTCAAAGTCCGAGGCGGCTGTCTCTAATTTGGAAACATCCGCAGAAGCATCGCCGCGCCAACCCCGGAAATCAGAGAGCCTTGACGAAACCGTTCCAGGCATCCCCGCGAGCCTGGGGACGATCAGCTCGTCGACATTGCTCTCGCACTTAGACATGAGCCTCCCCTCCCTCGCAGAAAAACGGAATGATCATGTCGTCAAAGTCCTGAATCTCCTCGTGGCCAAAGCCCTCAAAGAACTCATGTCGCTTCTCACAGGCCAGGTTGTTGTAGACCGCAAACTGCGTCGCTGGCGGACAGACGATATCGGCCGTGCCCGTGCCAAACAGCACGGGGCATTTGACCATGGGGGCAAAGTTCTTGGAATCGAAGTACGCCAGTTTGGCATAGGCCTCTTCAATACGAGTCGAGTCCTCGTCAAACCAACGCGACCAATAACGCAGGCCCTCATAAGCGATATCGTCGGCATCCAGATCCCAAACAAGGCGGAAATCCGACAGGAAGGGATAGAGGATGGCGGCACGATTGATAAGCTCGCTATTAAGCGCGCAGGTCGCAATGCCCAAACCGCCGCCCTGTGATGCGCCGTTCACAAATACGCGGGAAAAATCGATGCCCTCGAGCTCGCGAACAATACGGCACAGAATGCGGATATCCTGGTGCAAGCGGACATAGTAGAGGTTGGCCGGGTCGCCATCGATACCGGCGACGATATGGCCCGCGACCGTTGTGCCTTCAAATCCACCAATATCCTCGGAGGGGCCACCCTGGCCGGGGCAGTCGAGGGCAATGAGCGCCATGCCCATGCCCGCAAACGACGCCTGCTCGAACCAGCTGCGGCTTGCACCCGGATAGCCGTGGAACTGTAACACCAGCGGCACGGGCTCGTCCGAAACCGGCTTGAGATACTTGGCATGCAGGCGGGCGCCGCACATGCCGGTATACCAGAGGTCAAAAAACTGGCAGGTCGCAGTATCGGCAATCGATGCCGCCTCGACCGCATAGTCGATCTTGACGGCGTCAGCCTCGGCCATGCGGTCGTTCCAAAAGAGATCGAAATCGGATGGACGGGGCATGGCGCCCCGATAACCACCAAATTGCTGTTGTAGCTCCTGAGCGCTTGGCATGGCCCGTGAACCCAACCTTTCGAAATCGCAACGGAGGTGCGCCCGGCAAGGGAACCGGGCGCACGGGAGGGAAAGCGAACCTACTCGCCGAGCTTGGGATGAAGCAGCGACGGCGCAGCGCCGAGCAGCATCTTGGTGTAGGGGTCCTGAGGGTGCCGGAAGACCTGCTTGGCCTCGCCCTGCTCGACGATCTTGCCGCCATTCATAACGATGATGTCGTCAGAGATATAGCGGACCGTCTGGATGTCATGGCTGATGAACACCATGGCCAGGCCGAGCTCCTTCTTAAGGTCGGTCAGCAGGTTCAGAATCTGCGCGCGGACCGAAACGTCCAGAGCCGAGGTGGGCTCGTCGGCGATGATGGCATCGGGGTTCAGCGACAGAGCACGGGCAATTGCGACGCGCTGGCGCTGGCCGCCCGAAAGCTGGCCGGGAAGAACCTCGGCGGCGGAGCTGGGCAGACCGGTGAGCTCCAAGAGCTCCTTGACGCGCTTCTCCTGCTCGGCCTCGGTACCCAGGTTGTGGACGCGCATGTGGTCGAGCAGCTGCTCGCGAACGACCATGCGGGGGTTGAGCGCCGTAGCCGGGTTCTGGAACACGACCGAGATGACGCGACCCATGTGGCGACGGTCCTCGGCGGTACGCTTGGTCACGTCCTTGCCCTTAAAGTAGACCTTGCCGCTCGTGGGGGCCTGCAGGCCGCACATGACGTTGGCGGTGGTGGACTTACCGCAACCGGACTCGCCGACGATGCCGATCGTCTGACCGGGCATGAGCTTAATCGTTACACCCTGGACGGCGTGAACCAGGTTAGGGTGCAGAATCGAGCCGGTACGTGTCCTAAAGGTGACGTGGACGTCATCAAGGAAGATGATCGGCTCGACGCCGTTGACTGCGGTCTCGCTCATCTACATCACCTCCGCGTGAGGGGTCAAACCATTTGCCTTGAGCACCTCGTCGGGGAGCTCGGAATAGAAGTGCTCGGTGCCGGGCACGCGCTTGAAGACCGGACGGGTGTCCAGGCCAATGCGCGGATGGCTCGAGCGGGGCGCGAAGCGATCGCCCTTGGGGAAATCGCGCGGGCTCGGAACGGCGCCGGGCACCTGGTGCAGACGGCCCGAACCGCTCTCGATGGACAGAACGGAGCCCAGAAGACCGCGGGTGTACTCGTGGATCGGGTTAGTGAGCAGCTCCTTGGTGGGCGCCTGCTCGATAACCTGACCGGCGTACATAACCGTGATGTTATGGGCGACCTCGGCGACCAGCGCCAGGTCATGCGAGACGAAGATCATGGCAAAGCCGAGCTTGGCCTGAAGGTCGTTGAGCAGCTTGATGACCTGCTTCTGGACGGTAACGTCCAGAGCGGTCGTGGGCTCGTCGCAGATGACCAGCTTGGGGTCGCGGGTAAGGGCCATAGCGATCAGAACACGCTGACGCTGGCCACCGGAAAGCTCATGCGGGTAGCTCTCGAGCGTACGCTTGGGGTCGAGGCCCACGAGCTCCAGGAGTTCCTCGGCGCTGCGGGTGCCGCCGCGCTTGGTGAGCTGCTTCATCTGGGCAGAGATGAGCATGGAGGGGTTGAGCGAGGACAGGGCGTCCTGATAGACCATGGCGATATCGGTACCGCGCAGGCCGAACCACTCCTTCTTGCTCATCTTGAGCAGGTCGCGGCCCTCCCAGAGGACCTCGCCGGAAAGGTGCTCGTCATCGTCGGTCAGGCCCATGATGGCCAGCGTGGTGATGGACTTACCGCAACCGGACTCGCCCACCAGGCCCATGGTCTGACCAGGACGGACGTCAAAGTTGACATGGTCGACGACGTTGATATCACCGTGATGCTCAAACTGAATGCAGAAATCGCGGACCGAAAGGATCGGCTCAACAGACTCGTCGGGCACATGGCGATCGTCACGCTTGAGCTCGACATCGCGCAGGGCGCCAAGGCGAGCGGAGAGGGACTGGGCCTGCTCCTTGTAGGCGCGAACGGGGTCGGAGACCAGCAGGTCGGCCTCGCGACGCTTGGAGGAATCGGTCGGATCCAGGGCGGCGGAGGGAGCAGCGGCCATGGCGTCGGTAATGCCCTCGGAGAGGATGTTGAGTGCCAGGCAGGTGATCATGATGGCCAGGCCCGGGAACAGCGCCTGCCACCAACGGCCGGCGAGCACGCCGCCGCGGGCGTCGGCGAGGATGTTGCCCCAGGTAGCGGTGGGCTCCTGAATACCAGCGCCGATGAAGGTCAGCGAGGCCTCGAAGATGATGGCGTCGGCGACCAGGGTAACGGTGAAGACCATGATCGGGGCGATGCAGTTACGCAGAACATGCTTGATCAAAATCCACGGAGCCTTGGCGCCGGAAACGATGACCGCGCGGACATAGTCCTCGCCGTACTCGGACACGATGTTGGCGCGCACGATACGGGCAATCTGCGGAGTGTACATAAAGCCGATGGCGAAGATGATCGACGGCACGGAGTTGCCCAGGATGGAGACGAAGACGGCCGCGAGGGCGATGCCCGGGATGGACATGATGATGTCCAAGATACGCATGATCGTCTCGGAAACGGCCTTGCGCGAAACCGCCGCAAGGGCGCCCACGACCGAGCCGCAGACCAGAGCCATGGCAGTGGCGCCAAAGCCGATAATCAGCGAGTAACGACCACCGTAGAGCATGCGCGACAGAATGTCGCGACCCTTATCGTCGGTACCGAAGATAAATCCGTTGCCGGGAGCCTGGCGAGCCGTAAAGATCTCGACCGGGCTATAGGGGGCAAGAAGGGGCGCCATAATCGCGGTCAGGGCGACCAGCGCCAGCACGACGGCGGCAATCTTAGAAGACAGCGTCATCTTCTTCCAGCCACCGAGATTGAGCCCCTTGGAGGCAGCCTTCTCGAGCTGCTCGGTTTGCTTCTCTCGAATCTTTACCATAATCTACACCGTCCTGATGCGCGGGTTGATGAGCAGGTAGAGCATGTCAACCACGATGTTGATGATGATGAAGGCAAGAGCAACGACGATGACGACGCCCTGAACCAGGTTCGCCTCGTTGCCCTGAACGCCCTGCAGGATCGCGGTGCCCATGCCGGGGAGGTTGAAGATAACCTCGATGACGACGGCGCCGCCCATGAGGTAACCGATCTTAAGACCGAGGGTGGTGACCGGGGTGATCAGCGCATTGCGAAGTACGTTGATGCCGACGACGACCTTCTCGGGAACGCCGGCGCCGCGAGCCATACGGACATAGTCCTTGTCGAGCTCCTCGACCATGGCCGTACGCACGATACGAGTCATCTGACCCGTCAGCGGGAAGGCAAGAGCAATGGCGGGCATGATCATACGTCCCAGATAGCCAGCCGGGTTGGTGGTGAAGTGAGGCAGAGCACCGGACGCCGGAAGCACCTTAAGGTAGGAAGAGAACAGCAGAATCAACAGAACGGCAAGCCAGAACGACGGGGTTGCCAAGCCGGCGATGGAGAAGACGCGGATCACTTGGTCCGGCCATTTATCGCGATACAGTGCCGCGATGACGCCGAGTAAAAACGAAACGACCGCGCCGATGGCAAGACCGATGAAGGTCAGCTGCATCGTGACGGGCAGGGCAGTGGAGATGCGCTTGGCAACGGAGTTGCGAGCAGCACCATAGGTGCCCATGTCGCCATGGATCAGATCGCCCATGTAGCGCACGTAGCGCACGGGCCAGGGGTCGTCCAGACCATACTTCTCATGGTACTCGGCAACCGCCTCGGGCGAGGCACCGTCACCCAACGCCGTATAGGCGGGGTCGGTCTTGGAGAACGACATAAGGAAGAACACCAGGACGGTGACGCCCAATGCCATGATCGGCAGCGCCACGAGACGCCTTCCAATCAAACGTAGCAAGTTGTTCACGTTCTCTCCCCTTTCTTTTGTCGGTAGGACCAACTGGTATATGAGTACGGATACTCATTACAAGACCCGAGCGACATCGTTGCCGCCCGGGTCTTTGTTTCAACTATGAGGATACGGTCCCAACGACCGACATCCTGCATACAGACTCAAGCGAGCCTTACGCCTTGACGGTCGCGACGCCCCTGAAGGACATGCTCGTCGTGCCGATGCCCTTGAAGCCATCGAGGGCCTCGCCGTTGGGCGCAGTGGACGGATCGTCCCAGGAAGCGGAGACGGT
>CAUDCB010000130.1 GCA_958447915.1 uncultured Collinsella sp. | reverse complement strand
CCTTACCGGTCTAGGAATAAACGTCAACGTTTATGGATGGATCACCCTGCACGACCAACTCTAGGCCGCTTGCCGCTCGACCGTCGAGCGCCTTCGAGGCGCTGAGCGCACCCACAGCCCACCACGCCGAGACGACCGCTCCCGCCACGAGACCGACGGACGCGGCATACAGCCACCGCTTTAAAGGTGCAAGCCGCGCACAGAATTGAACCAGCACAACGAATACCGCCGCCGCAACAGGAATAGCCCATAGCGGTCCGACCGCCGGCGCCCGCTCCCTCAGTATCGCATCAGCGGCCACATTGAGCACCAAGACACAGCTAACGCACAGGCCGGCAAACAAGGCCATCGTCCATGGCATGAGGGGCCGCGGGGGCATCACATGCTCGCGCTTGGGCGTGCTCATACGCAGATACAATCTTTGATTTTGGCAAGCTTCTTCTCACCGATGCCAGATACACGCATCAGATCATCGACCGAGGCGAAGGGACCATTCTTCGAGCGCTCGTCGATAATCGACTGAGCCATAGAAGGCCCAATGCCCGAGAGCGTCTGCAGCTCCGCCGCGCTCGCTGTATTGATATTGACGAGCCCCGCCATATCATTCGCGCCTGAAGCCAAGACAGCTCCGTCATCGGCTCCACCGCCCGCGGCAACCGCCTGCTGCTCCCCCACCTTTGGTACGTATATTTTTTGTCCGTCTGCGACCTTGGATGCCCGATTGAGCCCTGTCACATCTGCCTCGGGTGTCAATCCTCCGGCGGCATCAATTGCCTGCGCCACCCGCGCGCCATCCATAAGCCGGTACACACCGGGTGACACAACGGCGCCATCGACATCGACATAGACCTTCAATTCGGCAGAAGCTTTGTGCGAAGATCCATCGGACTCACGATCATGCGAATCAACGCTAGGACCCGGCTCTGCCGATGAGCCCGAGTCCCCAGCCCGCTCAAACGACACGCCTCCGGACTCGCCGCCAAAACTCGCCATCGCCAGCCCGCTCGCCATCGCGATGACGACGAGTATCGCCACCACCACCGCTTTATGCCCGAGCAACTTGCCCGCCCAGCGGTCCATCTTTTTGACCCGTTCGTGTTGTTCGCGCTGCGCCATAGCAAAACCTCCCAACACCATCGTGTCAGGAAAACGCAGCAAAACGAACCGCATGGACAAACCAGTTTTGACGGTCAAACCAAATAACGACCAAAACCTTGCGCGAACATGTCCATTTATTCAGTCACACGTCAGCGAATGAACATCATGGCATCATTTGCCCAGATAGTAAAAGACCGACGATACAGGCGTATCGTCGGTCTATGCAGGCAATTATTCGTGATCTTGGTAAATCTCACGCGGAGCAAGCTCCGAATGTTTGCGTTTTAAGGTCTTAGGGGCCTTGTACGTGTTGCTGAAGAAGTCGATATACTCGGTCTGCTTAAGCAGGCGCTCGATCATCTCTTCGTGGTCGAACAGCTCCCAGGCCTCGTGCACGGCATCGAGTTTAGCGTGCGTCTCGGGACGACGCGGCATAAACAGCGTGCAGCAGTCGGGCGCTGCCTCAGTAGAAATATCGAACGTACCGATCTCCTGAGCGCGCGCAATGATCTCCTGCTTGTCGGACCCGATGAGCGGACGAAACACGGGAATCTTCACGGCCTCGTTGACGGCCATGATGTTCTCGAGCGTCTGGGAGGCAACCTGACCGAGCGACTCGCCGGTCACGATGGCCTTGGCGCCCTCGATATGCGCAATGCGCTCGGCAACCGAATACATGATGCGGCGATACATGATCACGCGCAGGTTGCTGGGACAGGTGACGGAAATCTCACGCTGGCAATCTCCGAACGGCACCACGTACAGGCGGCCGATCTGGACACCCGGCTCAAGCGCACGGATGATGTCCTGCACCAAATACTCGCTCGTATCGGGCGTCTGCGGACGACCGGAGAAATGTACCGGCACGCACACCGCGCCGCGACGCGCGAGCATCCAGGTCGCCACCGGAGAATCGATGCCCGACGACAGAAGCGTCACGACCTTGCCGGCAGATCCCACCGGAAGGCCACCCACGCCGCGCTCGGAGCGCGCATAAACGTAGACGCTACCCTGAACCACCAGTACGTGCACCATCGCATCGGGGTCATGCATTTGAACCATTTTGTCGGGGAAGGCCTCGCACAGCACCTCGCCCACCTGACGATTGATATCAATCGAGGTGAGCTCATAGTCGGTATTGGAGCGCTTGGCGTGCACCTTAAACGAATCGAAGGGGCCAAACTCACGCAGCGCCTTAACAGCCGCCGCGCAGTACTCCTGCGGGTCGCGATTGGTGTGATAGGCCAGGGAGACACGGGCAACGCCGGGGACGGTGCGGATGACACGCGCCGCCTCGTCGGCTTGATGCTCGTTAAAGGTCACGAGGATATAACCGGAAATTCGAGACACGGCATTCACGGAAAAGGCGGCCAAAGCCGCCTTAATGTTATCCATGAGGATATGCTCAAAATGTGCGCGGTTCTTGCCCTTCAGTCCAACCTCGTGATAGTGGACCAGGCAGACGCGAGCTGCCATTTAGGCTTCAGCAACCTTATGGCCGAGCGCCTTCTCGTAACGGGCCTCGTCGTAGGAGATATCGCCGTCGACGATCTCGTCCATAGCCATCGAGATGGTATCGGCACCGGAGAGCGCGATGGTGATGTCGTCGACATCCTGGACGGCAAGCACGCGGTTATGCTGGCCGCGCAGCATGCTATTGATGTCGCAGGCACGCTTAGAGGCAAGCGAAGCGAGCAGGAAGCGGTTGTGATCGGTCTTCTCCAGAAGATCGTCAATGCAAGGCTTTACAACGGACACGGACCTCAGATCCTTTCATGCATATCGAGAACGCGAACGAGCTCGTCGGTCGCGCGGTCGAGATCGTCATTCACCACGACGTCGTCGTAGCGGTCGGCAAGGGCAAGCTCATGGGCGGCGTTTGCCATACGCAGCTCGATTGTCTCGGGCGTCTCGGTACCGCGACCGACCAGACGCTCGCGGAGCACCTCGAGCGAGGGTGGCTTGATAAAGATCAGCACGGCCTCGGGGAAACGCTCCTTAACCTGCAGGGCACCCTGGACATCGATCTCCAAGATGAGAGACGAACCAGAGGCGAGCTTGGACTGAACCTCGCTCACCAACGTGCCGTAGCAGTTACCGTGGACCTCGGCCCACTCAACAAACTCACCGTTTGCCACGCGGCGGTCGAACTCCTCGCGCGTCAGGAAAAAGTAATTGACGCCATCGACCTCGCCTTTGCGTGGGGCTCGCGTGGTAGCCGAAACCGTCAGGCCCAGGTTAGAGCGACGCTCGCGCACACGAGTGACGAGCGTGCCCTTGCCCGCGCCTGACGGTCCAGAAATCACAAAGAGCTTTGAATCCTGAGCGCTCACTTATTTGGTCAGCTGCTCGAGGAGCTGCTCGCGCTGACGGACGCCAAGGCCCTGGACGCGACGGGTAGCGGAGATGCCGAGCTCCTCCATGATCTTGGCGGCCTTGGCCTTGCCATAACCGGGGAGAGACTCGATGAGGGTGGAAACCTTCATGCGGGAAGCAATGGGGTCATCGGAGTTGAGCACGGACTCGAGGGACTTCTCGCCCTTCTTGATCTGCTCACGGAGCTCTGCGCGAGCGTGACGTGCGGCGGCAGCCTTCTCAAGAGCCTGCTCGCGCTGCTCATCGGTAAGCTGAGGGAGTGCCATTCGTACCTCCAAATAGTTGGGTTATATCTGATTCAATATTTGGCATTTTAGCACGTAAAACGTACAAAATGCTCAATCGCGGCTCCATAGGTTAGACGATACCCGCAAAAAGTGCAATATATCGCGCTAAAAGAAGAGCCCCCGACCTGCGATTCCACACAAAGGATGGGAAAGTTTTCGCAGGCACAGGGGCTAATTTGTGCTAATGAGACCCAAAAGTGGTGACTTGAGGGAATCTTTTACGCGACGTTTTCGACCAGCTCGGCAACGATGGCGTCAAACGCGGCAACCGGATCGTCGGCGCCGGTAATGGGGCGGCCCACCACGATATGGCTCGCGCCGCGCTCGATAGCCTGGGAAGGCGTGGCCACGCGGGACTGATCGCCCAGCGCAGCACCAACCGGACGCACGCCCGGGGTCACAATCAACGCATCGGGGCCCAGCAGCTCACGCATGTCATGAGCCTCCATCGGCGAGCACACGATGCCGTCGATACCGTTGGCCTGGGCGAGTTTTGCCAGACGGGCGGCCTCCTCGGCAACGGGCGACTCGACGCCGATCTCGCTCAACGCATCCTGATTCATGCTCGTAAGCACGGTAATGGCGACGAGCTTGGCTCGATCCTCGCGTGCCTCCTCGGCACCCTCACGACAGGCGGCGAGCATAGCACCCGAACCCAAGCCGTGAACCGAAAGCAAGTCGGCACCGGCAAGCGAGGCCGAGCGAGCGGCACCGCGCACCTGATGCGGAATGTCATGGAACTTAAGGTCGAGGAACACCTTGAAGCCCAGGTCCTTAAAGGTCTTGACGATCTCGGGGCCCTCAGCGTAATAGAGCGTCATGCCCACCTTGAGCCAGGCGGCATGGCCCGAAAGCTCATGGGCGAGCTCGAGCGCACGCTCACGGTCGCAGTCGAGGGCAACGATAACGCGGTCGCGGGCATCGGTCTCTAGCATTCGAAAGCACCTACCAGCTCGTTGATGTCCTTCACGCCCTGGGACTCGGCCCAGGCCTCGAGCTCGCGCGCAATCTTGAGCGAAGCGCACGGATCGACGAAGTTGGCCATACCGACCGATACGCAGGTAGCGCCAGCCAGGATAAACTCGGCCGCGTCCTCACCGGTCATGACGCCGCCGACGCCGTTGATGGGAATGTCGACGGCCTGGGCAACCTCCCAGACCATACGCACGGCGATGTGATGGCACAGCGGGCCTGAAAGACCGCCCTTGGGCTTGGCCACACGCGACTTGCGGGTGTGGACGTCGATGGCCATACCCTGGATGGAGTTGATGACCGAAAGACCATCGGCACCGGCGGCCTCGAGAGCCTTGGCAATCTCGGCAACGTTGACCGGGGCCATCTTCACAAACAGCGGCTTGTCGGTCACCTTGCGGCACGCGGCCATGACGGCAGAGGCGCCCTCGGGCGTGGAGCCCATGGCGGCACCGCCGGCAGCAATGTTGGGGCAGCTCACGTTGATCTCATAGCCGGCAGCCCAGGGGCACAGCTCGACATACATCTCGAGCGCACGGACAAACTCGTCCACGGAATGACCGGCAACCTGGCAGATGACCTGGCAACCGTCCTTGGAGAGCTGCTCGAGCCACGGACCGGACTCGCGGGCGAAAGCGGCCACACCGGGGTTCTGCAGGCCCACGGAATTGATCATGCCACCGGGGATCTCGGCCATGCGGGGTGCGGGATTGCCGGGCCAGGGCTCGGCAGCGCAACCCTTGGTGGTGATGGCACCCAGCTGGGAGACATCAAAGAAGTTCTGGAACTGCCAACCGTAGCCAAAGGTACCGGCTGCGGTGTTGATGGGGTTCTGCATCTTAACGCCGCCGAAATCGACGGCCATGTTCACGGTACCCACTAGAAGACCACCACCTTGGAAGCATCAAACACGGGGCCGCACATGCAGGCGCCCTTCATACCGTCGACCGTCTCGACATTGCAGGTGTTGCAGGCACCAAAGCCGCAGCTCATCATGCGCTCGAGCGACAC
>CAUDCB010000129.1 GCA_958447915.1 uncultured Collinsella sp. | reverse complement strand
CGGCGATTTCATGCAACTACGGCTGAAGTGTCTTTATGTGGTTCAGCGCACCCAACAGTACCGTTTGATTTCGCTCAAAGCATAAACGAAACCATGCATATATTCCCAAGGCAATCAGGCATGGCGTCACGAAAACCCCGGCAGCGATTGAATTGTTGCCCGCCCATGCAGACAGACACCCTCCGACCGTAAGTGAGATGATCATGCTGATCACGCTGGGGGCCCAACTCGTATAATGCACCCCACTCACCGCCTGTTCGACTATTTCGCATTTCTTTTTCAGGCTAATGTCCTCATCCACTTCACCAAGAGAAAAGTCCACTCCCGAAATTAAATCGAGCAATTCAGCCTCACTGTAGCCGCCTTCCTTGAATCTTTTAATGAAGAAACCTCCTGGTCCAGGCCCACAGATAGGACGGTTTACACGAAACAGTTCCTTATAGGCGATTCCCATTGTTAACTCCTTAAAGTGCAGATGCTATTTACGCTATCGTTCTATCATTTCGTCCGGACAGATTTTTATCGGACCGTCGGCAACCGTTCACAAGGACATCCCGTTCAGTAACTCCCCGCGCTCCTCATACCCGCGCTCGAGCTTCTTCCCAAGCTCCGCAGCGCAGCGCTTCGTTTCCTCGGCAAACAGGTCATCGATAGCCCTGTCAATCCGCGTGCAAGTCTGCCGATGCTCGTCCTTCCAGGGCAGGTTGAGTCCCAAACTCGCGTCCCAATAGCCGCCGAGTTTGGCGTTAATTACTTCCTCGGGATACAGCACGTCGCGGCGAATGTCCTCAACTACATCGTCCTCGTCCATATCGCAGGCCGCATCGCCCTGCTCGAGGAACTTGCGCAGCTCCTTTTGCGCCCAGATGTTGTTCAGCATGCGAACACACACCACGGCCAAAAAGCGATAACGTTCGCATAGATCCCACTCGCCTTCGAGCCATACGCGAAAGCCCAGCATTTCGCTCGCGGACTCATCATCCATCAGGATCAATTCCCACGGAAGCACATTGGCGAGTGCGTCCTCCCCCAGCCTTTGCACGCCGTCGCGCATAAAGATGCACGGCTCCACGTCGTAATAGCCAAAACCGTGGCCCGCATCGCGACGATTGATGACATGCTTGGGCAGCAGGACGATCTTATCGCTGGGCTCGGGGTCGATCTTGCGCAGCTTTTTGACCTTGCGGCGGACACGCTTTAGGTTGCGCTCGCTATCGACACGGCCGCGGTCGTCCGGCTTACCGCCGTATCGCAGGGCAACCTCGCGTGCCAGGATCTTTGTGTCCGCAGCGCACAGCAGGTCGCTCACGGTGGGCAGATCTTCCCACTCAATACCGTCGACATCCCAAATCCTGCTCATGTTCAACCTCTTTCTGGCTGTTCAACTACGTGCTCATTCGCCCTGTTTAACGTGCTTGTAAGGCATGCACCCCACTAGAGCGCTTTCTTGCTGGGCGCAATCACCTCGTCCACCAGGCCCAGCTCTAGGGCGCGCTTGGCATTGCACCAGCAGTCGCGCTCGGTGAGCTCGTGGAACTCCTGGGCGCTCAGGTTGCCATGCTCGGCCAGCAGCTCGTCCAGCTCGGCGCGCATGGCCGCTGTATGCTGGGCCACAATCTCGATATCGGTCTGCTGCGCCATGCCTGTGCCACCCATCAGTTGGTGGATGAGCAGCTGCGTGTGGCGGTACACCTGGCGGTGGTCGCCGCAGGCCAGGATCACCGCGGCCATCGAGGCCACGACGCCCTCGCCCACCGTGATCACGGGGCAGTCGAGCGACTGCATGGTGTCGATGAGCGCCAGCCCCGCCGTAACGCTGCCGCCCGGGCTGTTGATGATGAGGGTGATGGGCTCGGCCGCGCTTTGATGTTCCAGCACCAGCATGGACTTAATAAGGCCGTTGCAGGTCACATCGTTGACCTCGCCCTCCAGCAGCAGCACGCGGCTGTTAAGCAGCTCGCTTGCCATATCGACGGCGGCAACGCGGCCGTCCTTGGACTTCTTGATGATGCTGGGCTCACGATACATAACGGACATGGCAATTCCCTTCTAAACGGAATCGGTAAGGAGGCAAAACGGGGCCGCACGGTTAGTGGCTAATGGAAGCCGTGCGGCAACACAAGCAAGACGGAACGCACGGAGCTGCAAGGGCTAATCCCTTAGCCACTTAGCTGCATTGGGATGGTCGTCGCAAAAGTACTTCTTGGAGCGGAAGGGACGCATGCCGGTCACCTTGACCAGGCAATCGGTGCGAGGCATAAGCCCAACCTCGCCTGGGGTCATCACGCAACCGCGCACATCTACGGCAGTGCGCTCGGCGCCCACGTACTTGGTGCCCAAAACCGACTCGCCACACAGTTCGCTTATGTAGTTCTGCGTCGCGATGTTGCTGCCGCCACCCATATAGACCAAGCTATCGCAGTTATCGAGGATGGTAAGCGCCGTTGATTTGCCGTACACGACATCGAGCTGGCTCAGCGATTGCGCACACATCAAAAAGCTAATGCCGCGACTGCGCACGGTCGCAATGCTGCGCTCAAAATCGGGGATGCGTCCCACATTGGGAAACTCATCGAGCACAAACTGCACGCGACGCTGCAAATGGCCGCTGGGGCTGGCATCGGCACGGCGCTGGGCAAGGTTAAACAGCTGCTTAAGGGCAACGTTCGCAAGCCACGCATTGGTGGAGTCGTTGTCGCTCACCTTAAGATCAATCACGCGCTTGCCCTCGTCGATACGGTCAAGACGCATTTCATCTTTCTCATAGACGCGCATGAGCTGGGGAGTCTTAAGCTGCGAGATGGTCGCATTGAGTGTGATCAGAATACTCTTAAGCGTCCTATCGGCTGCCCCGCGAAAATCGCGATACTGCTCAACGCCATACAGATCCGCGTTCTCCGCACCATACTTATCGAGAAACTCCCTGGACTCTACCTCTTCTACAAGGTAGTCCAACGGGAATCGCCCCTCACCATCTCCCGTAACCTTGATGAGCGCAGCCAGTTTAAAGACGTTGTTCATCTTAAGGTAGCGGCGCGGAGCCTCAGGATCCCCGCCTGGCGCAAATGTGCCAGCAAGGCACTCCAGGAGGAACAGGATTCCAACAATCGCTCGAAGCAGCAGGTCGTTCGCGTTGTCCCAAAACGGGTCGTTCCTAAAGCTGCGCCTGTCAGGATCGACCCCCTCCATGATTGCCGCCACCGTGGTGGGGATACCCTCGACATCCATCACGTAGCGCAGGGGATCGTACCCGGACGACTGCTCGGGATTGATGGTGTCGAGAACCGTTACCTCGTAGCCGTCCTCTTCAAAGCCTTTTCCCGTGCGGCGCAGTAACTCGCCCTTGGTGTCTGTGACCACATAGCAGCACTCGTGGTGGTTGAGCAGGTTGGGCAAAACGAAACTCGCTGTTTTGCCGCTACCAGTACCGCCAAAGGCAAAAACATTGTTGGACACGCTTGTCTCCCAGTGCTTGTCGCCCTCGTAGAAAGCCACCGTGGCACCTTGCGCCAAGATCACATCGCGCTGCTCATCGCCGGATGACAGCGCCTGCATTTCCTCCTTGGTCGCCCACTTCTTGGTTTGGTACTCCGTTTGCTGCGCGGCCTCGTAGCCGTACATCTTAATGACCGACATGGCACGGCCCCTTTCTTGTCGATAGTTCTGCGTGATTGCTAGGAAATACGGTCGACGTCTGCGCCCTCCTTGGGGCTCGTCGCACACGGCAACTTGACCGCACCGTCAATCAGACGCTCCGTTTGCGCCACATAGCTCTCGCGCGCCGCGATTGAGACTGACCCGTCGCGCAGATATGCAAGCAATGCATCAATCATCAGCTTGTCGAGCAGGTCATACTCTTTGGCCTGAGCGAAGTTGAGGGTGTAGCGGTCCTGGAGCTCCCGTACCTTAGTTGCCAAATCGATTTCCATCTTTTCCTCCATGCAATAAAAGTTCTCCCGATTGTCCGAAAGCGCCTCAAACGGGCGTTTGACGCATAGCTCAAAGTTGAAACGCGGGCTGGTATCGAAGACGCGTCTCTGCACCTTGAGATAGCGCTTATAAAACATGACGGCATCGTCCTCGTCCGCCGTAAAACCGCGCGACCCATCGCGATGCACGTGGTCGCAGGGTCTTTTGTAGTCGATGCTTCGCACAAAGCGAGACAGAATATATCCACCTTGTTCGGACGAGTACTTCATACCTGTCGTAACCTGCTCGAACATGCGCACGCCGCTCGACTTAAAGCGCGGATTGCTTCCGTGCTCAAACATGCCAATTAAGATGGCCATGCAGTGCACACAGTTATCGCGCTGGGGAAAATACAGCGACAACAAAGCGAGCGACGCTGCGGCCAAAAGCTCGCGGGCCTCGTGCACATCGTCTCGATACTGCTCGGGCACCAGCCCGGGAATATCGGGCGAGTGCTTTTCCAGCACGCCAACGAGTGCCTTAGCCAAGCGCTCGGTATCCTGCTCGCCGCAGTACGGATACGGAAACGGCATCTCTGCCTTCCCGTTCTTTTTGCACATGCTGCGGAGATCTTCATCGATCGCGTTGAGGAACACCTCAAAAATACTGTCTTCATTCTTCATGAATGCCTCTTCCTGTCCGGTTGCAAATGCTTGTCGTTTAGTTTGTTCTAAGTTTTAGAATGTTCTGAGGCATAGGTAGTAGTTGTTGACCTAACCTGCTGCTTCGTAAGTGAAATCGTCTCGCTCGATAACGTAGCTTGCCTAAATGCTGTATAGCGGTTGCATCAAGCAGTTGATATTGAGTTAGTTTTGGATTGCTTCGAGGATAGCACAGTGAGCTGTTCTCGTCATTAGAAATATTCAAAATAATCTGCTAATATATAACCCACTAAGAAGAAAGGGCATACGTATGTACGAATCCGCGTTCTCTTTGCCACGCCTCACCGCTGCCATCATTTCGCGCGCGCTCAATCTAGAACAAGGCAGTCACTTACACATCGTTCGACTACCTGATTCGCTCGATGCCGACTTGCTCAATACATGTCTCTTCATGAATAAAGGCGTTTTTCCCAGCATTAGCGAGCTTGAACCAGGAGAGCGAAACGACGCCGACGGCCCCGCTCCGGTGTTTATTGACGCCACGGGTTACCATCGCAATACTCACGACAAAGAAATACGCTTATGCGAGGCCCTTATCAACGATCTGGAGCCGGGCTATTTAGGCTTTTGCGATTGGGACCCCTTTGTTTGGTGTCTCTATGCTCTCGCACTTTCCGGTCGAAGCAAAGCAGCGGTATTGCTGCCAGCAAGTCTAATAGATAAAGCCGAGCAGGCGCGCACGGTTCTCATGCGCGAAGGACTCATTGAACGTGTCGTCTATTTCCCGCACAGCGAACCCAGCAGATACAAGATGTGCGAGCTCATCGTCCTGTCGACAGAAAACCGCAGCGTCACATTCCACAACCTATCCAGCTTCACTCGTTACTTGGTGCCAACCCCCGCGAACGAAGAATCCTGCCCACCCCTAGCTATTGCGCCGGATTGGTCCCACGTTAACCTCGATCAAGATCAGACCTCTCCCATAGAGACAATCGTTCTCGAGACGCGTGAACTACTCCAACACCATGCCCCACTCTCGTGGAACAAAGTCAGCCTTATCAGTCTCACCCGAAACTACAGCGCCACGCTCGGTGACGCTTTTACGCGAGTAGCACCATTTATGCCCCGCGAGAGCACCACGTCGAACGATATTGATGCGATCGAGGTGCGCCGTA
>CAUDCB010000128.1 GCA_958447915.1 uncultured Collinsella sp. | reverse complement strand
GTTTGTTTGGGGACTTTGTTTTTTGATCGCGGAATCCTTGGAAGCAGAAGCAAGCATCTTGTTGCTCAATAAGTTACGGATCTTAAGTTGCGGTTCTTAAGTATCAGATCAGTGTGATCGCAGGTCCTATGCAGAGTATTCGGTCGGATGTGGTTTTACCTGATGATTATAGGTTCATCCACATTGGTTTTCGCAACAATGTAATGCGGTCGAGATTTAGTCTCCATGTAGATCTTTGCCAGATACTGACCGATAATGCCGAGGCAAAGCAATTGGAAGCCGCCGATAAATAACATGACGCAAATCAATGAGGCCCATCCGGCTACCGGATCTCCAAAGATGAGTTTTCTGATGACAATGAGCATGAGCATTAGAAAGGAAAGACATGTCATTCCAACTCCGCCCCATGAGGCTACAGATAGCGGAACGCTTGAAAAGTTAATAATTCCATCTATTGCATATTTGGTGAGTCTCCAGAAGCTCCATTTTGTCTGTCCGGCTACCCGCTCTATGTTTTCGTACGGCAGCCAATAGGTATTAAAACCAACCCAGCCAAAGATGCCTTTGGAAAAGCGGTTTCTTTCGCTCATAGACAGTACGGCTTCTACCATCTGTCGTGTCATAAGGCGAAAATCTCTTGCTCCGTCAACGATGTCGGCGTCAGAGATGCAGTTGATCAGTTTGTAAAATAGGCGAGCAAACCAGCTACGAATTAGCGGCTCACCTTCACGGTTCTCCCTTCGGGTGGCAACGCTGCCATACTCGCCCGAATCGAGAATTTGAATCATTTTTGGAAGCAGGGAAGGTGGGTCCTGAAGGTCGGCGTCCATGATTGCGATGTAGTCGCCTTTCGAATTGATAAGACCCGAATACATGGCGGCTTCTTTTCCAAAGTTCCGCGAGAAGGTTAGATATTTGACTTTTTGGTCGTGTCTGGAAAGCCGCTCTGCGACTTGCTGCGTTCTATCGGTCGATCCGTCGTTAACAAGGATAATCTCGTAGCTAACCTGCATGTCCTGCAGTACTTTCGTCGTTTCTTTATAGAAGAGAGGCAGAGCCTGCTCCTCATTGAAGCAGGGAACGACTATCGATAGCTTCATCAGCATGAACCTTTCATACACGACTAAATTTTTATTTAACCAATTGCGCTTATGAATATCAAGATAGCGAGAGATAAAAGGTGCCATCGTCGATGGTGCCTCTGCTTTTTTGCATTTGATTCCTCAACATATCTTTACGGCCTTACCGTTTACCGAATCAAATGACCCTCCACGTCTAGGGGTTGTCTAAATATGCGCGTTACCGGAGAGAATGGTATTGACATATGTTTTCAATCCGAGGGGGAGACATGCTAGTTAAGAAACAAGCTCCAACTGTCCTATTGCTCCTAGTCTTGACGGTGGTGTCTGCCTTCGTTCCTACGGTGGGTTATGGCGAGCCAATTTGCTATGACACGGTCGATGCATTTGATTACGTTGTGCAGGACGGTGGCGGCTCGGGTGCCTCCGATGCCATGGTGGCTTCGGTAGATGGCGAGTCCATTTCCAAGGCAGCCTCCGAGATTGTCGTCCGCATTACCGCCGGATGGGGCAACTGCCTTTCTTCTGTCGATGTGTCCGATGGTGGCTTTACCGTTGGCGATTTCTGGGATGCCTTGGGCGTCGTTGCGGTAGACCCTGAATACTATTGGGCCGCATCGCAGTTTGGATTTGGGTATATAGATTCCAACGGGAACAGCAGTCCGCAGCGCACGGAGCGTTTGACTTCAATTTCGCTGTATTACGTGGTTCCCACCAATGCGGTTCCGGATGTTATCAATGCGACCGAGGCCAAGGTCTCGGAGGCAATGACCTGGATTCCCAACAACGCTACGCGATTCTAGATCGTTCAAGCGCTCCATGACTATCTAGTGCGCAATTGCGTCTATGATAGGTCTGCCGCGGATGAGGCGATATCTCCTTCACGCACGGCGTATGGTGCACTTGCAAACGGTAAAGCCGTCTGCCAGGGTTACTCGCTTGCCTATAAGCTGCTTCTGAGGCGCGCTGGCGTTCCTGCAGTATATGTGGGCAGCGATTCTATGCGGCATGCATGGAATATGGTTCAGATGGAAAATAACGGCTGGTATCACGTAGACGTTACGTGGGACGATCCTATTCTGCATACGTCAACATATCCTGAAGGGAACGATGGCGGCTATTTCCGCGATGTGAGCCACGACCTGTTCTTGCGTTGTGACAGTACGATGCGCGATGAGCTTAATCATTATGGATGGGCTGTCGCTTATACGAGTCCATATGCCGACTATGTCAATCGCGAATATCCGGAATATAAGGGTCCCGCCCGCCCTGTGCCTGGCATGTATCGCACTGCCGGCGGGACGCGCTATGCAACGATGGCCGCGCTGCTTCCCAAGGCACCTTGGAAGGCCGGGCGTACCGTTGTACTTGCGAGTGGCTCTAACTATCCCGACGCTCTCGCTGCGGCATCGCTCGCCGGTGCCTACGATGCGCCCATCGTCCTGACCGAACCCAATTCGCTTTCTGTCGATGCTGCCGACATGATTGAGCAGCTGAGCCCTAAGGTTATATATGTTGTTGGCGGTGAAGCGGCTGTTTCGAAGGCGACGGTCGATGCTGCTGCATATTATGCCGCTGATGGCTGCAAGGTATTCCGTATCGCAGGCAATACGCGTCTAGAGACGAGTCTTGCAATTGCCAAGCGCGTGCGTCAAAAGAGCACTGCTTCCGATACCTTGATCGTTGCTACCGGGTTTAACTACGCCGACGCGCTGTCCGTCAGCCCGTATGCGTTTGCCTATAAGGCGCCTATCTTCCTGTGCGGTTCCAACGGACTTTCTGCCGATGCCATCTCCTACATTTCTGGGGCTGGCTTTAAGCGTGCGATTCTTGTTGGTGGTACTGCCGTTGTTCCTGAGCGTGTACAACAGCAGCTGGCGGGCGCTGGAATCTCCTCTAGCTCTATCACGCGTCTTGCCGGAGCCACGCGTTACGAGACGAGCGCCAAGATTATGTCGCATGCCGTGAGCGCAGGTATGAATGTCTCGAACGTTTATCTGGCAACGGGTAGGAACTTCCCGGATGCGCTTGCCGCGGGCCCTGTCGCAGGAAAGCTGCGTGCTCCGTTGTTGCTCGTCGATCCTGGCATTGAATACGCCCATACCGTTCTTGCGAATTACCGCGGTAAAGTCAATGTTGCAACTGTTGTTGGCGGCACGAGTGCTGTTTCGTCGATCGATGCCTTGTCTCTTGCTCGTACGCTGGGGCTTGATCTTTATTAACGTATATTTGCATTGACGCGACCGGCCCATCCGCGGAAAATTGTTAGTCAAATGCAAGTCGTTGCGGATGGTATCGATGGGGGAGAGATGTATGTCCGATGTTTCGTGGGTGGCCGATAAGAAGAATAAGCTGCGTCGCGCTCTCTCGCATGTGCGCACGCGTGTTTCTGGCAATCGCCGCGTTATCGTGACGCTTACGTCGTATCCTCCCCGGATGAATACCATCTGGATGACGCTAAGGTCTATCTTTGGGCAGTCTCGGCTTCCCGATAAAATCGTGCTCTACCTTGCCAAGAGCAATTTTCCCAATGGGGAAGCCGACCTGCCCGATTCGCTCAAAGAAATGCTTTGGAACGACTTTGAGATTCGATGGGTGGATGAAGACCTAAAACCGCATAAGAAGTATTACTGGGCGTTTCGCGATTTTCCAGATGACCTTGTGGTCACGATCGACGATGACCTTATCTATCGCAGGAATATGATTGAGACGCTTTTGGCGTGCCATGCTTCGCATCCCGATGCTATCGTGGCTTCGCGCACGCATTTGATTATGTTTAATGACGATGGCTCGCTTAAACCATACGACCAGTGGATTTATGAGGCTCCGCATTATTATGAAGGGCTGGTAGGTCGTCCCTCGATGCGCTTGTTCGCAACTACTGGTGCTGGCACGCTGTTCGATCCCAAGCTCTTCCCACCTATTACCTATGATGCCGATCTTATCAAGAAGCATTGTCTTGTAGCCGATGACGTATGGCTTAAGGTAATCGAGACCTTTGCCGGTGTTCCTGTTGTCGCGGCGTCGGCCGATCAGCTTTTGGAATATGTGCCCGATACCCAAGAGGTTGCCCTGTGCCACGTTAATACCGAGTCAGGCGGCAACGATGTGATTATGGGGAGCCTTCTTGGCGAGCTTGAGGCCAACGGTGTTTTGCCCAAGCCTTTTGCCGAGCTTGTGCGCGATGACGGTTTGGACGCCTATCTCGACTAGGTTCTAGAGTGTCTTTAGTTTTTACAGACAAAAAAATGCCCCCTCGAAGGAAGATTCGATTGCCAATCTCCTTCGTGGGGGCTTTTTAATGAGCGGCTAAAGAACGCTTAGGCAAAGAGCTTTTGCGAGGGTTTGAGCGTCATTCTGGGGAACGACCGCCGTTCCCCCCACAATATAAGCATTCGAAATCGAGTTCTTGTACTCGCCGAGTGTCTTGCATGTGGTTTGCATGCCGGGGTCGACAAGCAGGAGAACGGTGCCCTTCTTGGCGGCAACGGGGCCGGCTGCCAAGGCGTCGGGGAAGTTCTTGCCGGTTGCCAGGAACATTCCATCAGTTTTGAGACCAATAGCATGGGTTTCGAAGTCAAGGATATTGGCACTCGTTTCGTACCTGGTCGCACCGGAAAGCCTAATCTGGTCGTGAATTGCACGCCACTTGAGTTGGTTTTCTACGTGCTGGGGTACAGCGCTTGTGCCTCCGACAAGGATTGCGTAGTCGTAGCACATCTCGTGCACAAAGTCGAACTCTTCATTTGTTAAGCCCTTCACGGGATCGCAGAGCAGGATCGGATAGCCTCTCTTGTACGCGTAAGGACTTATCGATAGGGCGTCGGCATAATTGGTGCCCGTTACGATGATCACCGTCTTGGCCTGTTTAAAGGCCGGGTGGCTTGCGATCTTCATGCACGTTTCGTGACGAGTCTGGCCGGCAATGCGTTCAACCGTGCATTTCTTTCCCGTGATGTTTTGGATCTGGTTATAGGTGGAGGCGCTAATGGCGCTTTCGCCACCTATGATATACACCTTCGTAGGCGCAAGTTTTTCGAGTTCAGTCGATGCTTCGGTGCTGAGACTTGAGCTATCGGTAAGAAGGACCGGTGCGTCTAAGAGTCCTGCCAGCGAGGATGCGGATAGCGCATCGGGGAAATTGGCGCCTGATGCCACGATTGCGGTGCCGCCCTGTTTCCATTCACCCTTTTCGACGAGCGCGGCCATCGTCTGATATCTTGTTTGGCCGAAGATGCGGCGCAGGACGTTTTGATCAGGCTTGGGCTGAGGCTGGGGATCCGGATTGGGATTGGGGTCGGGAGTAGGATCGGGAGTCGGATCAGGATTAGGGCTGCTGGTCTCAGTTATGTCGTAGAACCACCATTTGCAGCTCGAATTTACCAACACCTTGGAATCGGAGAGATTCAGGTCACAGTAATCGGAATACTTAAACGGAACAATTATGGTGCCATCGTCTTTGAGCAAGCCCCAGTACCCCCGGGAATCTTGGGCCCACCAGGCCCTGGCAGAAGAGTTGTACGGGGAATTGCTCACCCTGTACGTCGCATTCTTCATGGTTGCGACGGAGTATGTGCCAATCGTGAGGGGCTCAAGCCCGTTTTGGGGATCATAGACGCGGGCGATGGCTGCGGAGGTTTCCGTGTCGATGGGGTTTGCAATAAAGTAAGTTTTATCGTTAACCGTAATCGGCGTAAG
>CAUDCB010000127.1 GCA_958447915.1 uncultured Collinsella sp. | reverse complement strand
GCGCCAGTATGCCGCGATTGAGGTTCTCGATCATAAAGCCCGCCATATTGACGGGATCCTTCGCCGATGAGTACGGCGGCGCGTATGCTAGGTCCAAATCCTTAAGCCTATCGCCGCGCATGCCTGCCTGGATGGCAGTCGCCAGAACGTCGATACACTTGTCCACACCATCGATGCCCACGATTTGCGCACCCAGCAGGCGCAATCCCTGCTTCTCGAAGATAACCTTCATGGTCATGGGCGTTGCACCCGGATAATAACCCGCATGCGAACCGGGCGACAGGACCACGCTGTCGCAGTCAATTCCCGCCGCGTGTGCTGCCTTTTCGGATAGTCCCGTGCTTGCCGCCGTCAAGTCGAATACCTTGATAACCGATGAGCCCAACGATCCGAGGTAGCAGCTGTCCATGCCGGCTATGACATCGGCGACGACACGCCCCTGCTTGTTGGCGGGGCCGGCGAGCGAAATGACCGCGTCCTCGCCGGACACCTGATGCGTGACCTGCACGGCATCGCCCACGGCATACACGTCGGCAGCAGAGGTCTCCATGCGGTCGTTGACCACAATAGCCCCCTTGATGCCCAGTTCGAGCCCCGCCTCTTGCGCCAGATGGCTCTCAGGTGCCACGCCAATGGCAAGCAGCACCATATCGGCTCCGATAGGGTCATCGCCCGCAACATGGGTGACAACGCGGCCATCAACTTCCTCAAAACCTGTCACATCGGCCTTGAGGCGCAGATCGATACCGTGCTCACGCACCTCGGTATGCAAAAGGGTCGCCATGTCGTAATCCAGGTTGTTCATAAGTTGGACGGGACGCTGCAGAAGGGTCACCTGGAGCCCCAGCTCGCACAGATTCTCCGCCGTCTCGACGCCAATGAAGCCGCCGCCGATCACGACGGCACTGCTCGGTCGCCGCTCTCGAACATAGCTGTGAATACGCAGCGTGTCCTCAACGGTGCGTAGGCTAAAGATTTTATCCGAGTCGATGCCCGGCAACGCAGGGCGAATCGGCTTTGCACCCGGCGACAGGATGAGCTTGTCATACGTCTCGACAAATTCCTCGCCCGTCAGCATATTGCGAACCTCGACCGTATGCGAATCGGGATGGATGGCAAACACCTCGTGACTCGTCTTGACCGCAATGCGAAAGCGATCCCAAAAGCCCTTGGGAGACTGCAGCGTCAATGCGCCCTCTTCTTCTATCACGCCGCCAATGTAGTACGGAAGCCCACAGTTGGCATACGATACAAAACCCGTGCGCTCAAAGATGACAATTTGGGCCTGCTCGTCGAGTCTGCGCAAACGTGCCGCCGCCGATGCGCCGCCCGCGACGCCTCCAACGATAACCACCTTCATAGCCAACGCACCACCTTTCCCGTGTAGCCGCTTATGCCGCCGATATTCTTGACACTGCCATACCCAGAACGCTTAAGAAAACTCACAGCTTGGTTGCTTCGCGCACCGCTCAGGCAATGCACGAAAAGCTGCGTGCCCTTTCGACGTATACCCATGATGCTACCCCGAAGCAGAAAAAAGAGTCGCTGTTTCCAGCGACTCCCCTTCAGTTGTCTGCCCCACGGACTTACTGTTCGCTCTTCGCGAGTGCCTGATCGATCAGTTTGTTGAGCGCCTCGCGCTGCTCAGCGGAGTTGATGCCGCCCATGATCGGCTCTCCCACAATGTTACCGTTCTGGTCGATCACGTAGGTGGTCGGGAACGAGTACAGGTTGGAGGTGAACTTTCCGGCCTCGCTGTCCGACTTAAACCAGATGTTCTTATACGTCACGCCCTTCTTGGAAAGCACGTCCTTAGCATCGGCCACCTCGTCTTTATTGCCATCGAGCGTAAAGGAATTAACGCCCACGACCTGGCCGCCCTTCTCGGCAAGCTCCTTGTTGAGCTTCTCCAGATCGCCCAGCTCTCCCACGCACGGCTTGCAGGTGGTAAACCAGAAGTTCATGACGGTGACCTTGTTCTTGGAGAACAGCTCGTCGCTGTTTACATCGTTGCCGTCCAAGTCCTTGCCCTTAAAGCTGGGGAACTTCGTCTCCCCGCTCTCGCCGTTGGTCATACCCGCGGTCGAGGCATCAACGCTCTCCCCCTCGCCGGGCGTGCTGCCACATCCGGGGAACTCCTTCTCCAGCGCCATGAGCTTGTCCTCGATCTCCTTGACCTGCTGCGCGCCGGCCTTAAGCGTCTTAAGCTCGTCAGCCGCAAACTGATCCTTGGCGCCCTCGATGGTATCGAGCAAGAAGTCACCGTAGTTCTTGCCGTCCTCAATCATGGGAGTGTCTTTGTTGGCCGCAAGGAACACCTTTTCCCATAGGGCGTTATCGCTCGCAAAGATCTCGTTTTCCTTTTGCAGCAGCTGCTGGTACAGTTTGGCCGCCTCCTCGGCGCTCGACGGCTTTTGTGCCACAAGCTCGGCAATCTGCGCATCGCCGCTCGTGGCATCCTTCGCGTCGCCCTTGGGGGCAGAGCACGCCGCGAGAGTCAGCGCCAGCACGGGCAGCATCAACAAGGCCGCAATTTTTGACAGTTTCATGGTTCCTCCGTTTATATCGAAACTTATATAGGTACCTATTTGTTTTCGCAGGCTTGCGTGGACTGCGCGGGTTTGTCGCCCGTCACACCCAGCCCATAGCGAAAGCTAATAGCATCGACGGGGCACGCGCCCACGCATTTGCCGCAACGAATGCACTCGGCATGGTCGGGCGTACGCGTAACGTCCACGTCCATCTGGCACACCTTGGCGCACTTGCCGCACGAGACGCATTTACAATGATCGACCTGAATCCCCAGCAACGACACCTTGTTCATGAGTGCATAAAATGCGCCGAGGGGGCAAATCCATTTACAGAAGGGGCGGTAGAACAGCACGCTCAGCACCGCAACCACAATGAGGATCGCGAGCTTCCAGGTAAAGAGCTTTCCCAGCGCGGAGCGGATTCCCGTATTCATGATGGACAGCGGAATCGCGCCCTCGAGCACACCCTGCGGGCAGATGTACTTGCAAAAGAACGGGTCGCCCATACCCACATCGTTAACCACCAAGACGGGCAGCAGCACCACGGCAAACAGCAGCACGGCATACTTGATGTACGTGAGCGGCTTGAGCTTTTTCGTGGAGAGCTTCTTGCTGGGAATCTTATGCAAAAGCTCTTGCAGCCATCCAAACGGGCACAAAAAGCCGCATACAAAACGCCCCAGCAGCACGCCGATCAAAATGAGCGTTCCGGTGACGTAATACGAAAAGCTGAACTTAGACGAGCCCACCACCGACTGAAACGACCCGATAGGGCACGCACCCGAGGCCGCCGGACACGAGTAGCAGTTGAGCCCCGGCACGCAGACGGCTTTGCCCGCCCCCTGGTAGATGCCTCCCTTGGCAAAGTTAGGCAGGTGAATATTGGTCGCAAGCGTCGCCGCCGCCTGAATCAATCCGCGGAATCTCGCCAAAAGATGCGATGCAGTGTTTTTTCTTTTATCCAATTCCGATACACTCCAAGCACAGCCTGATTGCCTTGGCCAGCACGGCATCTGCCTCGCCGCGCATAACGCCAAAGCACACCATGGCTACCCCAACGATCAGCAAAGCCACCTGCGCCACAGGCTTAATCGCTTTGAACAATCTGACCACTCCTTTCGTTTCGCGACCCATTGGACCATACCGACTATAAAATCCGTGTTAAGCGTGAATGACTATGCAAGGAGAACGTTATGCGCATCTTGGTCGTCGAGGACGAGCGGGCGCTGTGCGATGCGATCGCACGCAGCCTGCGCAACTTGGCCTATAGCGTCGACTGCTGCTACGACGGGCAGCAGGCCCTCGATCTACTCGATGTCGAGACCTTTGATCTTGTCGTGCTCGACCTCAATCTCCCCCATGTCGACGGCATGACCGTGCTCAGGCAACTCAGAACAACTGATTGCGAGACCAAGGTGCTCGTGCTCTCGGCACGCGGCGAAGTCTCCGACAAGGTGGCGGGGCTCGATGCGGGCGCCAACGACTACCTCACCAAGCCGTTCCATCTTGACGAGCTGGCGGCACGCATCCGCAGCCTCACGCTCAGGCACTTTACGCAAAACGACGTTGTTCTAACCTGTGGATCGCTGAGCTTTGACACCAAAGCGCGCCTCGCCTCCGTGGGCGGCGAGACCCTATCCCTCACGCGCAAGGAGACCGGCATCTTGGAATACCTGATGCTTAACCAGGGGCGGCCGGTGAGCCAGGAAGAGCTTATCGAGCATGTATGGGACAGCAGCGTCAACAGCTTTAGCAACGCGACCCGCGTGCACATCTCGTCGCTGCGCAAAAAGCTGCGCGGCGCGTTGGGGCACGACCCCATCCGCAACCGAATCGGCGAAGGCTACGTTATGGAGGACGGCAAATGAAGCGGCTGTCGCTGCAGTGGCGCATCACGTTGATGACGGCACTGCTGATATGTTCAACCTGCGTACTTATGAATTGCCTGGTTGGCTACTCCGGCATGCGCTACATGGACTCGATCGGCAATGAACTATCGGCGCACAGCAAGGTGGAGGCGGCCTCGCCCAGCTCATTTGACCCGACAAACAAAGAGCTCGACGACGCGCTGACCATCGTCGTGAACGACGCCCAAGAATCGTTTGGCGCGACGAGCTGGTATATAACTGCAGCGGTGACGCTGCTCGGCGGCGTGCTGGCCTACTTTGTGAGCGGACATGCGCTGCGGCCGTTGCGCTTCTTTGCGACGCAAGTCGAGAGCGTGCGGCCCGACAACCTCGCCGACACAAAAATCAGCGAGGACGTGCCATCTGAACTCAGGCGCTGCAGCGCGTCGTTTAACGACATGATTACCCGCCTTGACGAGGGATTTTCCGCACAAAGACAGTTTACGGGCAATGCGGCGCACGAACTGCGCACGCCGCTTGCGCTCATGCAGGCCCAGGTTGAGCTGTTTTGCGCCGAGCACCCCGACGTCGATGCCGATACAGCGAGCCTGCTCGGGCTGCTGCAGGAGCAGACCGAGCGAATGACGCACATGACAAAGACCCTGCTCGAGATGAGCGAGCTGCGCAGTGTCCCTTGCAACGATGTGATTGACCTAGCGCCGATGATCGAAGAAGTGCTCACGGACCTGGCACCCCTTGCCGAGCAAAAAGACATCACGCTTACAAGTGAGGGCGACGCGCAAACGATCGGCAGCGACACGCTGATCTATCGGTTGCTGTTCAACTTGACCGAAAACGCCATACGCTATAGCGCGCCCAACTCGACCGTGCAAATCAACGCCTGCGCCGAAGGCGACCGCGTGCTGCTACGCGTGCGCGACCAGGGACCGGGCATTCCCGAGCAATACCAGACGAGCATCTTTCAGCCCTTCTTTCGCGTCGACAAATCGCGCAGCAGGGCATATGGCGGCGTGGGGCTGGGGCTTGCACTGGTCTGGGAGATTGCCGCACTCCACGGCGGCTCCATCGAGGTCGAAGAGAGCTCGGAGCGCGGAACGACCATGCTCGTGACTCTTCCCGCGCATAACATCGAAGATGCGACAAAGGAACTGCCCCTTTGTCACATCTGTTAGTTCGCAGGATACGTGAGGCCCAAGATGCGCGAAATTGGGCGAAGCGCCAGCAAAAAGCCCCCGCTTCCAAGCGGAAACGGGGGCTAGGTGAGTTAGCTTACTCCCACTCGACCGTGCCGACGGGCTTCGGCGTGAGGTCGTAGCAAACGCGGCAAATACCGGAGACCTCGGCGGTCACGCGAGCGGTAATGCGCTTGAGCAGCGCCCAGTCGAGCTCAGGTACCTCGGCGGTCATGACATCGACGGTGTTGATGCAGCGGATGATGCAGGGCCAGTCGTAGGCGCGCTTGCCCTCGCGCACGCCGGTGG
>CAUDCB010000126.1 GCA_958447915.1 uncultured Collinsella sp. | reverse complement strand
GTATGGGCCCCGAGGGTTCTCTCGGTGACCTGGAGCATCTGGTTTGCGCCGGTGCAGACGAGGTTCTGGTCTGTCGCGACGAGCGTCTGCGCCAGAACGATGCGGAGGTCTACGCCCGGCTGATCTGCGATTTGGTGTCAGAGCACAAGCCCGAGGCCATTCTGTACGGAGCGACCGCCTTTGGCCGCGAGCTGGCGCCTGGCGTTGCTGTACGCCTGCAGACGGGCCTTACGGCTGACTGCACCGTACTTTCGATGGATACTGAGACGGGCTTGCTGCAGCAGACGCGTCCGGCGTTTGGCGGCAACCTGATGGCCACCATCGTCTGCCCCAACCACCGTCCGCAGATGGCAACGGTGCGCCCCGGCATCTTTAAGGCTCCCGACTTCGACTACGGCCGTTCCGGCACGATTACCCAGGTGATGCTTGCGGAGGACGTTAAGGCCCGTGTCGAGATCTCGATTCCCGCCGAGGAGTGGGGACAGCAGGCCTCAATTGCCGATGCCGAGCGTCTGGTCGTGGTGGGCCGTGGCATTGGCTCCAAGAAAAACCTACCGCTGATGCGAAAGCTTGCCGAGGCTCTGGGAGCCGAGCTTGGCTGCACGCGCCCCGTGGTGGAGGCCGGCTGGCTGGAGTATCGCCACCAGATTGGCCAGACGGGCGTGTCGGTTTCGCCCAAGCTTCTCGTGAGTATCGGTGTTTCGGGCGCCATCCAGCATCTTGCCGGCATCGGTGGGGCGGAGTGCATTATCGCCATCAACGAGGACCCGGATGCCCCCATCTTTGGTGCTGCCCAGTACAAGGTTGTCGGCGATGCCGTCGAGGTCGTCGAGGAGCTGCTGGCCCAGCTTGAGCGCTAGGCGCGCGCCAGCCAGTCACGCATCTCGTCCTTTAGACGGCTCCAGGTTGCCTGCGTGGCGGGATCGGTAAAGGGTCGCGTAATGCCAAAGGGCGCGTCGAGCAGGCGGTGGATATCGCCCTGCTCGCGCGCCAGCGCGCGGCTTGCCGGATAGACGAGCTCAAACATAAAGCAGATGAGCCCCACCAGGTAGTCCGCCGGCTCGTTGCGCTCGTCACGCGCGACGCAGCGATGCTCGTCAAAGGCGGCAAGCGTCGGCGCCGAGAAGCGACTGGCTAGAAACGCGTTCTCATCCACTTTGAGGATAGTGTCGACAGTGCTGTCGGCGATGGTGCGCATAATGTCGATCTTGTCGCCATCGCGCACGATATCGCAGAAGCTCCGCGTGCGCTCGTCGAGCTGCGCGGGTAGACGGAAATCGCTGTGATAGGCAATGCTCGCTCGGATGAGCTCATCTTCTGCCGGGTCATCGATAAAGTCGCGGATGCTCGTTACGGCGGGTGCATCGGCGGGATTCTCGCCAAAGAGGACCTCGATGCCCAGCGCTGCATGGCTCATGCTCTCGGCGTCCTTAAAGGTGTCCCAGCGTCGTAGCTGCTCAAAGCGGCCCATATCGTGTAGCAGGCCGCAAAGCCATGCCAGGTCAATGTCCTGCGGTGACCAGCCCTGTTCGCGTGCCACGGCATCGCATACCTCGGCAACGTGGTACGTATGCTCGATTTTGAGTGCGATGCGCGGATTGACGGCATCGTAGGCATCGGTATAGCGTTTGAAGGCCGCGGCAGCCCGCGTTCGATCGATAGCTGTCATAATGACTTCCTAAAAAGTTGTGTCTTTCTGTGTCTTTCGATCCGGTGGCAATTGTAGGTGAACTCGGTTGCTGCCGGGCGATGATTCTGCCGTGTCGTTGAATGCGGCTCGGAAAGCTTGTCGGGACGAGGAACGCTATGGTGCTCAAAATCGTTAAAACCGTCTGGCCGGTGATGCTTACCTATGTTGCGATAGGCGCGCCGTGCGGAATGATTATGGCGCAGACGGGGATGGAGCCCTGGATGGTCTTTGCCCTGAGCAGCACGTTTGTGACGGGTAGCGGCCAGTTTATGGTCTGCAATCTGTGGCTGGCGGGTGTGCCTGCGGTGTCGATTATCGCAAGCGTCGCCGCAATCTCCTCGCGTTTTGCGCTTTACTCGGCATCGATTGCACCGCATCTAAGGGGTGCCTCGAAGCGTCAGACGCTGGCTGTTGCCGCGACGCTTACCGAGGAGGCATATGGCATCTCGCTTGCCAGGCTGGTTGAAGGGGAGGATTGGGGCCCGCGCGAGTTCTTTGTGCTCAACGTGATTCTTATCGCAACATGGGGCGTTTCGTGTACGACGGGCGCCATCGTCGGCGCCGTTGTCGATGTTCCCACCGCTCTTGCAGGTTTTGTCTGCACCTCGCTCTTTATCTGCCTGCTCTTTTCGCAGCGACTGTCGCGCGGCAATGTCGTAGCTGCCGGTTTGGCTGCGGTGTCCGTCGCCATATGCAAGTTCTTGGGATGGACGAATATCGCCGTGCCGGCAAGCGTGCTCGTCGGCGTTGCCGCGGCGCTCGCGTGCGATGCCCTCGTCGAAGGAAGGGGTGCTCGCGATGCCCGTTAATGAGTTTTTGATTCTATGGTTATCGTCATGGGCGGCCATCGCGTTTTTCCGCATTGCCCCGGCGTTTGCCTTGCGTGGGAGAACGCTGTCGCCCCGCGTTACCGAAGCCTTGGGTTATATTCCGCCTGCCGCCTTTGCGGCGCTGGTCGCCAACGATTTGATAAGCCCTGACGCTTTCGACGCCGGCCTGTGGCAGGGCTTGATTCCCTGGATTGCGGCCGCCGGCGTCGTGGCGGTGGCAATCAAGACAAAGTCGATGTTGTGGTGCTGCGTCTCGGGCATCGTGTTCTATATCGTTTTGAGCTTCATATAAGAGCGGGGCACGTTTAGCGTCCCGGCACAACGAATCGAATTTCTCACCGAGCCGGTCTGCTTCTTCTGGTACCATGTTCAAACTTTACTGTAGCAAAGTGTGACGTGGGCTTTTATGTCCCGTCAACGGAAATGGGGGTTTCATGGCACAGGAAGCGACCGCCAACGAGCAAAAGAAATTCAAAGTCCCGCGTATCCCGGGCGACATCATGATCTACCCGATGATCGTCGGCCTTTTGCTCAATACCTTCTGCCCGCAGGTCTTTGAGATCGGTGGCTTCATTACCGCCGCCTGCCGTGGCGGTTCCAACACCATCGTCGCCGCAATCCTGCTCTTCGTGGGTGCCGGCATCAGCTTTAAGTCCACGCCGGGCGCTATCAAGACCGGCATCGTCGTGCTGATTCCTAAGCTTGTGGTGGCGGCCGCGCTGGGTCTGGGCGTTGCGTATTTCTTTAATGACAACTTTTTGGGCCTGAGCTCGGTCTCCATTATCGGCGGCATCACGTTTTGCAACATGGCGCTCTATACGGGCATCATGGGCGAGTTTGGCGATGAGTCCGAGCAGGGCGCCGTGGGCATCCTGTTCTTTACGGCCGGCCCCGCCGTCACCATGATCATCCTGGGCGTTTCTGGTCTTGCTAACATCCCGCTGGGCACCATCGTCGGCTCCATCCTGCCGCTTGTCATCGGTATGGTTTTGGGCAACCTCTTCCCGTTCATAAAGAACCTGCTGGTTCCCGGCACCAATCCCGCGATTGCCGTCATCGGATTTCAACTCGGCGCGTCCATGAGCCTGTCGAGCTTTGTCACCGGCGGCATTTCCGGCATCTTGCTGGGCCTTGTCACGCTGTTTGTCGTCGGCCCCATCACCTTTGCGTTCGAGCGCCTGTGCGGCGGTAACGGCAAGGCCGCCGTGGCTTGCTCCACCATCGCCGGCACGGCTATGACCACGCCGGTTGCTCTTGCCGAGGTGGCGCCGCGCTATGCCGAGCTTGCTCCCACCGCGTACGCCCAGATCGCCACCGCCGTTATCATCACGGCGATCATGGCTCCGATTCTGACCGGCTGGGTCGATAAGAAGTTCTGTCAGGGCAAGGAGGATCTGTCGCCTGCCGGTGTCGAGGCCATCGAGGAAGCCGTCGCGACTGATATCGATGGCGAGTAGCAATCGTCATTCATCAATGATGCCGGCGTGCAATTCGCGCCGCTTGAGCGCCCGAACGAAAGCTGTCTTGCAGTTATGTTCGGGCGCTCTGCTATGATTCCCTTTACCCCTACGGAATAGGGGGTGTTTATTGCTCAGGCACGATTCGGGCGATTCTGACCACTTGGATATTGAAAGGATGGCGTCTAGTGGTTAAGGCACTCAAGATTGAGATATTCCTGCTCTGCATGATTGTTCTTATCGGGCTTGCCGCGCGAAGCCGTCGCTCTTTATTCTCGAGCACCCAGCAGCTATTGTTTAGCATGCTTGGCTACACCTCTGCCGCGTACATATTATTCGATATGATCTGGACGCTTTCGGACGGTGTGGACGGCACGTTGGGTATTGCTGCCAACTGGATTTCCAACGCAGTTTCGTTTTCGCTCTTTGCCATCGCGTGTCTCATTTGGTTTATCTATTCCGAGACGGTGCAGGGTTCTCGCCTTGTGACCTCACGCTATAGGGTGGTGCTTGTAGCGTTGCCTACGGTTCTGGTGGTCGTGCTGGCGTTTACCAGTTACTGGACGCACGCCCTGTTCTATATCGATTTGCAGGGCGTGTACCGCCGCGGTGTCGCCTATATGATTCAGCCTATCGTGAGCTACTGCTACGTCATATATACGTCCTTGCATGCTTTTGTGCATTCCCTACGGGTTGAAAGCCTACAAAAGAAGGCTATTTATCGAACTCTGGCATTCTTCGCTATTCCCGCTCTGGTGGGCGGTACCTTTCAGGTCGTATACTCGGTGCCCGGCCTTTGTGTCGGCATAATGATTAGCATCCTGCTGCTCTACATCATCTACCAGGAGCAGCTGATCTCGACCGACCCGTTGACTGGCCTCAACAACCGCAACCGCTTTGAGACCTATATGCTGTCGCTCTTTTCAAATGTGGATCATACGGACGATGTGTATCTGCTTATGATGGACGCCGATGGCTTTAAGCAGATTAACGATCATCATGGACATGTGGAGGGCGACCATGCCCTTCAGGTTATCTCCGCCGCACTCAAAGATGTCTGCTCGGCATCTGGTGGCTTTATCGCACGTTATGGCGGCGATGAGTTCGTAGTGCTCCAAAAGGCGACAGCAGAGCAGGACATCATACATCTGTGCGAGGCGATCAACGACGAGCTCGCGCGCGCCGAGGTTCCGTATCTGTTGCGGATGTCTATCGGCTACGCACGGATGGGTGATGGCGTCGATACCTGGCAAGACTTGCTTCGCGCTGCCGATGCGGAGCTCTACCGCGTAAAGCACGAGAAGAAAAAAGCCGGCGTCCAGATGCGCTAGAAAATAGCGACCACGCGAACGTCCGCTGCAAGGCGGCATATGCAAGGGCTTGGTTTGTTAGGCCTTTTTAGGCTTGTTGACAATGATGATGCCACCGCAGACCAGGACCAGGGCCACAATGACGGTAACGGGGCTCGTGCCCGCGCCCTCGCCGAGCAGCAGCGCGCTCAGCGCTACGCCAAAGACCGGGTTCATAAAGCCAAAGACCGAGACGCGGCTGACGGGGTTGACGGCAAGCAGGCGCGACCATAGCGAGTACGCGACGGCGGAGATGAGTGCCATATAGATAATGAGCGCGATGGCGGGGATGATCGCGGTGGGGGACAGCGTGCCGCCCATCAAAAAGCCGATGGCGGTGAGGACCAGGCCGCCGACCAAGAACTGCCACCCGGCAAGCAAGACGCCGTCGTGCTCGCGCGAGAAGATGCCGATCAGGCAGGTCGAAAGGGCACCCGCGACGGTGGAGGCCAGGATAAAGCCCTCGCCGTCGAGCGCAAAGCCAAAGGTGCCGTCCGCGCCCGAAAGGTTGACGAGCGCGACACCGGCAAAGCCCAGGACGCGGCCGTCGGGGCTCGTGATGCCCTCGATGGCGAGTGCGGAGCCG
>CAUDCB010000125.1 GCA_958447915.1 uncultured Collinsella sp. | reverse complement strand
GAAAAGGGAGTCAACAAAGCCATCCCCCTTAACGGCGCTAAGCAAACGCCCAAACGGACGAATACTACTTGTTGGGGAAGGAATAACCTTCAACCGTCACGTGCAGTACCACGACGCGGGAATCCGCGACATCGGCCACGACACGGTAGGCCTCGTCGATCTCGACGACGGCAACGCCGCCGGCGGGAATCGTCACGGTCTCCCCCGTACCCTCAAAGCGCTCGCGATCGTCGATATCGCTGTAGGCGCGCGTGCAGGTAAGATCCGTCTTGGAAGCCACCTCGACGGTCAGGTCGCCGTCGAGCGGGGCGAGCACGGCATGGTAGCGACGGTGACCGACCAGATCGGCGGTAGCTGCCTCGTGGGCGTTCACCCACCAGTACACCAACGAGTCGCCGATGGAGTACGCCACGTCGTGCTGCAGGTCGGCAACACCATCGAGCGCCTGGCCGGTGCGCATCCACTTCTTGACAGACTTCATCTGAGCGTCGAAATCGGCGCGCGAGTTAAAGACATGCATGACTTATGCCTCCTTAATGGGTGCCAGCGCCTGAGCCAGATCGGCAGACGTCAGCGGTCGCAGGGACACCTCAAAGCTGAAGCTCTCAAAACGGGTGCGGTAGGAATCGAGCACCTCGGAACCCCAAGAGTTCGAACCAAGGCCGAGCAGCTGGTCGTTGATATTGACCGTAACCGTGTCGCCCTTGACAAGGTCGTAGACGTGCTTGGCGTTATCGATGGCCTCGCAGCTATAGGGCCATGCCGAGAACGAGAACGGGTTGGAAGCGGCGTCGCTCGGACGCGTCACGACCAGACCGTCACCGTGGCTAGAGCGCAGGGCGACCCAACGGGTGCCCTCGCGGTTAGCGCAATCCTGAGGCATAACGTAGGGCGTGAACATGTCGTCGACCGTAGTGCGGTAATGACCGACCGGGTTGGCGCGCAGCGAGTCCGGATAGTTCTCGCCCGGGCCGTGGCCATACCACTCGACGGCACGATCGCAACCGGGGACCTCGAAGGAGATGCCGATGCGCGGGATGATATCCGAGTAATCGCCGTAGGGCTCGCCGGAAACCTTGAGGTCGACGCGACCGCTCGGAAGCACGGTGTAGACGAGCTCGACGCGCATGCCGAACGCGCGGACGGGAGGAGCGATACGCTGGCTCACGGTAACGACGACCGCATTGCCATCCTGCTTCCAAGAAACCTTGCGGGTAGACGTCTGCATCACATCGATGAAGTTGTCCTTCCACAGTGAGTCATACTCCTGGGCATGGTTATCGACGAGCGGATGCCAAAAACCAACCTGGGGACCAGAGGCCATTACGTCGCGGCCGGATGCCTTCCACTCGCTCACGGTACCGTTGACTTTGCTGAAGGTCAGCTCGCCGTTGAGGGAGTGGATGCGGATCTCCTGCTCGGTCTCCTCAACCGTAAGCTCAGGACGAGCGGGGGGCACGATGGCCGGCGCCGGATGGTTTGCGATGGCAAACTGGCTTGCGCCCAGCTGGAACATCGGCTCGCACCAGACGTGAGCGGCCATGGTGTAGGCGCGCACGGTCAGCAGGGTCTCGCCCACTGCGGCCTCGCGAATCGCCAGCGGCAGCTGGACGGACTCGCCGGGGGCAACCGCGCCGGGCATGAGCGTCTTGCGGCAGGCCACGTCGCCGTCCACCAGGGTCTCGGCCGACAGGCAGACATCCTCGAGGGTGGTGAACCAACGCTTGTTGGTGACGGTCAGCTCGCCTGCCTCGGCGTCATAAGCCATGCGGACCGGGCAGATGACCTGGCCGTACTCGGTAAGGCCCGGGCTCGGCTGCTGCCAGGGGAACACCATGCCATCGATGCAGAAGTTGCTGTTGTTGGGGTAGTCGCCGTTGTCGCCGCCATACATGTCGTAGGCAACGCCGTCCTCGGTCACAGCAGCCAAACCGTGGTCGCACCATTCCCAAATGAACTGGCCCTGGATGCAATCCCAACGATCAAAGACCTCCTGGTACTCGGACAGGCCTCCGGGGCCATTGCCCATGGAGTGGCCGTACTCGCAGTTGATGCGCGGCTTGGGGAACGGATGCTCGCCAAAGTCGTTCATCTGCGACACACGGGAGTACATCGTGGAAATGACGTCGACGGTATCGGCGTTGCGGTCCTCCTCGTAATGGACCGGACGATCATCGAGCTCGTGAGCCTTGGCGTACATCGCGCGGATGTTGCAGCCATAGCCGCTCTCGTTGCCCATCGACCACATAATGATGCAGGCGTGGTTGCGCTCCTGCATCACCAGGCGCTCAATGCGGTCGACGTAGGCCGGCTCCCATGCCGGATCGTCGGTGACCAGGGCGATGTTGCCGATATTCTCGAAGCCGTGGCTCTCCATATCGGTCTCGGCGACCAGCATGATGCCATACTCATCACACAGCTCGTAGAAGCGCGGGTCATTGGCATAGTGAGAGGTGCGCACCGCGTTGATGTTGTGCCGCTTCATGAGCTCCAGGTCGCGGCGCATGCGATCGAGGCCCACGGCGCGACCCTTGTGATCGTCGTGATCGTGGCGGTTGACGCCATGCATCTTAAAGTAAGTGCCGTTGAGGTAGATATGATTGCCCTCGACCGTCACCTCGGCAAGTCCCTGGTGATGCGGAACGTACTCGCTGACCTCGTCGCCGTCGTAGACCTCAAACGTAAGGTCATAGAGGAAGGGGTCCTCGGGGTTCCAGAAGTGGGCATCGGCAACGCTGCACTCGGCATGGCCATCGACGCACTCGCCCGTAGCGACCACGTTCTCGCCATCGCTGAGCGTAAACACGACGCGGGAAGCGCCCTCGGCCACCGTATCGAGCGTGATCAGAGCGGCATCGCCCTCGCGGTGCGTGCGGAACCTAAAGTCGACCAGGTGCGCGGCGGGACGCTGCATAAGGTACACATCGCGGAAGATGCCCGAGGCCCACCACATGTCCTGATCCTCGATATAGCTGCCATCGCTGTACTGCAGGACCTTGACCGCAAACAGGTTGTCGCCCTCGACGAGCGCGTCGGTCACGTCGAACTCGGCAGACAGGCGCGAGCCCTTGGTCATGCCGATAAACTGACCGTTGACGTACAGCTCACCATAGCTCTCGATGCCGTCAAAGCGAATGATCTCGCGAGCGCCGGCAGGCACGGCGGGAAGGTTGACGATGCGCTGGTAGACGCCCGTGGGGTCGTCGGAGGGAACGAACGGCTGATCCACCGGGAACGGGAAACCCTCGTCGGTGTAGGCAAGGTTGCCATAGCCATCCACCTGCCACAGGTGCGGAACCTCCACGTGATCCCACTCGGGCTCGTACGTAGAGAGCTCCTCGTTGGAAACGGCAGCAGGCCTCTCAAAGAGGCGGAACTGCCACGAGCCGGACAGCTGGACAAACCCGCGCGAAAGCTCTCGGCTGTACGTTGCAGCGAGATCGGCGGTCTCGTAACCCATAAAGTACGCATGGGGTGCCAGGCGATTCCTGTGGGTGAGCGCTTGGTTTTCCCAATCGTTAATGGCGTCCATGGTGATGCTCCTTCGTCATCGTAGTGATTCTTGTGCAACCGGTTGTCCTTATCTTACGGGCGATGCAAAAAACTGTGCAACCGGTTGTCCGCTGAACGGTCGATTTCGCCGGGTTAACGGTGCAACCGGTTGTACAACCACGACACTTATGTCACCCTGAGTATCGAAACTCAGCGCAAAACAGCATTCTCAGGCGGCGGACAACGGCCGCGCCCATCTATGCCCCGCCCGTGCAAGCCATGTTCAACAGCAGCTTGAACGTGAAATGCCACCAGTGGCCGGATATCATGAACGCTGTTCAGGCGCACTATAGTAAGCTGTATCCGCACCAGCCCGTATCAGTGGCAACATCGACCGCATTTTCCAGGAGACGCCATGACCCAACCAGTTCGCACCGCACCTACGCTTGCCGAGGTTGCCGCAGCTGCCGGCGTGTCGCGCTCCACGGCATCGCGCGCTCTCAACGATTCGCCCCGCATTAGCGAGGAAACCAAAAAGCGCGTCCGCGCGGCGGCCAAGGAAGTCAATTTTGTCCCCAACGCTCGTGGCCGAGCGCTCGCTGTCGGGCGCACGGAAATCATCGCCGTGCTCGTGACCGAGCCCCTAAGTGAACTCTTCAGCGACCCCACCTATAGCGAGTTTTTGAGCGGCATTACCGAGGAACTGTCGGAGTCGTCCTATCTGCCCGTTATCTTGCAGGCGTCTTCTACGCATGAGCGCAACCGCGCACGCGAGCACTTTGAGCGCCGCTCGTTCGACGCCGTGATCGACGTCTCCCCCTACAAGGGCAGCGAGCTGCTCGAGGTGCTGCGCGAGCTGGGCGTACCCACCGTGTTGTGCGGCCAGCTCGAGGGCCACCCCTATCGCGATGTGTTCTCGACAGTCTACTCTGACGACGAAGAGGGCGGACACTTTGCGGCACTCGCCATGAAGGAACGCGGACGCAAAGATATCGTCGCCGTGTTGGGACCGCAAGACAACCCCGCTGTTGTCGACCGCCTGCGCGGCTACCGTGCCGTCTTGGGCGAAGACCTCCCAGACGCAAACGTTATCTATACCGGCTGGAACAACGGAGACGGCTATCAGGCCATGCACCAGATTCTCGCGCGCGAGATTGCTTTCGATGGCGTGCTCTGCGGATCGGACCGTATCGCGGCTGGCGTCATCACCGCACTCAACGAGGCAGGCCTATCCGTTCCTGCGGACGTTTCTGTCGTCGGCTTCGACGATCACGAGATTGCGACGCGCTGCGTCCCCGCGCTCACGACTGTCCGCCAGCCCCTGCGCGAAGAAGGCCACATGGCCGCCAACATTGCGCTCGACATGATCAAGGGTGCCGAGCCCACCACCTCCGTGATGCACATGCAGCTGATCCAGAGAGACTCGCTATAAGAAACTGGGGCAGGCTTTCCGCCAGACAGTTGTTGCGGAAAGCCTGCCCCGTTTTGAGCGCTCATTCTGGGGCACAGTTTCCGTTAGACAGCTCAACCGGAAACTGTGCCCCATTATTTTGCCGAATTCTGGGTCGCGCTTTCCCAGAGGACCCCTTTGGGAAAGCGCGACCCATTCCGGACGCAGATTCCGGGATGCACTTTCCGCGACGTCCGGTCACCCCATGCCATCACAACCTCGGCGCATAAAAAACGAGGGAAGGCACACGTCCTTCCCTCGTTACAGGCACTATGTAGCTGTTCGCCTACATCAGGCGCAGGCTGACGTCCTTGAGCTGGGCGCCAGAAACGGCACTCGGGGCGCCCGACATGAGGTCGGAGCCGCTGGCCGTCTTGGGGAACGCCATGACGTCGCGGATGGAGTCGGAGCCGGTGAGCAGCATGCACACGCGGTCCAGGCCCAGGGCGAAGCCGCCCATCGGGGGCGCACCAAACTTGAGCGCCTCCATGAGGAAGCCAAACTGAGACTCGGCGCGCTCCTCGGTAAAGCCCAGGAGCTTGAGCATGGACATCTGCATCTCGGCGTTGTGGATACGCATACCACCGCCGCCGGCCTCAAAGCCGTCCATGACAAAGTCGTAGGTGCAAGAACCGGCCGCCAGCGGGTCGGCCTCGATCTTGGCGATGTCGGTCTCGGTCGGCAGGGTGAAGGGCTGGTGCTCGGCAGCATAGGCCTTGCGGTCCTCATCCCAGTGGAACAGCGGGAAGTTGACGACCCACAGGAAGTCGTGGCCCTCACGCTTGATCTCGAGCGCGTTGGCCATGTGGGAACGCATGCCGCCCAGGATCTCGTCAGAGAGCAGGCGCGGGCCGGCGGCGAACATCACAAGGTCGCCGGGCTCGACGTCCATGCGCTCGCGCAGAGCCGCCATCTCCTCGTCCGAGAAGAACTTGACGATGGGGCTGTTGATGGAGCCGTCCTCGCGGAATGCGATCCAGGCCAGGCCCTTGGCGCCAAACGTGGAAGCCACGCCGGCGAGCTTATCG
>CAUDCB010000124.1 GCA_958447915.1 uncultured Collinsella sp. | reverse complement strand
CTGCAGGGCCATGGGGTCCTGACGCAGGTCGACACCGTTCTCCTGCTGGAACTTATCGGCCATCCAGTCGATGACGCGCTGATCCCAGTCGTCGCCGCCCAGGTGGTTGTCGCCCGAGGTGGACAGAACCTCAAACACGCCGTCGGCGAGGTCAAGGATGGAGACGTCGAAGGTGCCGCCGCCCAGGTCGAAGACCAGAATGCGCTGGTCGGTGCCCTGCTTGTCCAGGCCATAGGCCAGAGCAGCAGCGGTCGGCTCGTTGACGATACGCTTGACGTTGAGGCCGGCGATCTTACCGGCATCCTTGGTGGCCTGACGCTGGGCGTCGTTGAAGTAGGCCGGGACGGTGATGACGGCGTCGGTGACGGTCTCGCCCAGATACTTCTCGGCGTCGGCCTTCATCTTTGCGAGCGTCATGGCGCTCACCTGCTCGGCGGTATAATCCTTGCCCTCGATATCGACGACGGCACGGCCACCCTGGCCCTCCTTGACCTCATACGGCACGGTCTTGATCTCGGAGGTGCACTCGGAGTACTTGCGGCCCATGAAGCGCTTGATGGAAAACACGGTGTTCTTGGGGTTGGTGACAGCCTGGTTCTTAGCGGCCTTACCCACGACGCGGTCGCCGTCGGCACGGAAGCCAACAACGGACGGGGTGGTGCGGTCGCCCTCGGCGTTCACGATAATGGTCGGAGAACCGCCCTCGAGGACGGCCATTGCGGAGTTAGTAGTACCAAGGTCGATACCAAGAATCTTACTCATTAGAAATTCCCTCTCTCTTTTGCGTTCGCGCCGCCTCGACGGTCTGTCGTGTGGCGCTTCGGCTTGTCTTTCAGGATGTAGTGTATCCCCTTATGGGCCGGAATATACAAAATCTAAGTCAATTCATATAAGATTTCTTATCTCTGAGAGTTTAGGTTCTCAAATGCGCAGGTAGATGCACTGTTTGAGTTCTCGGCAGATCTATTGAGATCTATGTAGAGATGACTGAGGTTTGGGCTTGGGAGCGCACATGGCGGCCCCGGGCTTCCCTGGGGAAAGTTCGACCCGTTTTTCGGCCAAATATTGGGATGCGCTTTCCACAAGCACGCTCAATCGCCCTTTATTTCAAGTCACCTGTAGCTAACATTTGCGCAGCTCAACGGCCTCACCTGCATGTTTTTTAGTAAGCCGTGGCATACTCGGCGAACGGTATGAAGATGCCGGTCAGAGGGTATTGCAAACGGTCGCTCCCGTGGTATGTTTTTGCCCGAATCAAACCGGCGCGCATCGCCTGTAGCGTCGGTCAACAGAGAGGAAACTACCATGGCTCATCCCGTAATTGATGCCGACGAGTGCATCGCTTGTGGCGTTTGCGTCGACTCCTGCCCCGCTGGCGTTCTGGAGCTCCAGGACGTCGCTACCGTCGCTGACGAGGACTCCTGCGTCGCCTGTGGCGCTTGCCAGGACGCTTGCCCCGCCGGCGCGATCACCGAGATCGTCGAGGAGTAACAACCCCCCCCCACTTGCACACTCACAAGTACACCGTGCACAAAAAGGAGGCCTCCGCATCGCCGCGGAGGTCTCCTTTTGCATGTGTGGGCAGCTAATTTGGGACGTGCTCTTGGCAGTTGCGGTGGAATAGTTCCTGTTTCATAGCTTCGATGCCCATTTTAGGAACTATTTCACCGCAACTTATAGATATGGCGTCGGCTAAGAGAGATCGTCCTCATAGGGCATTAGGTCCGCCAAGTAGCCCTTCTCCTTGAGCATGGTCTCGATCTCGTCGAGGGTTTGCTCATCCTCTGCCGCAATGCGATGGAAGTGGTAACCACTCGTCACCGTTAGTAGCGGAAAGCTCTTGCCGCTCTCGATATCGTGCAGGTAGCGCTCAACATCGCGACGATTGCGGATGTCCAGGTCGGCCGTGATCTTACCGTACACGCGGTGATTGACGATCACGTTGAGCACGGCGCCTCCGGCGTCGACGATACTCGTGAGCTCATCGCCTGCCTGCTCCACGCTGTGGCGAACCTTGACCAAGCGCGTGGGCACGGCGGGGCTGCTGGGGGCCTCCTGCAGCACGTAGCCGCGATTGGTCGCCACGATATCGTGCCCATCGGCGCGCAGCAGGGCAATGTCCTGAACCACGACCTGACGGCTCACGCCAACCTCGCGGGCAAGCGCGCTGCCCGAAACGGGCCCCGTGGCTCCCTCGAGCACGCCCATGATGGCACGGCGACGCTCGCGGGCGTCCATTATTTACCGTCCAGCAGACGCAGGTGCTTAAGCGAAAGGTCGAGAATCGGCGCAGAGTGGGTCAACGCCCCCGAGCTAATAAAGTCAACGCCCAGGTCGGCGAGCACGCGGATATTGCTGGCGTCCACGTTGCCCGAGCACTCGGTCTTGGCGCGGCCATCGATAAGCTCAATCGCGGCAGCCATGTCGTCGTGGGTCATGTTGTCGAACATGATGATGTCGGCGCCGGCTTCCACGGCCTCGCGCACCATGTCCAGGTTCTCGCACTCGATCTCGACCGTCGTGGTAAACGATGCATGGGCGCGCGCCATCTCGATCGCACGCATCACGCCGCCGGCGGCGTCGATGTGGTTGTCCTTGAGCATGACGGCCGTCGACAGGTTGTAACGGTGGTTGCTGCCGCCGCCGATCTCGACTGCGGCCTTCTCGAAGACACGCATGCCCGGCGTGGTCTTGCGCGTGTCGACAAGCACGGTCTTGGTGCCTTCGAGCGCCGCTGCCATGTTGTGCGTGTAGGTAGCGATACCGCTCATGCGCTGCAGATAGTTGAGCGCCACGCGCTCGCCCGAAAGCAGCACGCGCGCGTCGCCGCGCACCTGGCCCACGTGGTCGCCGGCGTGCACCTCGTCACCGTCGGCAACATCAAACAGCACCGAGCTCTGCGAATCCAGCAGCTCAAAGGTGCGGGCGAACACATCCAGGCCGGCAATGATGCCGTCGGCCTTGGCGATGAGCTCCACCGTGGCGGGGCGCGCCGTGGGGCACACGCTCGCCGTGCTCACGTCCTCAAACGTAATGTCCTCGCGCAGAGCCTGCAGAATCAGATCATCGACGACGAGTTTCATAGTAATGGGATTCATGGTCTACTCCTCCACGGCCTGCGTGCCGGCGGCACGGGCCAAATCATCGATTGCCAGGGTGTCGGCGCTCAGGGCGCGATGACGGCCATCGAGCGCGGGCTCGCCCGCCTGCTCCACGGTAAGCGACTCGCCGGTGCGCATACGCCACGCGGCGCGGCGACCCCAGACTAGGGATTCGAGCAAGCTGTTGGAAGCTAGGCGATTCTTGCCGTGCACGCCATTGCAGGCCGTCTCGCCGGCGGCGTAGAGCTCGGGCATCGAGGTGCGGCCGTCCTTGTCGACCCATACGCCGCCCATAAAGTAGTGCTGCGTGGGTGTGACAGGGATGGGCTCGTCCAGGATGTCGCGTCCGTCCTCCAGGCAGCGCGCACGGATGTTGGCAAAATGCCCGGTCACCACGTCGCGCTCGACGGGGGCAAAGCTCAGCCACTCGTGCTCGGTGCCGTCCTGCTTCATCTGCTCGCGAATAGCGGCGGCGACAACATCGCGCGGCTGCAGCTCGTCGGTAAAGCGCTCGCCGGCGGCGTTGAGCAAAATCGCGCCTTCGCCGCGGCAGCTCTCGCTGATTAGGAACGTACGACCCGGCTGCGGCGAAAACAGGCCCGTGGGGTGGATCTGCACGTAGTCCAGGTGCTCCATCGTGATGCCGTGCTCCTGCGCGATGTAGCAGGCGTCACCGGTGAGCTGCGGGTAGTTGGTGGAGTGATCGTACACGCCGCCGATGCCACCTGTCGCCCACAGCGTATGGCGAGCATGAATCTCAAACGGCTCGCCAGTATGCACGCCCTCGACGGCATTTGCCAGCTCGTCGGCAGGGCGAGCTGAATCGCCCTCATCCACGGCAACGGCGACGACGCCGGTGCACACCGTGGCGCCATCGCGCTCGGCGGTCAGGATATCGGTCATGGCAACGTGTTCGAGAATCTGCACGTTGTCCAGCTTGCGGACAGCCTGGAGCAGTTTGGTCGTAATCTCCTTGCCCGTAATATCGGCATGGAAGGCGATGCGCAGGCGGCTGTGCGCGCCCTCGCGGGTAAAGTCGAGGCTGCCGTCGGCCTTGCGCTCAAAGTCCACGCCCATGGCCAGCAGGTCATTGATGACCGAACGGCTCGAGCGAATCATGATGTCAACACTCTCGCGGCGGTTCTCGTAATGGCCGGCGTGCATGGTGTCCTCAAAGAAGGCATCGTAGTCAGAGCCTTCGGGCAGCACGCAGACACCGCCCTGCGCGAGCATCGAATCGCACTCGTCGACGGCGCCCTTGGAGAGCATGATTACGCGCGTGCTCGTCGGCAGATTGAGAGCCGCATACAGGCCCGCCACGCCGCAACCGGCAATGACGACGTCGCACTCCATGTCGGAGTATTGTTTGGTTTCCACAGGAATCCTCTCCCTTGTAATGTGGCATAAGGGATGGCCCCTCATGTCACATTGGCTTAGCGCGCCGCGTACTCGAGCATGCGGTCGAGCGTGAGCTTGGCCTGATCGGCGGCCTCGTCCGACACGCCAATCTGCACCTCGCCCTCGCCCGTCTCTAGGCAGCGTACGAGCTTTTCAAGCGTGATGAGATCCATGTTGACGCAGGTGGGCTGCACCGCAGGGAAGTAGAACTTCTTGCCGGTGCCCTGGCAGCGGCGCTCGAGCTCGTAGAGCACGCCGCGGACCGTCACGATGATGAACTCGCTCGCGTCCGACTCCTCGGCATATTTGATGATGCCGGCAGTGGAGCCGATGTAGTCGGCCTCGGCCAGGACGTCGGCCTTGCACTCGGGGTGCGCCAGCACGAGCGCGTCGGGATGCGCCTCCTGCGCGTCGACGATCTGCTCGACGGTGATGATGTGATGACGCGGGCAGTAGCCGTTGTTGAGAATGACGTGCTTTTGGGGCACCTGCTCGGCCACAAAGCGGCCCAGGTTCTGATCGGGAATGAACAAGATGTGCTGCTGCGGCAGCTCGGAGACGATCTTGACGGCGTTGGAGCTGGTGACGCACACGTCACTCCAGCTCTTGATCTCGACCGTCGAGTTGACGTAGCACACCACGGCCAGGTCGTCGCCATACTCGGCGCGCGCCGCGTCGACCGTCTCGCGCTTGACCATGTGCGCCATGGGACAGTCCGCGCCCGGCTCGGGCAGCAGCACGGTCTTGGTGGGATTGAGCAGCTTGGCGCTCTCGCCCATAAACTCCACGCCGCACAGCACGATAGTCTGCTGCGGCAGGCTCTTGGCGAGCTTTGCCAGGTAAAAGCTGTCGCCGACGTAATCGGCAACGGCCTGGACCTCGGGCGCCACATAGTAGTGCGCCAGGATCACCGCGTCACGTTGGGTTTTTAGTTGCTGAATGGCCTCGACGAGCTCTGCGGGCACCAGTGCCGCGCGCTCCGTTGCCGTCGTTGCCGATGCTAGGCCGGCCGCGATATCGCGTGCAAGCTCCGATGCATCCATGTTCGCGCTCTGTGCCATCAAGGCCCCTCTCTTTTGGCGAATCTTGGGGCTTTAGTATGACACCTGGCTTTACAGCTGACAAGACAGCTGTAAAGCCAGGTGTAAAGTTGGAATAAAGATTCAATCTTGGGGCGGGTCCATTTTCGAACTGGCAAGCTGAGGATAGTTGAAAATGGACCCGCCCCAAGATTCGAGCAGCCCGTTTTGTCCTGGACCAAGGGGCAGTGGTCAAAAAAGGCCAAATATGAGTACTGTCACCAAATTGGTAGCATCGATTTTCCGGTCCAGAGCAGCAAAATCGCCTTGTTTGGAGCCCGATCACGACTCTGAAGGACGAAAATCGATGCACTTTTGGCCGCTGGCACCGATTTTGGAGGCCATTTGGCTGCCACTAAACTGGTAGCAGTACTAATATTTGCCCTTTTTTGACCACCGGGTTTCCGGCAGGCCCCAAAAGCGGGCCCGAATCGCTC
>CAUDCB010000123.1 GCA_958447915.1 uncultured Collinsella sp. | reverse complement strand
CCTTACGCCATGCAGAGTCCGCCGCGGCGCTTCCGCGATGGCACTCGTCAACGATAATCAAGTCGAAGAATTCCGCGTCGAACTCGCGGAATATTTCCTCACCGTTTTCACCAACAAGCTGTTGGTAGAGCGAGAAATAGACCTCGTAAGCAGAGTCGAGCTTTCGACCTACGACCTTGGTTGTAACCCTCTTGAGAGGCTTGAAATCGCCGTCTATGGTCTGATCGACAAGAATATTGCGGTCCGCCAGATAGAGAACCTTACGAACCTCGGTAGTCTGTCGCAAGCGATGAACGATTTGAAAGGCCGTAAAAGTCTTTCCCGTTCCCGTCGCCATAACGAGCAAGATGCGATTCTTGCCTCGCGCAATAGCTTCAAGCGTACGATTAATGGCGATGCACTGATAGTAGCGAGGATGATTGCCGCCGTGCTCTTGGTAATACGGAGCGGTCACAATCTCCTGGCTATACGGATGCTCAAGCCCCTTAGCTTTTGAGTATCGTGTCCAGAGTTCCGCCGGAGTGGGGAACTCGTCCATGGCAAAAGTGCGCTCTTTCCCGGTAAGAAAATCGTGTTCAACAAAACCCTTTCCGTTTGAGCTGTACGCAAACGGAATATCGAGCAGCTGGGCATATCCCATCCCCTGTTGGAGACCGGCATCAACGGTGTGCTCCGTATCCTTGGCCTCGACGATTGCGATAGGAATGCCCGGGGCATACATCAGAAGGTAGTCAGCCTTCTTCTTGTCTTTACGGGTGACCATGCTTCCGCGCACAACGATCTCGCCGCTGGTAAAGAAATACTCAGTGAAGACTTGGGTATTGCGATCCCACGACTTCATAATCGCAGGATCAATGAGTTTAAGCCGTGTGTCAGACTCGTTCATACGTCTCGGAACCCCTCATTGCGCAAAGCGACAGCTACTGATGTTGAATTGATTAATTTTATCATCACTATGCAATCTAGCAGCCGCCTTATACGAAATGAGACGAAGTAAAGTCAGCCCCGTGAGAAAGCTCCAAAGAAAGCAAAAAGAGCCCCGGTGACTTGAGTCAGAGGTCATTCCCGGAGTCCCCCCCTACCTCCCCGCCGCCTTCAGCTTTAGCAGCAGGTCGCCCAGCTCGGGGCACTTGCTGGAGAGGCGCGTCTGGGCTCGCTCGCCCATCCCCCAACGCTGGCGGATCTCCTGGGCGTGCGGGCTCACACGGTAGTCCCCGTCCATCATCTGCTTGAGCAACTTGGCGGTTACGCGCGCATCGGCAAGGGCGCTGTGGGCGTGGCCTGTCGACTCGTCGAACTCGATGCCAAACCACGTTGCCGCGTCGCCCAACGAGACGCGCCCGTGGCTGCCCACGTCCATGATCGAGGTGTAAAACGCCTGCAGGTCAGCCCAGTCCGTCGGAAATGCGGCAAGGCCGATGTGTTTTGCCTGGCACTCGGTCAAAAGCTGTCGACGGTCCGTCCCGCTCCAGCAAACCACCTGGGCGGAGTAGCGGCCAATCCAATCGCCGAGCCTTTTGATCACCACATAGAGCGGATCGGCCATCGCGGCGGGCACGGGCGATATCCCTGTAAGCTCGCGGACGGGGAACGCAACGCCTTCGGTAAATTCTGTCTGCACAAACTGCGAGAACTCGCCCATAACGTTGCCGTGGTAATCGAGTTTGACAGCGCCAACCTCGATAATCTCATTGCGCAGCCCACGGCGCTGACGCTGCTTTGGCACCGGCGCAAACTCAAAGTCCAGCACGATCTGGCGCGCAAAGTTCGTCGTATCGATAGCCGAGATACACGGCGTCTTTTCAGCTGACACGGTTAGGGCCTTTCTCCGTTGCCTGCCGCTTGCTACATAGGCGGCTACATTGCCGTAAGGATAGGCGCCCGTGCGGACATGAAAGCGGGGCGCAATACCATGCGCCAAGCACACGCCATGCAAACGACCCCAAGAGAGTCGCCCGCTCTATTCAAATGCATGAAGAAGATTTAGGCCCGGTGACTTGAATCAGAGGTCATCCCGGGCCCATCAATATGCAGTGTACCTACAGAGGGCTGGTTAATCAAACGGGCTTTCGGTGACGAAGACCTGCGCGTCTATCCCCAATCGCCCAGCGCCGTCTTCTGCCGCCCTCACGAAAGGCTGCTATTCGAGAGAATCACGTTGCTGTTATTATCGAACATATATTCGTATTTATGACCGCGCTTTGATAGAATGGCAGTTGTTGACGGCAGTTCCATGTGCCGGGCAGCGCCCTCCATGCGACGGGAGGTGATGCCCATGACCGATCTGATTGATTTCGTGAAGCTCCTGACCGCTTTGGTCTCGCTCCTCACGGCGCTTATCGGACTTTCCGAGGCACTTAAGCAGCGTACGAAGCAAAAGAAGAGGGGTCGACGCCGTTAAGGCATTGACCCCTTGAACTAAGTAACGGCGCTGCCCAGCTATCACCCTTGGGCTGCCGTCGACTTTATTCTACCCACGGTTGCCAGGTTTAACAAATGAATTTTCAGTAATGGAGCCTCGGAGCTCGCTCGCTCAACCACCTGGCCATCGGATTAGCCGGATTCTGGGACACGCCTTCCGTCCCAGGCCTCTACCGGAAAATGCGTCCCACCCTGAGGCTCGATTCCGGGACACGGTTTCCGTTTGAAGCCCCGATGGGAAAGCGTGTCCCGTTCCGAGAGCTCATTCCGGGATGCAGTTTCCGCTAGAGATGCCACCGGGAAAGCGTATCCCGTTTTGGAGCCAAATTCCGGGTTGTAGTTTCCGCCTGAGGGCCGATCCGGAAACGGCATCCCACTCTGGGGCCGAAATCTGGGACACACTTTCCGCCAAAGGTCGCAAAAGGAAAGCACATCCCATTCCCAGCATCAAATCAGGACGCGCTTCATTATCCCCGCCCTCACATCTCGGCAAACGAGATCAGCTTGACGTCTCCCCTACTCTCCGCAGCATCCCGACATCCCTGCGTAAAGCCGCGCTTCGAGAAGAGCACATAGCTTTTATGCTGGCGCCTAAAGAGCTCGCTTCGGTACACGAGCTTTTCCAGAACGTCCTCGCCCATCAGCTCGCAGCTCCAATATAAGCGAACATATATTCGTATATTATGCTGTAATTTGATAAGATAGCTGTTGTTGACGGCAGTTCCATGTGCCGGGCAGCGCCCTCCATGCGACGGGAGGTGATGCCCATGACCGATCTGATTGATTTCGTGAAGCTCCTGACCGCTTTGGTCTCGCTCATCACGGCGCTTATCGGACTTGCCGAGGCACTCAAGCAGCGCTCGAAGCGTAAAAAGAGGGGTCGACGCCGTTAAGGCATTGACCCCTTAAGCAAAGCAACGGCGCTGCCCAGCTCTTCTCTACTTGGGCTGCCGTCGACTTTATTCTACCCACGGTTGTCAGGTTTAACAAATGGTTTTTCAGTAATGAAAGCTCGACGCCCGCCCGACTCGTCCACTACTCCAGCCACCACTCCACGTCCACGGAGCACTCAACCTCGATGGGTTCCGGATCCAGCACCGTTTCCCCAAGGCCTCCGGATGCCCCATCGGGAGCGCCCATGGCAGCGCAGTATACCGTGCCATAATCCCCCGGCCGGCTGTTATACGAGATATGCTTGATGCCGCCCAGCTTAGTCCCCGCGGCCGCAGCGAGCGCCTGCGCATTACCGCGGGCGCGCTCGACAGCGCGGGCAATCAGGACGTCCTCCGCCGCGCGCTCATCCGCAAGTTCAAATCGAATGTTCATGTCGGCATGCGATCAGCAGGTGTTGAGCGCCGTCCACACAGCCGCACAATCAATCGAATCGACAGGCGCGGCAACCGTGCCGTACGCATAGTAGTCGTAGCCCACGATGATTGCCCTTTTGCGCGTCGTCTGCGCATAGCAGGTGTACCGGCGACACGTTAACTCGTCATCCAGACCAAAGGGCGCCAGCGCAGCGGCGACCTTGGCGCGATCGGCGTTGTAATCGTCCAGGCACGCCTCCTTGGTATCAAAGCGGCCGCCAAAGCCAATGCTAAAGATCACGCGGTCGGGCATGACCTTATCCTCGATCCGGGCACCAACGCTCACATAACCGGTCTTATCCGTTGCCATGGCATCCGTCCTTTCCACGAATGGCTACATTACAGTAAACATAGCCGTCCGTGCGGACACAAAGTTGCGCGGCGGCGCCGTTGCGGGTCCTGGGACGCATGTTCCATTTGAGGCCTTTACCTGAAAACGAATCCCATTCTGAGCGTCGAATCCGGGATACAGTTTCCGGTAGAGGCACCGCTGGGAAAGCGCATCTCACTCTGAGCGCTCATTCCGGGACACAGTTTCCGCTTGAGGCCCAATCCGGAAAATGAATCCCACTCTGGAGCCAATTTCCGGGACACAGTTTCCGGTTGAGGGCTGTTCCGGAAAGCGCGTCCCATTCCGAACGTAAATTCCGGGACACAGTTTCCGCAGATACAAGATGACGATCCGCAGCCCGTATCACATGCCTTCAAATATGCGATCCAGAAACACAAAACAGCAGATAGAATGCTCTTTTTCAAAAAGTACACGTCCCGAAACTTACCAAGACTTCATATCCAGCTGCCGTTCACGGTCGCCGATTACCGCCCACCGATTCAAATAAGAAATATGTCGCCAAAAGCAGGTCATCTACCTGCATGGTTAGATTTTGGTCAGCTTTTGGTCAGCTGAGCGGCAAGTTCCAGCTGATACGTTTTTGCTACCCAAAAGGAGGCGGTAGCTCATGACCCATTGCAATGACCAGCTCATCGACCAACTGCTCACTCAAGCCGAACAAGAGGGGCGCTGTCTGATTCCCCCGAGCACGGCGATCCGAAAAGCGCTCCTTCGGCGCACCGGCGGCACGGTTGTCTCGCCCATGCCGGGGTTGTTTGCGCGAAAAACGCGCTGGGATGAACTCAACCGAGCGCAACGCCATTGCGAGATTATCCACGCCCTTGCGATCATCCACCCCGATTGGACGTTCTGCTCGTTTTCGGCCGCCTGTCTGCTGGGGCTCGAGGTCTCGTGGCGACACCTGGATGTCGTACATGTCTGCAGCGCCACCAAGCCGTCGGCTCGCCCGGGCGCGCATATTCAGCGGCATCAGATCGAGCCGGCCGGAGCAATCCTTCTATCCGGCATATCGGTAACGCCGCCCATCCAAACGGTCACAGATTGCCTGCTGCAAACTGGTTTTGCCGACGGCATGCCCATTGCCGATTCGGCGATCTCAAAGCTCGGCCTTACGCGGGAGCAGCTGATGGAGGCAGTCGAAAAACGGGCGGGTGCTCGCAACGGTCGCGCGGTGCGGACGTCCCTCACCACGCTGCAATATGCAGATGCACGTGCCGAGAGCGGCGGGGAATCAGTCGCCCGCGCCGTCATGATCGAGACGGGCTTTGCGCCCGACTGGCTTCAATACGAGCTGACGGACCCCTTCGATTCGGCCAAGCCCATACGAACGGACTTTGCCTGGGAGCGCCAGGCGCGGGAACTCACGCTGGGCGAGCTCGACGGGCTCATCAAATATACCGACCAGACCATGCTGGCCGGACGCACCACCGCCGAGGCGCTCGTTGCCGAACGACAGCGCGAGGCGCACCTATCGCTCTACGGTCACCCTCTGCTGCGCTTTACCATGAACGAGGTCCGCTCGGCAGGAATGCTCGCCAAAAAGCTGCAGACGGCAGGCATCCGGCAGACCGCGCTGCCGACATGGCTCAACGAGGTGGACCTGTAGGAGCTGCTAGGCCACGCATCGCCAGATCGCATCCCCCTATCTGGGCCGCGTTTTCCCAACGACCACGCCAACGGAAAGCGCTTCCTAGTCTGGACGCTCAAACAGGAATGCAGTTTCCAAGTGAATGACAACCGGAAAGTGCGTCCCGGAATAGGAGCTCGGAACGGGATGCGCTTTCCTGACGAAGCTCCTTGCGGAAAGCGTGTCCCAGAATGAAGACTCAGAATGGGATGCAATTTCCGCCTGAAGGCGATTCGGAAAGCATATCCCGTTCTGGCATCGAATTCCGGGT
>CAUDCB010000122.1 GCA_958447915.1 uncultured Collinsella sp. | reverse complement strand
GGTGTGGGTCACAGCAGATCTGGCGCAGTTTGGTGAGCTCGGCGAGCACCTTGAGCTTGTCCTTCTTAAACTCGGATGCCTCACGATGCTGCACCTGCTGGGCGATGCGGTCCTGGTTGGCCAGGTAGAGCTTGCGCTGCTCGCCGGTGAGCTGTGCCATGACGGTGTCCTCGATCTTCTCGGGCAGGTCGGCCACCACGTCTTCCTTAACACGGCGCAGCACAAACGGCGACACGAGCGACTGTAGGCGAGCGGCGCTATCGCCCTCGGCATGCTCGACGGGGCTCTCAAAGCGCTTGGCAAACGACTCGCGCGTCCCCAAAAGGCCCGGCATCAAGAAGTCGAAGATGCTCCAGAGCTCGGACAGGCGGTTTTCGATGGGCGTGCCCGTCAGGGCAAAGCGCACGCCGGCCGGCAAGCGCTTGGCGGCGCACGCCACCTGCGTGAGCGGGTTTTTAATGTACTGGGCCTCGTCGAGCACGACGCGGGCAAAGTCCTGCTCGGCATACTCGTCGATATCGCGGCGCATGAGGTCGTATGACGTCACGACCACGTTATGCTCGGCCACGCCGGCGATCTGCACGCGGCGTTGAGCCTTGGCGTCCACAATGGCGCACACGTCGAGCGAAGGCGCGAAGCGCTCCAGCTCGGCAGTCCAGTTATACACGAGCGACGCGGGGCATACCACGAGCGTGGGCTTGGCGTCTCCCGCTTCCACGCGCGCCAGGATATGCGCGATCATCTGCAGGGTTTTGCCCAGGCCCATGTCGTCGGCCAAAATGCCGCCGAGGCCCAGGTGCTCGAGCGAGCCGAGCCACTGGTAGCCATCGACCTGGTAGCCACGTAGCGTGGCCTTGAGAGATGCCGGCACCGTAAAGTCCATCTTGCCGAGCGTATCCAGGCGCTCGACGGTGCGGCGGAACGCAGCGTCGCGATCGGCTTCGAGCGCGGGCGTGCGCGCGAGCATGCTGTCGACGAACAGGGTACTCGACGCGAGAAGCGACACGCCATCGAGCAGATCGACGGCATCGACACCCAGGTCCTCGGCAAGACCAAACGCGGCGCGCGCCCCCTCATCCAGGCGTACGATGTCGCCGGACGTCAGGCGCGCAAACGTCTGATGACGCTTGTAGGAGTCGAGATAGATGGCAAGATCTGCCGCCGAAAGACCGCTCGCGCCCAGTTCGACATCGAGCAGGTTGCTCTTGACGGTCGCGCGCACCGAAAGCTTGGGCGCAGGGCGCACCGAGATCTGGCGCAGGCGGTCGCTGAGCATGACCTCGCCCAGCTCGGACAGGGCAGACAGGCCCTCGGTAAGCAGGCAGAACAGGCTCTCGTCATCGCGTTCCTCAAACGCCAGGCCGCCCTCGTGGAAATCGAAGTACATGGCAGCCGTGTCCATAACGCGAAACTCTGCCACCTCGTCGCGCGGCGGCACGCCCGGGCGCTGGTCTTCGAAGGGGCTTCCCGGAGCGCCCAGGCCAAAGAGATCTGCCGACCAGTCGCCGTAGGTAACCGTAATTTTGCAGGTCACGAGCCCGTCGTCGACACCGATTGACATGGCAAAGCTCGGCTCGGGCGCCACGGTATCGAGCGCGGCGGGCGCGGTGAGGTCGGTGTAGTCGCGCAAAATGGGCAGCGCCATGCGGCAGAACTCACCCACCTGCTCGACGGCGATATGGACCGGCGTGCGACAGGGCAGCAGACGCGACAGAAACGGTGCGGCATGCTGGGCAAACGCCGCATCGGCGCGGCGCGCGCGGTGCGTGTCAACCAGATAGGCAACGTCGCCCGAGACAAAGCAGTACATATCGGCGGGCAGGCGCAGGTCGTAGCTGCCACCGGCCGCCGGCGCGATCTTGGCGGCAAGGAGCGGCGGTTGTTTTGCCGAGGCCTCGTCCTCCCCCACCGGCGACAACTCAACCGCTACCTCATAGGAACGATGCGTTGTCGTTCCCCGCGACCAGGCGGGCTCAAAGGAAATGGTCCGGCCAGGTAGCAAGTCCAGCATGTATACGATGTCATGCTCGGACAGCGGCAGCTGGCGCTCGGCGACAAAGCCGCTGCGTGCAAAATCGTACGACGCCGAACGCGAACTCGTGATGTCGCTCAGATACACAACCGTTGCCACAACAAGGTCGAGCAGGCGCACCGAAACCTCGTCAAAGGCTTCGGGCGTATGGACAAACGTGAGCTTCTTGCCGTACGAGAAGGTGCCGCCTCGGACATAGGCATCGGCCATGCCGTCGATATCCTTGACCACGTAGGACACCGAGCCACAGCGGATGCGAAGCTCGAGCGCCCAGCTAAAGCGGTCGGCAAACAGCGGATTGTAGTACGGCACCAGCGAGGGCTCCAATACCGCCTTGGGGGCATCGGGGTCGACTGTGCCGGCGAGCTTGCGGCGCATGCTCGCCAGCTCATCCATGCGCGCGTCCGAAAGATCGGAAAGCGCCGCCACAAGGCTCGGGCTCGTGGGGACGGGCGCCGGGAAGGGAAAGTTGGGGTTGACGGCCGGCGCGGCGGACGCGGCGCGCGCGGGCTGTTTCGGCTGCGCCGTAAACGTGCGAACCGGCGTGCGCAAACCTTCGACGGGCTCGGCGCCGCTGGCATCCAAATACGCCAGCGCCGTGGCAATAGCGTGCTTACACATACCGGGATAGCGGTATGCGGCGGGGCAGTCGCAGTCGTAGTCGATAACCTCGTGCTCGTCCATGTCGAGCGCCACGTGCGTCTTGTACAGGTCGCCGCGCGAGCCGCGCACCGAGCCCTCAACCGTCACGTTTTTGGAGAAGCGCGAGCCGCTGCCCTCGATCGACAGCACGGCGCCGTTAAGCATGAGCGAACGCCCCTTCATAAAGGTGCCGCTCAACGCCGCCTCTTTGCGAAGCGCCTGCACAAACGTCCCCTGCGCCATCACTTCCTCCAATCTCACCCGGGGTAGCTTAGATCACCGTCACGCGGCCTTGGTTACCCACGATGGCCTTAGCCTCGGCCAGCAGCGGAATCGAGCGCGCGTTGACCTTGGCAGGCACCTCGGCGCGCAGCACGCGCCCGTCCACCTGCTCGATAAAGATCTCCACGCGATCGCCACCCGGGTTAGCGGTGAGCACCGTGGCCAGGCGCGCCATATTGCCCTGGCTAAAGCGGCTGTTGGGCACCATGACCTCAAACACCTTGGGCTTGTTATTCTCCTCGTTGAGCTCCAGCGGCACAATCTCCTGCGCGATGATCTGGTCACCGCGGTCCGAGCGCTCGAGCTTGCCCTTGATGCGCACAAAGGCGTCGGACAGCTGCGCGCCTGTCTCGGGATCGACCTCGCCGTACAGGTACCCCTCGGCCTCCTTGTAGGTCTTGGGGAACACCACGACGGTGGCCTCTCCTTCCATGTCCTCGAGCTGCACGATGCCCATGGGGTCGCCGTTTTTGGTCACGCGCTTGGACACGCTCGAGACCATACCGGCCCACCACAGCGCCTTGCCCTCGGGAATCTCCTGGTTGATGGTGCCGCCCGTGGGGTTTTGTACCTCGTAACCGGTGTCGATCTGCGAGAACGAAAAGTCACGCGCCTTGGCTAGTGCATACTCAAACGGGCGCAGCGGGTGGTCCGAAACATAGATGCCCAGAACCTCTTTCTCCTGGCTCAGCTTGAGGTGGCGGTCCCATTCCTGGCCGTCCGGATCTGGCACGCTCACCTCGAAGCCCGAGCCCTCAACGTCGCCAAACATATCGAAGAACGAGGTCTGGCCGCTCGCGCGGTCCTTCTGGCGCTTTATCGCGGCATCGATGATGTTCTCGGGGTTGTTCTTATCCACAAAGTGCATCATCTGGCGACGCGGATACCCCGTGGAGTCGAAGGCGCCTGCCTTGATCAGCGATTCGATTACGCGACGGTTGGCCTGGCTCGAGTCCACGCGCTCGACAAAGTCGTGCAGCGTCTTAAACGGGCCGCCCGCCTCGCGCTCGGCGATAATCGCCTGCGCCACGCCGGTACCCACGCCGCGGATGCCGGCCAGACCAAAGCGCACGCCCTCCTTGGTAGCCGTGAACTCGGTGCCGGACTCGTTGACATCTGGCGACAGCACGGGGATGCCGTCGTGACGGCATGCCGAGACGTAGTGCACGATTTTGTCGGTCTTACCCGTATAGGACGTCAGAACGGCCGCCATGTACTCGTGCGGATAGTGCGCCTTGAGCCACGCCGTCTGCATAACCAGGATGGCGTAGCCGGCAGAGTGCGACTTGTTAAAGGCGTAAGACGCGAACTCGAGAACATCGTCCCAAATCTTCTGGGCGACCTCGCGCGTGTAGTTGTTCTTGATAGCGCCGTTCATCCAGTGGTCGTAGGTGGTCTCGTCCGAGCCATTCTCCCAGTGCAGCACCGTCGACGTGAGCAGTTTGATCTTCTTCTTAGCCACGGGTTTACGGATACGCGAGTCCGATTCGCCCTTGGAGAAGCCGCACATCTCGACGGAGATGAGCATAACCTGCTCCTGGTAGACCATGGTGCCGTAGGTTTCGCCCAGGATGTCGTCCAGACGGTCGTCGTAGGAGACCGCCGGCTCCTTGCCGTTCATACGGTTGATGTAGGACGAGACCATGCCGGCGCCCAGCGGGCCCGGGCGGTACAGAGCGATCAATGCTACGACGTGCTTGTACTCGGTGGGCTTCATGTTCTTGATCGTGGCCGTCATGCCGGCGGACTCGACCTGGAAGACGCCGGCGGTATGGCCGGAGCCCATGAGCTTAAAGATCTCGGGATCGTCAAAGGGAATCTCTTCCTCTTTGATGTCGATGCCGAAGTTCTTCTTGATGTTTGCCTTGGCCTTGGAGATAACCGTCAGCGTGCGCAGGCCCAAGAAGTCCATCTTGAGCAGGCCCATGTCGGCAACGGTATGGCCCTCGTACTGAGTAATCTCGACGCCGCCCTTGGTATCGAGCTTGGTTGGCACGTGCTCGTTGACGGGGTCACGGCAGATCAGAACGGCGCACGCATGCACGCCCTCGCCACGGGTGAGACCCTCAATCGAGAGCGCCGTGTCGATGATGCGGCGAGCGTCGTCGTCCTTTTTATAAGCCTCGGCAAAATCGGGGTTATACAGATCCTCTTTGCCGGGTTGTTTGTCGAGCACCTGCTTGAGCTTGACCTTGGGGTCGCTCGAGACCATCTTGGACAGGCGCTGACCCATGTAGACCGGGTAGTCCAGGACGCGCGCGGCGTCGTTGATGGCCTGCTTGGCCTTGATGGTCGAGTAGGTGATGACGTGGGTGACCTTCTCGGGGCCGTAGAGCTGGCGAACGTGCTCCACGACCTCGAGGCGCCGCTCATCGTCGAAGTCCATATCGATATCGGGCATCTCGGTACGCTGCGGAGACAGGAACCTCTCGAACATCAGGCCGTTCTCGAGCGGGTCGAACGCGGTGATGTTCATGGCGTAGGCGACGATAGCGCCGGCGGCCGAGCCACGGCCGGGGCCGACGCCGATGCCGTTGTCCTTGGCCCATTGCACGTACTCGGCGACGATCAAAAAGTACGCGGCAAAGCCCTTGTCGCAAATGACCTTGTATTCGTACTCAAAGCGCTCTTTGATGTTGACGCCACCGATCTCGCGCGTGGCCCAGTCGTCGCCGTAGTGCTGGCGCAGGCCCTTCTCGCACTCGCGGCGGAACTGGCTCTCGTGCGTCTCGCCGGGATCGAGCAGCGGGAAGCGCGGCAAGATGATGGAGTCCCAGTCCAGCTCGACGTAGCACTTGTCGGCAATCTCGAGCGTGTTGTCGCAGGCCTCAGGGCAATACGGGAACATCGCCCGCATCTCCTCCTCGGTCTTCATGTAAAACTCCGAGCCGGTCATGCGCATGCGGTTGGGGTCGTCGACCTTGGCGTTCATGCCGATGCACATGATGACGTCCTGCACCGGCGCGTCCTCGCGGCGCAGGTAGTGGAAGTCGTTGGTGGCGATGACCTTGACGCCCACCTGCTTGGCGATATCGATGAGCGTGCGGTCCATCTGCTCGTCGGTCAGGCCGTTGTCGGTGGTAATGCCG
>CAUDCB010000121.1 GCA_958447915.1 uncultured Collinsella sp. | reverse complement strand
CCGTCTTAGTCGCGGCCGCGGGCTTCAGCATGGGAATCGTCGACGGATCCGTAGCTTGCTCGACGGTAGCGGGGTCAGCGCCAGGGGCGGACAGACCATCGCCCGGCACATCGGGCCCACCGGTCTCCCCCGCCGGCGTCGTTGCATCTACGGGCTCGATCGTCACACGCGATGCCACGGACCCGTCGGCAGCCACCACGCCGCCTGTGCCAAAGGCCCCGCCCGCAGGCGCCACAAAGCGCGCGGATGCGAGCGACCCACCCAGGCAGGCGACACCGCCGTCGGTGCCCGACGCATCCAACCAGGACGCATCGACGGCAAGCTGCCCGGCCGTGCCACCGCCAGCAGCCCCGCCCAGCAGACACACGCCATAGGCGCGCACGCCCGCCCCGGAGCCCGCGCCCGCGGCGACAACGCGCCCACCTCCGCGAACGTCAAGACCGCCCGCGATCACGCCGGCCACGAGCGCTCTGAGATGCTGGCGCCGTCGGCCCGCGCGTCAACCTTGCAGCCGTCCACCGCGAGCGTCCCCGACACGTAGATCCCGCACTGCGAGCCCGTGGCCACCAGCGACCCGGTGCCGCGGAGCGTCAAATCGCCCCACACTTCCATGCCGCAACGCGAGATGTCCACGTCGGGCGCGCTCGTCTCGACAACAGTGTTCTGCCCGGTCAGCGTCACCACAAGGTTATCGTCCGCGCCGATGGCCTCGCCCGTGTAGCCGTTGAGCTCCAGGTGGTCGGCATCGGTCCAGGCCCACCCGGGGCCCGAAACGCCCGGCTCGTAGTACGTGGCGCCCTCAATGAACAGGCTCTCCGCGCCCGCGGCATAAGAAGGCCCGCCCAGCAAAACGCATAGGCAGGCCATGACAGTAAACAAGATGTAGTGACGGCTGGTGTGGAACGCGGCAGCAAACATAACCGCTCCGATCTTCGCAAGAGCCAATGGAAGCTGCGCCAGAAAACTACCTGATAGCAGCAGTTATTAGTGTATCGAGATCGGGCGAGTGGCGAACGAATTACCTGTAAACGAACCCCGAAATTAGGTGTAAATCGTTTTGCCAGTCGGTGAAAGGAGGCCAATTTCGACGAAGCTCGGTAGACTGTCGAGGGCAACGCGCCAGCCAACGACGCATTAGCTCTGACGCTCCTTAAAGATTCGCAAAGCTTTCTCTAGCTCGGGAATATCATCGACGATTACTTTCCAAGCAAGGGATCGATCAACCTCTCGATAACCATGCGCTACGAAGTTGCGAAAACCCCTAATATCATTCCAGGGATACTCCGGAAAAGCTGATTGGACTTCATCAGAAAGATGGAGGGCATCCTCAGCGATTCTGTAAACAGGGCTCATGATTGCATCGTAGGCAAGTTCGCCTTCCTCGCTTCTATCGCAAACAAAGGAACTCTCCGTAGAGCCAAAATGGTCGATACGTTTAGTCAGCGTCTCGCAATCAGACAGAATGACATCGATAAGCTCAGCGTCCCGCTTACGCCGCTTCATAAAGACGCACCTCATCCTGTTCAATGTTTTTGCGGAAAGCCGGACGCATGTGCTCAGGCGGATTAGTCACAATCTCAACCTCTCGCCCGAGCTCCTCTTCAAGTTCAAGGGAGATTTCGTATAGCGTGCCAAACGTCATGCTGTCTCCGCAAACGAGGCGCAAATCGATATCACTATCTGGCGTCTGCTCACCGCGGGCAAAAGAGCCAAAAAGATACGCCTCGCGAACATCGTAGCGAGACAGCACGCGAGAAACAGCGGCAGATATGTCGATAAAAGTAATCATGGCTCAATTTTACTTTTCGATTGTATGGAAGGCAATCGCCATACGCATGCTTTACGGCTCTTCAGTAAGATACGATTCAAAAAGACCAACGTGGATGCAGCTGTCGAGCCAAGCCCTAGTCTCCTCTGGCGGTTTGCCAGTTGGATGTTCGCGGTACGGGAATACTCTTATAAGCGTATACGTCCTTTGCCATGTCGATCAGGCCCTCTTCAAGACCGCAAGCCTCGACTTTTGAATTAATGTAATCAACGCAAGCTTGCTGATTCGACTGAGAAAGCCTACCCCATTTAAGCTGCATCAGAATGACCTTAAAAACATCCGTATCACTCGCATTGTTGCAAGTAATTATTGATTTAAGTTGTTTAATGGTCAGGGTAGCGCGATCCAGTTTCCATTTACATCTTTGCGCCATGAACACAATGCAATCTGAGGCGACATCCTCATTTAGAGTCATTAGTCTTCTAAGTAAAGGAGCACCTTGCTCAAAGTTTGGCTTGGTATCTATCAAGTTGAATAGATCATCTTTTGCCCATTTGTTCCAGACTTCCACGGTATCTGTTGGGTCAAGACTATTTAGGTAATGAACAATTGCGTAAACCGCATCTGAAACTAGAGCCGGTGTACGTCCAAAATATGAAAGCAGTTTTGAACGGCTTTCCTTCTCGTCAAAACGAATTGATGAGAACAGACAGTACTTTCTAATACGTTCATATGGCTTGCTGAGCTCTTCACAAGGCACAACCGTAAACTTGAGCCACACTTCGCCAAGGGAGTGCCATGTTTGGCGACTTGAAATATTCAGACAGCTGAGACCCCAAACACTGCCGATGTGTCCAGGAGTTTCGTCAATTAATACTACCGGCTCCATACACTCCTTATAAAAAGGCATGTGATTCGTTGCCCAAAAAATTAGCTGCGAGAATAGTACTGCAAATATAATGTTTGACGGGGCCTCGTTGTTGCACGAGGCCTTAATGAGCTGCTCAAGTGAGCCTAGCAGCGAGGCGCCTCCTTCACTGAGCCCCAGCTCTTCGCATCTGGCCAGCAAGCAAATTTGAGTGTTGACAGCTTGCCCCAATGGGGTGTTTAGTGACTCGGAAAACCAATCTACCTTTACGCTATTCGAAATACCTTGGTCTGAGACGCTTGCCAGCAATCTTTCAGGTGCAACTAAGCTGAGAGTATGCTCGATGCATTCAGCGACATGAGCCTTGTCAATTTTGCTGACCAAGTACTCGAGTGCGTGAATCGTTGCCGCGTAGGACTCATAATATGTTGCTGTAATGTCGAAAACGGGAAGTAGCTGTGCAAGTTTATCGGAATCTAGTGATTCCCACGGAATGCTATGGAGCATGTTTTTAGCTGCGAGCACTTCAGACTCGGATTCAATTCTATTGGCTATGTCTGAAATAACTTCAATCACTGAGTTAGGGTTGGCGTTACAGCTGGCCCTAACTGTCTCAACCGCTTCATAGTGATCATGACCATCATCTCCTCCCCTTTCAAACAGTAGGATTACATTATCTGCTGTAAAATTCGACGCAGTCAGCGAAGTAATTTCCGGAAACCCGCACGTAGTAAAGGACGATAAGTCCGGAAATTCGGTTAGCTTAAAGTTGGGATGGTCGACTACGATCTGTTCAAGTTGTTTCTGCAATAGATCGTCCGCTACATTGTTGTCCACAAGCCACTGATACAAGTTAAAACGCGCATACGCGCAGTGGCGATTATCTGCATATTCCGCGAACGTTAAATTAACCCCCTCAATAAATTCTTTTTTAGTCGAATTACTTGCTTTGGGGTACGCCGTGAGGACAAGATGGTAAATCTCGAATTTAGCGGCTGGATCCTTAAGAGCCCCGCACTTAACTGCAAGAGCTAAAGCCTGGTCAGCATCTGATAAGTTCAGGCAATATAAATAGAGGCCCAAGCGTTTTACGAGACTGCACTTTGAACCAATTAAGGTAAACACCTGATTTAGTTCAAGTTTATTTGCCAGGAATAGTTTGCGACCAATTTCCCTTGCGCAATCAATCATTACGCAAAAAGTGCCCTCCTTAGGCATATCTTGCTCATGGTCTTCAATTGCATGGCGGATAAAACTTGATGAGTCTATCCATTCACAAAGATCGGTATAGCCAGCTTCAAGATTAGCAATGTCACTCAAACGATTACAGAGCAATGAAAGCAGCCTCACGCCAAGACGATCCGCCCACGCAACGACTGCTTGGGTGACGGTTTCGACGTTATCGGAATAATTAAATCTAAATCGAGGGCAAAAACTGCCTTTGGTGCCGGCGAATCCTTTAACCCACTCCGCCTTGTAAGAGAGCATGATTTCAATTAATCTTAGCGCCAGATCTGGACTTGCAATTTTGGACAATAGCTTTGGGAGCGTGAACTCCATCCATATATCGTCTGTCTTATCGAGATTTAAAAATGAGAGCCAGAAGGAAATGCTGGCATCCGAAAAATCAGGGGAATCGGCAATGTGCTCAAGCGATTGACAGACATATGTCGATGACAACATTCGACCTTTTCCCGAGGCAATCTGATAGACATCTACGTATTGATCGACTGAAAAAGATTCAACTGACCAATCGAGAAAGGTCCATTCCCAACTATCCAACTCGTCTTTTGTCAAGAATGAATCAAGGCCGCAATCAACGAGGTTCTTTAATGCTTCGATACTATTGGCATTTGTGCAAAAAGCAGTGGCAAGAGCATTTCTTTCTTCATCACCGTCTTCGGGATTGGTAAAGAAAGAGGCGAGGTTCTCGTGTTCCATATAAGACAGCTGGGATGTTATTTCCGCATACGATGCAACAGCGGAACGACGTACGCTTAGAGACTCGTTACTTAGTTTTCCCCAACCCATAAACAGGGGCGCCAAATCGTTAAAGTCATTAAAGTGGACTGGGATGACGCCTAGCGAACTCCACTCATCATCTCTACTTGCGCCGCGCTCAAGTGCGAAAATGCGTCCATTCATATCTGCCGAAATAGATCGAGTAAGATATTTGACCATCATATCGCTGCAGCTATAGCCAACAAATAGCACGGTATACCGCGTGAACATATCAAGCAGAAAGCGCGATGCCCACGCGTTGGTGATATATGCTTTTCCAAAATCAACATCTGTTAAGACGGTCTGTTCTGGACACAATACGTTTCCGTGTAGATAAACGATCCCTTCAAAATCATCGCCCAGAGGCAATGCGGGGCCAATGTACGTTTGAGGCGAAATGTCTAGGGACTTGGCAGCGCCTTCAAACCTGCGGTCGAAGTTGGTTGTAACTACACGGACTTTTCTTTTGTTGCCAAATAACTTTATAATGCCGATATGCAGGTCAGAATACCCATCAAGTCCTTTCCCAATGGCTCGAGCACATGCTTGGTGTATATTCCCCATTTGATCTAAATGACCAAGTGCTGTCTCGCAGGACTCTTCCAATAGCTCGTCTACGTTTGTGGAATCCGGAGAAGCAACGACTTCCGCAATCTGCTTAACAAGACCCCTAAAATCGGGAAGAGCACAATCTCCTTGCATTGAAACGCCGGAACCAGCAAATATTACAAGCTCATGCTTCAAGAGCGCCTGATTTAGCGCACCAGGTATTTGAATGTTGTTGACGTACATGTCGTAACCTTACATTAGCTGGTTATTGATAATCATTGAATAATTTCTCAACAATCAGATTTTCTCGAGCCTCGAACAATGGCGGGGCTGATTTGCTATAGGGCTCAAATACCGATTCTTGATCAGGAATAGCTAGGTTCCAGATGTAGTTATCGAAGGCGTCATCCAAAATGTAGCTATCAATGGCAACATCCATTTCCTCGCTATAGTTTTCAGCGAGGAATATGTTTGCGATATCGGCATCAAGATATTCAACGAAATACTCTTTTAAAGTCGATTCAGTGAATTCGGATTTCAATTGCTTTTTAATCTCGTGGCGAACAAAGTTTTCCCAATCTTCGTCATCATCGCATGGGCCATATCGCTTGCATATATCGAGGTCGCGCTCATATACGTAGTTGTCGTAAAGATAATCGGTGACATAATGGCGGAACCAATCTCTGCTTCGAAAGTAAAGATCCTCCTTCACATCTTCAAGATCTTCGACCAGCTCTTTATCAATGCCGAAGGTTATAATTTCTAGCAAACGAGGAGCTCTGATATAGGATGTACCTGCGATTAAACTACGCAGCAGAGGTCTCGCACAGAGCCGCTCTGCGATTTGTTTTGATTCGAGAATTCCCCACTTATGCAATTTGCTTAATAAATTTGAAGCGGTAAGCGACCGCACTTCCTGCGTAGATGACTCAAGAGCATTTTTAATAAAGTTAG
>CAUDCB010000120.1 GCA_958447915.1 uncultured Collinsella sp. | reverse complement strand
GTTCGTCGAGTTCTGTGCCCTCAAACGCAGGACTCGGCGTTTTGTTTTGCAGACAGCATTCAGCCACAAAATAGGACCCACAAGCTGTGGGCCCTGTCTAGGCGCTAAATGATAGCTGGATGTTAGTCCAGGTCGTCGGCGGCGAAGTTGTCGATCGGTGCGAAGGGATCGGCAACGGGGATAACCGGCTCGGCGACGGGCAGCGGCTCGGCAGCAGGAACGGTCACAGCCGGAGAAGCGGCGGAACCGACCGGCGTGGAAGCCATGAGATCGGCCGGGAAGGAGTTCTGAGCATCGTCCATAAAGTGCTGGATGAGCTTGAGATACTCGGCCTTAAACTCCTCACGGGAAGCCTTAAGACGGTCGATCTCCTCAAGCTCGGCCTGCTTCTCGGTCAGGGCCTGGCGGATGACCTCGCGGGCCTTGGCATCGGCCTCGTTGCGAATGCGGTCAGCGTTCTCGTTGGCGTCGTTGACAATGCCCTCGGCGGTCTGCTGGGCAGCAATCAGGGCAGCGGAAATCTGACGCTCCTGAGCGGAGAAATCGGGCGCAGGAGCGGCGACGGGCGCGGCAGGGACGGCCTGAGCGGCAGCATCCTGAGCCTGAGCGAGCTGGGCCTGCGTGTCGGCGAGCTGCTGCTCGGTGGCGGTCAGACGACCCTTAAGATCGACAATCTTGGCGAGCATGGCGTCGACCTCAGAGGACAGGGTCTCCAAGAAGACGTCGACCTCGGCGGGATCGTAGCCGCGCTTGGCCTCAGAGAAGGTCTGAGCCTGAATGTCAGCAGGGGTAATAGCCATAACAAGTTCTCCTTTATCTTCGCCTTGGCGCCGTGCGCCCGACGTGAGTTACTAAGCCAGTTTTATATGAGTATACCTATAAGAAGTTGCAGAACCAGCTTCTGCACCAACTGCAACGCAATAATCGCAACGACCGGTGAAAAATCGATGCCGCCCATGGGCGGGATAAACCGGCGAAAGAGGTTGAGCCACGGACCGCAGACGCTATCGAGCACTGCGGCGATATCCTGTAGCAATCCGCCCTGCTTCATGGGAATCCACGTCATAAAGCAGTAGACCACGATGAGCGTGGAGTAAAAGTTGAACAGCGTATTGACCAGCTGGACAATGGTGTAGATGTTGATGAGAATCTCCTCGTCTTGTTTTTACTTAAGGTAGCCGTCGGCACGGAGCTTCTTGAGGTCGGAATCCTTGACCTCGCAGCCGGCGGGAAGCACCATAAACACGCGGTCGCCCACCTCTTTGACCGTGGCACCCAGGCCGCAGGCAAAGCCGTAAGAGAAGTCCAAGACGCGCTTGGCGACCTCGGTACGAACGCCCACAAAAATCAGCGCGACAGGCTGCTTGGTGCGCACGCGGCGCACGACGGTCTCCACGTCGTCATAGCTCTCGGGGCGCAGGACATAGGCCGGCAGCTGCGGCGTAGAGTTGATGATGTTGCTCGCATACGCCGAGGCATCGCTCGGTGAGGGAGCAGGTGCGGGGGCAGCAGCGCGGGCACGTGTGCTCTCGGCATAGCTCGACGGCGTGTCGTAGGCACCGGGACGATAACCGCCCGCAACCGTCTCCTGCGAGCGCGATGGCGGGTTGTAGGTCGTAGCGTGGCGAGAATCGTCGCCGACCAGCTGACCGGAGCGTGTGTACACGGCCACCGACTCGGCCTCGCCGCGGCGCGTCTGACCCAACAGGCCGTTGCTCGGCTCGTCCTGGGTGTAGAAGCCATCACCCGAGGCGCCGCTGTAGCCATTGTTCTGGTAGCCGTCGTCATAGCCATCATCGTAGCCGTAGTCGTCGTCCTGACCATAACCCTGGTCGTAACCCTGCTGGCCGCCCAGGTGCATCTTATTTTTAATCTCGTCAAGGAAGCCCATGGTTGTGTCCTCTCGCGGTTTAGTGCAGGCGCTCCGATAATCAGTGCGCACTTCAGAGCCTTATTTTACTGCAAACTCCGGGCTAAATACTACCCTGCCCAGGCGAACGAGCGTAGAGCCTTCCTCGAGGGCAGGCTCAAAGTCCTCGCTCATGCCGCAGGAAAGCTCGGGCAGCCTCAGGTCGGAGTGCGTCGCCTCAAGCTCATCCCTTAGCTCGCGAAGTCCGGCAAAGGTGCGGCGCGCCACATCCTTGTTCCCCCGGGGCGCCATAGTCATAAGGCCCTGCACACAAATTCCCTCAAGCTCCGCAAGCTCGCCCGCGGCGTCGCGAACCTCGTCGGGCGAAAAGCCGCCCTTGGACTCCTCGCCGCTCACATTGACCTCGAGCAGCACGCGCTGGGGGACGGAGAGCTCGCCCGCCTCAATCTTGCGAACCGCACGACTCGAGATCGCCTGCGCCAGATGCAGCGAACCCACCGAGTGAATCAGCTCGGCCGAGCCCAGCACCGCATTGATCTTATTGGTCTGCAGGTTGCCGATCATATCGAAGCGCACCTCGGGCAGCTCCGGATGCTCCGCCAGACCCGTGAGCTTGCGAACCAGCTCCTGCGGGCGGTTCTCGGCAAAATGGCGATACCCCGCCTGGATGGCGGCAACGGTCTCATCGACACCAACGGTCTTGGACACGGCAATCAAGCGCGCGGCATCGTGAGGCCTCCCGGCGCGATCAAGCGCCGCATAAAAACGTTCCAGAATCTGCTCGCGGCGAGCGCGCATCAAGTCCAAATAGTTATCCATTGCTAATCGCCTCCGCAAACAGCCCAACAAGTAGTCCCATGCTAACGCAAGAGCGCGGCCCCGCATGTGCAAGGCCGCGCTCACATAGGTATTTACAATCTTTCGACGAACGGGGTCACTTACTCCTCGTCGTCCTCGCCATCGTCCTCATCCTCAAGATGATCGAGCAGGTAGCGAAGACCCTCGCTGACCTCGTTAGCGGGCACCTTGGCAACGTAGCGAGCGTCGACGGCAGGCCTCATGATAACACCCTCGCCCGAAGGCACGCGCATGCTCTCGAGCTCATCCTCATCAGTGCGGGCGATATCGCCGGCATTCATGCGCTGACCAGTCAACAGGAAGGTCAGACGGCAGGCGGCATCGATGGAAATCGAAGCGATGCGATCGAGGTAGCGCGAAACCATGATGGCGCGGCGCAGGTCGTCATAGTTGCTGTCGTCGTCCATAAAATCGCCCGTGTCCATGCGGTTAAAGGTGCGGAAGAACTTCTCGTACGCCGCATGCGCCGGCTCGTCCTCGACGGCCAAGTTGCAGATGATGGACATGTCATTGGTGACGAGCGCAGAAAGCGAAGAGCCCAGCACCTGGTAGACGGCCTCAGCCTCGGCCTTGACCGTGCCGACAAGCTCCTTGGGCAGCGAGATGTCGGCCTTGATCATATGACGCGTGGCACGGCAGATCTGACGGACCTTATCGGTCATGCGCTGCAGGTTAAAGTCGACGTAGATAATCGTCTGCAGCAAGCGGAAGTCGGAGGCGACCGGCGACTGCGTGGCGATCAGGTTGTAGCACACGGCCTCCAGGTTGGCGCAGCGCGCGTCAATCGAAAGCGTGCGCTTCTTGGTCTTGGTGGCGAGCTTGCGGTCGTCGGTCACATAGGCCTTAACGGCATCGTGGAGGGCCAGATCGACGGCCTCGTAGATGCTCAGCATCTCGTGACGGGCCTCGATGAGCTGACGGGAAAACAGTTTGCGCATGGTTCACTCCAATCAGTTGGGTGCGGTCATGCCGCCCGCACAGTGAATACGCACCGGATCAGGTCCGATCGGATTGGGACTAGTCGCACCGATCAGCCAAAGCGGCCGGTGATATAGTCTTCCGTCCGCGAATCTACCGGGCTTGTGAAGATCGCGTCGGTTTGACCATACTCGATGAGCGTGGCGGGCTCGCCGGCAACTTCCTGCAAGAAGAATGCGGTGTAGTCGCTAATACGAGCTGCCTGCTGCATTGAATGCGTGACGATGATGATCGTCATCTCGGGCGCCAGCTCGGCCATCAGATCCTCAACCTTAGAGACGGACGTGGGGTCGATGGCGGAGCATGGCTCGTCCATCAGAAGGACATCGGGCTGCACCGCAAGCACGCGCGCGATGCACAGACGCTGCTGCTGACCGCCCGAGAGCGCCAAACCGTCTTTGTTGAGCTGATTGGATACCTCTTTCCAGAGGTTGGCGCGCTTGAGCGATTCTTCCACGATGTCGTCGAGGTCGCTTTTGCTAGTCACGCCCTGCAGACGAGGGCCAAAAGCGACATTCTCGTAGATGGATTTGGGAAACGGGTTGGGCTGCTGAAAGATCATGCCCACGCGGCGGCGAAGGTCGACCGGGTCGACGCCCTCGGCATAGATATCGTTGCCGTCGAGCGTCATAGTGCCCTCGACGCGGGTGCCCTCGATAAGGTCATTCATGCGGTTGATACAGCGTAAAAACGTCGATTTACCGCAGCCCGAAGGTCCGATAAACGAGGTGATGGCGTTTTTGGCGATGTTGAGGTCGAGCCCCGTCAGCGCATGAAAGTCACCGTACCAAAAGTTGAAATCCTTGGCCGTGATGGCCGCTTGCTCCGGCGTGGGAGCGGACTGATAGACGGACATGGAACTCCTTAACTAGCGGCGCTTGCGCGACAGATAACGCGCAAACAGGTTGAAGGCCAGAATAATCGCCATCAGCAAAAGCGCAGTGCCGTAGGCTGCGTTCATGTTGATGCCGTCATTGGCAAGCAAATAGAGGTGAACGGTCATGGGACGACCGGAATCGAGCGGCGAAATGGGCAGGTTGATGGCCTGACCCATGGTGTAGAGCACCACCGCGGTCTCGCCGATGGCGCGGCCGATGGCAAGGACGATACCGGTGGCGATGCGACCAAAGGCCGAAGGAAGCACGATCTTGGAGACGACCTGCCACTTGGTGGCGCCCAGGCCATATGCGCCCCAACGGATATAGCGCGGAACAGCGCGGATCGCCTCCTCGGTGGTGCGCATGACGATGGGCAGCATCAGAAGCGCCAGCGCCAGGGCGGCCGAGACCATCGAAAGGCCCAAGCCCATAGCCTCGACGAACAAGGCGTAGCCAAAGAGGCCCATAACGATGGAGGGCACTGAAGCCAGAGCATCGGCAGCATAGCGAATGATGTCGACGACCTTGCCCTGCTTGGCGTACTCGGCCAGATAGACCGCAGCCAAGACGGCAACCGGCGTGCAGATGAGCATGGCGAGCGCCGTCACGTAGATGGTCGAGACGATCGTGGGCCAGATGCCACCCTCGGCGTTTACACCCTGCGGCCAGCCAAAGATAAAGTCGAGCGAGATATGCGGAAGACCGTTGATGACCACGTAGGCGATGATGGCGAGCAACACCAGGGTGGTGATATAGGCCGCGGCGCGAAACACGCCGAGCATAATCTTGTTGGACAGGTCCTTGTTGATGCGGCCCTTCTTACCATGGGAAAGGGCACGCTTGATGCGCTCGCGCGACGAGGTCGTATCGACCGTCGTGTCAACGGAATCGGACATAGCCTACCCCCTCTTCTTCTTGGAAATCAGACGGACGATACCCACCAGTGCAGCGGAGATGATAAACAGAACCACGCCCATGCCAAACAGCGCCGAGCGATGCAGGCCCGAGGAATAGCTCATGTCGAGCGCGATCTGGCTCGTGAGCGTCGAGATGGGGCTCGAGATGCTATCCGGAATGACCGGGGCGTTGCCCACGACCATCAGCACGGCCATGGTCTCACCGATGGCACGTCCCATACCCAAGACAACTGCATCCACAATGCCCAGCTTGGCTGCAGGCAGCACAACCTTATAGATGGTCTGCCACTTGGTGGCACCCATGGCATAGGACGCCTCGCGAATGCCCATGGGAATGGAATTGAGGGCATCGATGGTGAGCGTGGTGATGGTGGGAACGATCATGATGGCGAGCACGAACCACGCCGTCAGCGCGCCAAAGCCAAGACCGCCGGTCAGCTGCGCGATAAACGGACGAATGATGACCATGCCAAAGAAGCCGTAGATGATGGAGGGGATGCCCGCCAGCAGGTCGACGGCAGGGCTGATGAGCCTGCGCACGCGCTTGCTGGCGATCTCGACCAGATACACAGCCGTGCCCACACCCAGGGGCACGCCCATGGCGAGCGCACCGACCGTCACCAGACCAGAGCCCGCCAGCAGCGACATGATGCCGTAG
>CAUDCB010000119.1 GCA_958447915.1 uncultured Collinsella sp. | reverse complement strand
AACAATTTCCGTCCACGTGATGGATGGCTTGATCGATATGGACAAGTAGGGAGGTAAACATGCTGATCGAGACCCTTTCGGTCTTTCCCGAGATGTTTGAGCCCGTCATGTCCACATCGATCTTGGGCCGCGCCCGTAAGGCCGGCCTTTTTGATTTTAAGGCCTATAACCTGCGCGATTGGACGCACGACCGCCATCGCACCGTCGATGACGAGCCGTATGGCGGCGGGCAGGGCATGCTTATGAAGGTCGAGCCTATCGCCGAGGCCATCGAGGCCATTAGCGCAGAGGGTCCCAAGCCTATTGTGGTGTTCTTTACCCCCTGTGGCGAGCCTTTTACGCAGCATGTGGCCGAGCGCCTGCTCAAAAGTGAGCGCCTGCTGTTTGTGTGCGGCCGTTACGAGGGTGTTGACGAGCGCGCGTATGCGTATGCCGACGAGCGTCTGTCGATCGGCGACTATGTGCTTACGGGCGGCGAACTTCCCGCTATGGTCGTTGCCGATGCCGTCGTACGCCTGATTCCCGGCGCCCTGGGCGACGAGATGAGCAACGTGGACGAGTCGTTCTCGACCGCCGAGGACGGAGGCCTGCTCGAGTACGCGCAGTACACCCGCCCCGCCGAGTTCAACGGCGAGGGCGTTCCTCCGGTGCTCGTGAGCGGCGATCACGCCAAGGTCGATGCCTGGCGCCGCAAGAATGCCATCGAGCGCACCTGTCGCTGGCGTCCCGACCTGATTGAGACGGCGCGGCTCACGCCCGAGGAGCGCGCTTACGCGCAGGAGATCCTTGACGCTTCGTATTCGCAGAGCGAGGAGTGAGTATGGTTCCTACGCAACATTCCGCGTTGAGGGGCGCTTTTGAGTGGATCGCGGTCATCGCAATCGCGCTCGTGGCCACCTTCCTGATCCGCACCTTTGTGGTCGAGCCCTTTGTGGTGCCCACCGGCTCTATGGAGGACACGATCGAGATTGGCGATCAGATCCTGGCGCAAAAGGTGAGCCTCGAGCTCGGTCAGCCCGTCAAGCAGGGCGATATCGTCGTGTTCCACAACCCCGATGCTACGTCCGAGCATGATGTTCTTGTCAAGCGCGTTATTGCCACGGCCGGCCAGACGGTCGACCTGCAGGACGGCAAGGTGGTCGTTGACGGCCAAGCGCTCGACGAGGACTATACCACGGGCATGAGCTGGCCGCTTTCGGTCCAGGCGCCCGGCGCCCAGGTGAGCTATCCCTACACCGTCCCCGACGGGTGTGTGTGGGTGATGGGCGACAACCGAGAGAACTCAGCCGACTCCCGCTATTTTGGGCCGGTCGACCGCTCCGATTTAATGGCCGTGGCACTCGTTCGCTACTGGCCGCTCAACCGCATCGGCGCTATCGACTAAAAACCGCTATAGTACAGTACCTAACCGTGTAATCGTTTCGACGAGGGGATATTAGAGGCATGAACGCTTCATCGCTTTCCTTCCAAGACATCATCCTGCGCCTCCAGCAGTACTGGGGCGAGCAGGGCTGCGTCATTATGCAGCCCTATGACTCCGAGGTCGGTGCCGGTACCTTCCACACCGCGACCACGCTGCGCTCGCTCGGTCCCGCCGAGTGGCGCACCTGCTATGCGCAGCCCTGCCGCCGTCCCGCCGACGGCCGCTACGGCGAGAACCCCAACCGCATGCAGCACTATTATCAGTTCCAGGTGCTCATCAAGCCCTCGCCGGTCAACGCCCAGGAGCTCTACCTGGGGTCTCTTGCCGCCATTGGCCTGGACCCCAACGACCATGACGTCCGCTTTGTCGAGGACGACTGGGAGAGCCCGACGCTCGGCGCCTGGGGCCTTGGCTGGGAGGTCTGGCTCAATGGCATGGAGGTCACGCAGTTTACGTACTTCCAGCAGGTGGGCGGCATCGAGGTCGACCCCGTGCCCGTCGAGATCACCTATGGCCTGGAGCGTATCGCCATGTACGCCCAGGGCGTCAACTCGGTCTACGACCTGGTGTGGAGCTACCTGCCCGACGGCACGCCCATGACCTATGGCGACGTGTTCCTCGAGAACGAGCGCGAGTTCAGTGCTTACAACTTTGAGGTCGCCAACGTCGAGATGATGCGTCAGAAGTTTGACGACTACGAGGCCGAGTGCCATTCCTGCCTGGAGCGCAAGCTACCGCTGCCCGCATACGACTGCGTCATGAAGTGCAGCCACGCTTTCAATCTGCTCGATGCCCGCGGCGCGCTGTCCGCGGTCGAGCGTGCCAACTACATCCTGCGCGTCCGCGCCGTCGCTAAGGCGTGCTGCGAGGCCTACATGGCCGAGGTCGCCGGAGTCAACGAGAATGCCGACCAGGAAGGCGAGGTGGCGTAAGCCATGGCAGACGCTAAGGATTTCCTGTTTGAGATCGGTACGGAGGAAATGCCCTCTGCACCGCTGAACAATGCCGTCAAGCAGCTTGGCACCATGATCGCCAAAGGTCTCGACGAGGCAGGTCTTGCCCACGGCGAGGTCCGCGTGATCTCGAGCCCGCGTCGCCTGGCTGCGCTCGTTGCCGACGTCGCCACCGCGACCGATGAGGTTCACGAGGTCAAGCGTGGCCCTGCGGCAAACATCGCCTTCGACGCTGACGGTAACGCCACCAAGGCCGCCCAGGGCTTCGCCCGCAAGTGCGGTGTGGCTGCCGAGGATCTGGTCCGTCGCGAGGACACCGACGGCCGTGAGTACGTCTTTGCCGAGAAGAACATTCCTTCCGCCCCGGCCACCCCGATCCTGACGGCCCTGTGCGAGAAGACCATCGCCGGCCTGCAGTGGCCCAACTACCGTAGTCAGCGCTGGGGCCACGAGCATGCGACCTTTGTTCGTCCGGTCCGTTGGATCTGCTGCCTTCTGGGCGAGGACGTCGTGCCCGTGTCGTTTGCCGACGTGACGAGCGGCAACACCACGCGCGGTCATCGCGTACTTGGCCCTGGTGACCATGTGGTTGCCAGCCCCGCCGTCTACGAGCAGGTGCTCGAGGACGCCGGCGTGCTTTCTGCCGAGCGTCGTCGTGAGGCCATCCTTGCCGGTATCGCTGAGGTCGAGGCCGCCCGTCCCGGCTGCCATGTCGATACGCCCAAGAAGGTCTTCGAGGAGGTTATTAACCTCTGCGAGTGGCCGACGGTGCTCGTCGGTACCTTCGATGAGGAGTTCCTCAAGGTCCCGCACGAGATCATCTGCGAGTCCATGCTCACCAACCAGCGCTACTTCCCAATCTATGACGGCGAGGGCAAGCTCACGCGTGAGTTTGTGGTCGTCTCCAACAGCAAGCCCGAGAACGCCGAGCGCGTGATCGACGGCAACGAGCGCGTCGTGCGCGCCCGTCTGGACGACGCAAAGTTCTTCTACGAGGAGGACCTGAAGATCTCCCTCGACGAGTTCCGTGAGCGTCTGGCCAAGGTTGCCTTCCAGGAGAAGCTCGGTAGTGTGCTCGCCAAGTCCGAGCGCATCGAGCAGCTCGCGCTCGCTATCGCCCGCGAGGCTCACCTGGGCGCCCATCTTGCCGCCGACGCTGCTCGCGCCGCGCACCTGTGCAAGGCCGACCTGGTGTCCAACGCCGTCGTCGAGTTCACGAGTCAGCAGGGCGTGATGGGCGGTTATTACGCGACCGCGATGGGGGAGAACGACGAGGTCACCCATGCTATTCGTGATCACTATCGTCCCCGCTTTGCCGGTGACGAGCTGCCCGAGGGCACCGCTGGCTGCATCGTGGCCTGCGCCGACAAGCTCGATACCATCGCCGGTATCTTTTCCATCGGCGAGCCCCCGACCGGCTCTTCGGACCCCTATGCGCTGCGTCGTGCCGCTATCGGCATCATCAACATCCTGCGCGACCGCCTGCCGATCGACCCCACGTCGCTCATCGACTTCGCCCTCGAGCACTATAGCGAGCAGGGCATTGAGTTCAATGCCACTGAGGTCGCCCAGCAGGTCCGTGACTTCTTCCATGGCCGCTTGGTGAGCATGGCCCGCGACGAGAAGATTCCTGCCGATTCCGTCGCCGCCGTCTCCGCGGTGCACATCATCGCCCCGTCCGTCTTCTTCGCCCGCTGCGCCGCGCTCGACGAGGCCCGCAAGAACGATGCCGAGACCTTCGACAACCTGGCTACCGCCTATGCCCGCGCCGCGCACATCTCCAAGCCCGAGCTGGGTGCGGAGTACGATCGCAGCCTGATGGGCGAGGCCGAGCTCGCGCTTGCCGATGCGTCCGAGGCTGCCCAGACCGCTGTCGATGCCGCCCTTGCTGCCGAGGATTACCCGGCCGCATTTGCTGCCCTCGCCGCCTTGCGTGCCCCCATCGACCGCTTCTTCGATGAGGTCATGGTCATGGACAAGGACGAGCAGCTTCGCGATAATCGCCTTAAGCTGCTCAACCGCTTCGAGGCCGTTTTCTCCGGCATCGCCAACATCGGTGAGCTTGCCCGCAAAAAGTAAGCTAGCCTGCGCATAAGCGCAAAAGGAGCCCCGCATGGATTGCCCGGTCACCGCTCGTCCCACCGTTATCGTTATCTCCGACTCGCTCGGTGATACCGCTTGTGAGGTGGTGCTTGCGGCGTCCGGGCAATTTGATGAAGGGGCTTTTCACGTTTTGCGCCTGCCCAAGGTGACCTCCGTGGAGCAGGTCAAGTCATTTGTGGGGCCGCGCGTCGATGCCGACCATCGCGATATCGCCGTGTTCCACACCATCGTCGATCCGGCCCTTCGTGCTCGTGTGCTCGACTACTTGGGCATGCTGCACATTCGCTCGGTCGACCTGATCGGTCCGACGCTCGCTGTGCTGTCGTCGCTCATCGGTGTGCCGCCCAAGGGCGTCGCGGGCGTGATTCACAAGACCGACGACCGCTATTTCCATCGCATTGAGGCCATGGAGTATTTCGTTGAGCACGATGACGGGCGCGGTTGCGACGATCTGTCGGGTGCCGATATCGTGCTGCTGGGCGTATCGCGTACGTCCAAGACGCCGCTGTCGATGTATTTGGCCTATCAGGGCTACAAGGTTGCCAATGTTCCTTTGTCCCATGGCATGGAGCCGCCCAAGTCGATTTACGAGGTCGACCCGATGCGGTTATTCGGTCTGATTTCGACCGTCGACGTTATTTCTGAGATTCGCGATAGCCGCTTGGGCGATGACTACGCCCGTGCCGTTGCCGGCTCCTATGCCGAGCCCGAGAGCGTGCGCAGCGAGCTCGAGGAAGCTCGTGCCCTCATGAAGCGTCTAGGCTGCTTTGTGGTGCGTACCGACGGCAAGGCCATCGAGGAAAGCGCTGCCGAGATCATTGCCCACCTCGAAGAGATTCAGGAAGCCAGGGCCCGCCGTGCCGCCCGTCGCGCTCAACTGCAGTAGTCCTTTCTGGGATGATTTTTCTGGGACGGGGATTAAAAAATCACCCCAGATGACTAGTTCTGATAAAGCGATTTAGCAGTTTTTACCGCTTTTAACCTGCAATTACAGTCTAGTGGTATCTTCATAAGGTAACCACCTTTACCTACCGTTTACCGCCAGTTTTAGCACGTTTACCAAACCGCGCACCCTCTGCTCAAGCCCGCTCAAAACCCGCCGTATAGTTCCCTCACGGCCCGCATCCGGCGGGTCGATTCGTTACCACGGTCGTGCGCGAGAGCGCATGGAAGGGGAAGTATCGTGAGCGATTGCAAGAGGGTTTACCGTTTTGGAACCGACGCCCAGGGCATCTGTGTCACTGAGGGCGACAAGTCCATGAACTTCGTGCTTGGCGGCAAGGGCGCAAACCTTGCCGAGATGAGCCGCATCGGCTTGCCGGTTCCCGGTGGCTTTACCATTACCTGCAAGACTTGCGTCGAGTACTCCGGTGCCGGCAACGTCTGGCCCGAAGGCGCACTCGATGAGATCGTTGCCGCCGAGGCCGACCTCGAGGCCCGTTGTGGCAAGAAGCTCGGTGACGACAATGATCCGCTGCTCGTATCGGTTCGCTCGGGCGCTCCGTTTTCCATGCCCGGCATGATGGACACGGTCCTCAACTTGGGTCTCAACGACGACTCCGTTCAGGGTCTCATCGCGCAGACGCAGAACCCGCGCTTTGCCTGGGATAGCTACCGTCGCTTTATCCAGATGTTCTCCAACGTCGTCATGGGTGTCGATGCCGACTTGTTCGAAAACGCCCTGACCCAGGC
>CAUDCB010000118.1 GCA_958447915.1 uncultured Collinsella sp. | reverse complement strand
TTGCTGTCAGCGGCGGCAACAGTCGACTCGACGGAAGCGGTATCCTGCTCGACAGCGGGCGCAGAGGGCTTGGCGGCGATGGCAGCGGCACCGTTGGACTCGAGACCCAGCTTGGCGGCGCGCTCGGCCTCCTGGTCGCAGAGCAGCTTATCGTATGCCTTCAAGAACGGCAGGTAGATGATGGCGTCCAGCAAGATGATAATCGCGACAAATACCAGGGCGATAAGCTGGAAGTTCGTGGTGATGAAGATGCCGATGGGGGCAGGGGTAGCCCAAGGCACCACGAAGGAGAAGCCGTTCATGCCCACGTTATCGATAAAGAACTTGGCAACACTCACGTTGACGCAACCGGCGGCAACAAAGGGGATGAGCATGTAGGGGTTAAGGATCATCGGCGCGCCAAAGAGCAGCGGTTCGTTGACGGCGAAGGCAACAGGAACAATCGAGGCCTTACCGACGGCCTTGAGCTGCTTGGACTTCATAAAGAGAATCAGCAGAAGCGGCACGATGAACGTGGCGCCGGTGCCGCCGAACTCACCCACGAGCGACATGTTAAAGGTGAGGGAGTGGGCGGGGTGGCCACCGGCCAGCAGAACCTGCAGGTTCTCGGCCTGGTTGGCAAGACGGATGGGGTCGATGCCCGGCTGGACGATCGAGGGGCCGTGGACGCCGATAAACCAGAAGAACGCGGTGGCTGCCTGGATAAGGATAAGGCCAGGATAGGTTTCTGCAGCGGTGAAGAGCGGGGAGAGCAGTTTGATAAGCAGCTCGGAGAACGGAACGCCCATGAGGTTGCGCACGACGACATCGATGATGCCGCAGATGATGACAGCACCGCCAAAGGGGATGATGTCGCGGAAGTTCTGAGCGATGGTGCCCGGGACCTCCTTAGGCAGCTTAATGGTCAGATCGCGCGAGACGCAGAACTTATAGACCCACACGGTAATGAACGCGGCGATATAGGCCGAGAACAGACCGCGCGTGCCCATGCTGGTGCAATCGAAGACCGAAAGCTCGGAGCCGTTGAACTTGGTGGTGAACTGCGTGACTGCGAGCAGCAGCATGCTGCACTGGGCGGCCACCATGGTGGAACCGTCGTTGAGCACTTTGCCGGCGGGCATGCGACGGTTCATGGAAGCCGTGAAGTTCTTGGCAGTGGTGCCGGCAACCATGATGCCCATGACGCCCATGGTGAAGTTGTAGAGCTTGTTGCACCAGTCGATGAGCGGCTGGGGCAGCGTGACGCCGACTACGCCGGGAAGGGTGGCAATGAGCAGAAAGATCGAAGAGGTGAGGACAATGGGCATGCACCCAAGGAATCCGTCCTTGATGGCCTGGAGGTATATGTTCCTCGAGATCTTCTCAAAGAACGGTTGATGCTTTTCGAGCATCTTTACGATGGCGTCCATAGAGCTCCTTTGCTACTTGATGCGCGATGCATGTGGATGGAACTGGTCGTCGATGGATGGTCAGGACTGCCCGGAAACCTTCCTGCTTAAGGAAGGCATTGCGAAATGACAACGTTGTCATTTCGTTAATGACAACGTAAGACATTTTTGGAAGAGCAACAAGGATATACGGGTGATCGGTCGATATTGTTCGGTAAACGGTTGATTTATCAGTCAGGCAGGTAGTGTATGCTAGAACGCAAAGAACGATCGATAGGGAACCGACTGGAGAAGCAGTGGCAACGATGGACAAGAAAAATGTCTCAATGAACGATGTGGCAGTTGCCGCGGGCGTTTCTCTCAAGACGGTGTCGCGCGTGATCAACGAGCCCGATAGCGTGCGCGAGTCTACACGCGATAAGGTTCATTCGGCCATGGAGGCGCTCGGGTTTCGAGCCAACTTTGCCGCGCGTTCGCTCAAGTTGGGCCGTTACGGGTGCATCGGCGTGGTGCTGTTCCACTTGTCGGGCGGCAACGTGGACATGATTGACGGTATCGCCGATGCCGCCGAAGAGCGAGGCTTTGCGCTCACGATGATTAAAAAGCGGGCGGGGGAGAAGATGACCCTTGCCGAAGCGGCACGTAGGATGTCGCAGCTTCCCGTCGACGGCATGATTTTCAACCTGCGTCAGATGGTCGATGACTTTGATACCTTTGAGGCGCCGAAAGACCTCAAGACGGTGATTATTACGCCGATGGAGCATCCTACCTGCTCCACCGTCAGTGACGATCAAGAGGACGGCGCGCGCATGGCATGCGAGTACTTCTTGAATCATGGTCACAAGAACGTGTATTTCGTTTCGGGTAAGAAAGAGTCGCTGTCGAGCCAGTGCCGTATGAAAGGTTGGCGTGCAGCACTCGAGGCGCGTGGCATTGAGCCGCCTGAGCCTCTACAAGGCGATTGGAATGCGGATAGTGGCTACGCCGCGGGCCTTGTGCTTGCCGATAAACCCGATTGCACGGCGGTCCTCGCCGCTAACGACTGCATGGCAAACGGCGTGATGATGGCTCTACGTGACAAAGGGCTCAGTGTGCCCGACGACGTGTCCGTGATCGGCTTCGACGATGAGCTTTATAAGACGATTCCCAACTCGATTCTGACGTCGGTGAAGTTTCGCCACCGCGAGCTGGGCATCCGTGCGCTTAACGAGGTCGTCGCCGGTCTGGAAGCCCCGAGCTCCAGAAGCCGTACGCTCGTCTCGGGCGTGTTGGTCGAGCGCTCCAGTGTGAAGGATCTGCGGGCATAGACGTGCTCGGCTCGTTCATCTCGATCTGTAACAGCTGGGACCCAAAAACTCGGCTAGATGTTACAGATTGAGATGAACAGGAGGACGGGTGCGGTCTAAACAAAATGGCCCGCGCATCACGCATCGATGCACGGGCCATTTTTTTTCTGCGAGCGGCAGGTGGCGTCAGCGTCTTATGCCTCGAGGTTTTCCTCGATCCAGGCGACGGCACCCTTGGGGTCCTTAGTGAGGTCGATGTACTGTTTGCCCTTGGGCGACAGCAGCGTGATGCCCAGGCGGTCGGTGTCGGCCTTCATCTCGTTGTAATAGGTGCGAACCTGCGGAGCCAGGACGATGACGTTGTACTGGTCCATGATGGCGTAGTGGCTGCCGTAGGCACCGGCGTTGGCGGTAATGTCGATGCCCAGCTCGTCGGCGCCTTCCTTAAGCGCGTTGGCGAGCAGTGCAGAGGTGCCGGCGCCAGCGCACAGAACCAGAACCCTCAGATCCTTGCCCTTAAGGGCGGACGGAGCTGCGGAGGCCTCAGTGGCAGAAGCGGTCTCGACAACAGGAGCCTCAACGGCGGGGGCGGCAGCGGTCTTGACGGCCTTGGTCTCCTCGGCCTCTTCTTCGGCCAGGGTCTCGGCCTCCTGCTTGCACAGGACGTTGTCGTAGGCCTTGCAGAACGGGTAGTAGATTAAGAAGTCAACGACCAGCAGGACGACAACCAGGACCAGAGAGATCGGCTGGAAGTTGGTGTCGATGAAGGTGCCGATCGGTCCGGGGAGTGCCCACGGCATGGCATAGATAAAGCCGTTCATGCCCAAAAAGTCGATGAAGAACTTACCAATGAGGACGTTGGCCACGGGGGCAAACAGGAACGGGATCAGGAAGTACGGGTTGAGGATGATGGGCGCGGCGAACAGCAGCGGTTCGTTGACGGCGAACATCACGGGTACGACAGAGGCTTTGCCGACGGCCTTGAGCTGCTTGGAGCGCATAAAGAGCAGGAAGATGATCGGGACAATGAACGTGGCGCCGGTGCCGCCGAGTTCGCCGATGTAGTTACCGAAGTTCTCGGTCAGGGCGAGGGCGGGGTGACCGCCGGCCTGCAGCGTGGCGAGGTTGGTGGTGATGTTGCCAAACAGCGCGGCGTTGAGGGCAGGCTTAACGACCGAGGGGCCGTGGATGCCCATGAACCAGAACAGCGGGATCATGAACCAGATGAGGGCGAGGCCGGCGTAGGAATCGGCAGCGGCGAACAGCGGGCTCACCAGCGTGGAGATGACGTTGGCAAACGGGACGGCCAAGCAGGTGCGGCAGATAACGTCGATGACGGCGACAAACAGGATGGAGAAGCTGAAGGCGAAGATGTCGCGGAAGTTCTGGGCGATGGCGCCGGGGACTTCTTTGGGCAGCTTGATGGTGATGTCTCGCTTAATGCAGAAGGCATAGATGTTGACCGTGGCAAATGCGGCGACAAAGGAGCTCAGTAGGCCCTTGGTGCCCATGTTGTCGGTAAAGAACACCGAGACATCGGCACCGTCGATCTTGGCACTCGTCTGGGTAACGGCCAAGATGAGCATAGCGCACATGGCGGCGACCATGGTGCTCGTGGCGTTGATGGCCTTGCCGGCAGGCATGCGGCGGTTCTTGGAGCCGGTCAGCGCGCTTGCGGTGGTGCCGGCGACCATGATGCCCACGACGCCCATCGTGAAGTTGTAAACCTTGTTGCAGAAGTTCACGACGTCGACGTTCCACCAGTCGGGCAGCGTAAAGCCGCCGACCGTGGCGACAACGCCCGGCAGGGTCGAAATAAGCAGGAAGACAGAAGAAGACAGGATGATGGGCATTGCTGCCAAAAAGCCGTCTTTAATGGCCTGAAGGTAGATGTTCTTAGAGACCTTGTCGAAGTACGGCTGACCTTTCTCCAAGAACTTAACGATCGATTCCATAGTTCACGCTCCTCTTTGCATGAAATCTTAATGGCATGGACGTTGAAAACCTATATGGTCTCCCGCTTGCTAAAAGCCCGGGTGCAGGCGGGGTCGGTCCCAGGGGGAGAGAGGGGAGCGGCTGGGTTTGTATCGCATAGGGCCGCTCCCTTCTCGGGGGAAAGCGAGGCGATGCGCTACTGCGCGTCCGCCATAGTGTCGGCGAGCTCCTTGTACCAGAGTGCCGACTGCTTGATGTAGCGTTTTTGCGTGTCGAAGTCGATGTAGAACAGGCCGTAGCGCTTGTTATAGCCATTGGCCCACGAGAACTGGTCCTGCAGGCTCCAGATAAAGTAGCCCTGGACGTCGACGCCCTCGGCGCGCGCCTGGAGCACCTTCTCCATGTGCTGGTCGACAAAGTCGATGCGCTCGGGATCGGCGACGATGCCGTTTGCGTCGGGCTCGGGGTCCTTGTGGCCCAGGCCGTTTTCGGTGATATAGATGACGGGGAGGTTGGGATAGGTGGCGCTGATGTGCTTGAGCGTGTCGTAGAGGCCTTGCGGGTAGATGAGCCAATCCCAGTCGGTGGTGGGGATACCCGGCATATCGACCTGCTGCCCGACGCCCTTAAACTTAAAGCACGAGGTGCCCTTGTCTCCGGTGCCGTTAAAGCTGTTGGTGGACTCGCCATCGTAGGCGGCGATAAACGCCGACTGATAGTAGTTGAGGCCGAACATATCGTTGCGGGGCGCCGCCTTGGCGAGCTCCTCCATGTCGCTGTCCTCAACCGTAAGCGTGGCGTTGTTGGCACGCAGAATCTCGTTGATGAGTGAGAGGGTGCGCGCGGAGTAGTGGCCCAGGAAGGCGCCGTCCATGATGAAGTCGGTGTAGAAGGCGTTGTACAGGTCGGCGGCGTGCTGGTCGGCGGGCGAGTCGGTGGCAGGATATGCCGGCGTCAGGACGTTGACCATGCCAATGCGGCCGCCCAGGTGCTCGGTCTCGTCAAGATCCTTATACAGGTTGACGGCGCGGGCGTGGGCAACGAGCTCGTTGTGCTGGCTCTGGATGCCGCTCGTCACATCAAAGTGATGGTTGGGCGGGAAGTTGCCTTGGATGTATTGGGAGTGCGAGAGGCTGATGAGCTCGTTGATGGTGAACCAATTCTTGACCTCGCGGAACTCGCGGAAGCAGAACTCGGCATAGCGCACATAGGCGTCGACGGTCTTGCGGTTGAGCCAGTCGCCCTGGTTGAACAGGGCGGCGGGGGAGTCAAAGTGATGCAGGGACACATAGGGCTCGACGCCATACTTTTTGCAGCAGGCGAACAGCTCGTGGTAGTGCTTAACGCCCTCGGCGAGGGGTTCGGCATCGTCGCCGTTGGGGAAGATGCGGGTCCAGGCGATGGACACACGAATGGCGTTGAGTCCATGCTCGGCAGAAAGGCGGATATCCTCCTCGTAGCGGTTGTAGAAATCACTGGCCGGGTCGGGCAAAAAGCGACCCTGGGCGACAAGGTAATCGTCCCACATGGTCTTACCCTTGCCTGCCACCTTCGTGGAACCTTCCGTT
>CAUDCB010000117.1 GCA_958447915.1 uncultured Collinsella sp. | reverse complement strand
TGGGGGAGTATTCTGTCGAGATTGCTCTCGATGATCCTAATCTTGACTGCTGGAAAGACGGAACGACCGAGAACAAGAAGGTTGAATACAGGATCCTTCCTGCTGATATCAATTCCGCCGACATAGCCCCTATTTCTCCCTGCCTTCTCAAGAACGGTAGGGCCGAACCTGGCGTCTCGGTGACTTTCGGTGGGCAAGAGCTCTCCGTGGACATAGACTTCGACGTCTCCTATTTCGATAACGGGAAGGTAGGGACCGCTTCTGTCACCATAAAGGGTAAGGACAACTTTACTGGCGAAAAGACCGTCTACTTCCAGATCGCGAAGGGCGATCTTGGGGAGTGTCTCGTTACCACTAAACGGAATGTCTATCTGTATAAGGGAAGTGCGATTGAACCTCGTGTCTTCGTTTCGACTAAGGATGGTGGCTCCGTTCTTCGCGAGGGCGTTGACTATAAGGTGACGTACGCTAATAACAATGCTTTGGGGACCGGCCATGCCACAATTAACGGCATGGGTGACTACATCGGTAGCAGCTCAGTTGATTTCGCAATCGTTGATACTATCGACTTGAGCACCTACTGTACGGCCCATGCATACGATGCTTTCTATACCGGTGGGGAGGTTTGCCCCAGGGTGGACGTCCGCCTGAATACTGAGAGCTATGACGAGGCCTACGGAAACGGCGGTGCTTCGAGATCCGAGGACGCCCCGATCGAAGGCCAGGACTACACGGTTTCGTATGAGGATAACGTCGAGTCCGGTATGGCTACCGCTGTCGTCCGTGGTCGCGGCAGATATACCGGCGAGGCCCGAGTCCAGTTTCATATCCTTCGCAAGTCGGACTTCGACCTGTCCGATTGCAGCGTGCGTCTCGACCCGCCTTCCGGTGCGGACAGGTATTCCTATGCGTTGAAGGGCGGCGAGTACAGCTTCCTGTATACCGGCTCCGCAGTTGAGCCGGATGTCAGCGTTTCCCTTTACGGTGGGTCCGGAATCTATGTTGAGCTGAGGGCCGGCGTCGACTACGAGCTGGACTACCGCTCCAACACCGAGCCCGGCTCCGCAACGGTTGCTGTCCGTGGCATCAACGGGCTCTCCGGTTCGCAGTCCCTCGGATTCAACGTGGTGCGAAAGCTCTCGGTCGCCGACCTGCTCCTTACGAAGTATGACTTTGAGCAGTCCGTGTATCAGCTTAAGCCTGGCTTCGCGCTGGCGCCTAAGCTCAAGGCTTCCTCCTCCTTTATCGAGGGTGCCGATTACACGCTCTCGTATTCCAACTGCGATAAGGCGGGCAACGGCCTTGTGACCGTGACCGGAATTGGGCGTTATGCGGGCAATGTTGTGATTGAGGTTCCCATCGTCGAGTCGCTCGATCGTTCGCTGCTTTCAGACTGCAGCTTTGACAAGATCGAGGACCAGGTCTACACGGGTTCGGAGATTTACCCCAGCGTGGTGCTCAGGAACGCATCTGGTGCCGAGGTCGACCAAGCAAGGGAGTGCAGCCTCCACTATTCAAATAACGTTAACGTTGGCAAGGCTACGGTTACTGCTAGCGAGGGCGCGTCTAGCTCAAGCTATATCGGAGAAACGTCGATAAACTTCAATATTCTTCCCGCTGACATCGACGACGCCTATTTTGCGCCGATTGGCGATGAGATCTACACTGGCAACGCGATAAAGCCTGATGTTCTCGTCCGCTTTAATGGTAAAACGCTTGTCAAGGGCATAGACTACGACCTGTCCTATTCCGATAACATCGAGGTTGGCACGGCGCAGGTTGTCGTTACGGGCAAGGGCAACTTTGGCGGCAAGCGTGAGATGACCTTTAATATCGTTCGGCCGGTGATCGAATTCGATCAGGACATGGTCGAGGGCAAAACGGTCTCCACTAGTTGGACCAAAAAGGTCAATGTCACCAGTTATCGCATGGTGCTTAATAGGGGCGGAATGGTTCGCATCCGTACGAGCTTCTCGCGCATCGATTCGGTGCTCTGTTCTATCCAAAATGAAAACGGAGATATTATTCAAAGCTGGGCGCCTTCGGATGGCGGCGACTATGGGTTCTTCGCCCTCCCGGCTGGTACATACTATTTCCAGTACATTGGTAGTCCAAAGTCCTACGGTGGCTTTGTTTACGCAAGCTACTCCATGACTCCCTTTGGTGAGCCCGCGGACACAATCTACGAGGTAGAGGATAACAACGGCACCGGGGATGGTCACACCATTGATGGAGACGCTACCCCCATTGAGATTGGGCGTTGCTTCGCCGGATCGAACTATTATGCGATTACCGATGGCTATGGCGATCTTGACTACTTTAAGTTCACGGTAACCAAGCGCGGCCGTTACTCCATGAGCCTGGCCACCAGCGCGCGGTTGATGTTTGCGCTTACCGACGCCCAGGGGAACATACTCAACAACCGCGACACGGGTTCCAGCATCGTCGCCCAAAGCGGTACGGAGCAGCTGGCGGGCCTTGACTTCGGAACCCTCGAGCCCGGCACGTACTACGTTAGGGTCCTCTCGACCGATCGTGCCGCGGTGGGGTCGCCCTATTACGGCTTCATCTTCGACTCGTCTGAACCCGAGTCGGCCGAAAGGGGCGTCGGGAGGGTTTCCGGCGACACGCGCTACGACACCATGGCCAGCCTCGCCGGGCGCGGTAACTGGGCCGTTGGTGGGTCGGTGATTCTCGCGAGCGGGGCCAACTACCCCGACGCGCTGGCGGCCTCCTCCCTCGCCGGCGGGCTCGACGCCCCGATCCTGCTGACGGACCCCAATGGCCTCTCGGACGCCGCCAGGGGCAGGCTCGAGTCGCTCTGCCCCTCCAGGGTATTCATCGTGGGCGGCAACGCAGCGGTATCGCCTGATGTTGAGCGCCAAGTAAAAGAGCTGCTAGGTTTCGGCTGCGCTGTGTTCCGCGTCGCGGGCCAGACGCGCTACGAGACGAGTCTGGTGGCTGCCGAGATCAATCCCAAGTCCTCCGACACCGTGATCGTCGCCACGGGCGGCAACTACGCCGACGCGCTCTCCGTGAGCCCCTACGCCTTCGCCTCCGGTAGCCCGGTGCTGCTGTGCGATAGCGCCTCCGGCCTCGCTGGAGCCGCGGTCGAGTCGATTCACTCGGGCGGGTACTCTAGGGCGGTCATCGTCGGCGGAACCGCTGCGGTTCCCGCCTCGGTGGAGGGTCAGCTCCAATCTGCCGGCATCAGGGACGTTACTCGTCTCAGTGGCGCCACCCGCTTCGAGACGAGCTCCAGAATCGCCGATTTCGAGCTCGCGTCGGGCCTGGGCTTCTCGATGGACGGGGTGTTGCTCGCGACGGGCATGAACTTCCCGGACGCGCTGTCCGCTGGGCCTCTCGCCGGCCGCTCGCGTTCTCCGTTGCTGCTAGTGGATCCCGGTGCCTCTTATGTTTCGTCCTACTTGTCTAAATATAAGGGCACGGTTCGTTCTGCAACGGTAGTTGGCGGCGCAGCCGCTGTGCCTGAGCTTGATAAGGCGACAATTGCCTGCGTCCTGGGGATATAGGATGTGGCATCGTTTGCTTATTGGGTTGATTAATTGTCATATTCGAGAAGAAAGGTTAGTGAAATGAAGGCTCTCCGCAAGGGTGCTCTCGTGCTGACCCAGCTTGTCGTGACCATCTCGCTTTTATTCTTACAGTGCCCCGTTTTGGCATTTGCGGTGCCGGAGCAGGTTCAATCCGACAATGAGGCGACTGCATCTACGGCTGGTCAAGGGGATGAAGTGGCTCCCCAGGATGCTGCTTCTGCTGAGGTTTCGGACAGTGATGATTCCGCTTCTGCAGCTCAGGCCGTTGCTAGCACGGAACCCTCTTCTGTGCCTAAGCCCTCTAATCCTGGTGTATGGAAGACGGTCGGCTCTTGCCTCTGGATGATCGATGAATCTGGCCTTATGACCATCAAGCCTCAGGGCGATGGGGCTGGATGCATTGACTATAGCGAAGCCTGGTGTCCCTGGAATTCGGATAGAGATTCAATAACTGCCATTGTTTTTCAGGGCGATATTGTACTTAAAGAAAGTGAATCACTCTTTGGATATTTCAGACGTTATCCAAATTTAAAGAGTGTCGACTTGGGCTCTATTCATATTGACGATTCGTTCGAAGCCAACTGGTTCTTAGACGCCTGCGATTCGCTTGAGTCGATTGAGGTGGCTCAAGGGGCTAGCTTTAATACGACTGACTGGTGTGATAAAAGGGCTAGCTGGCGTTCATCGGTCGATGGCATTGTATACCAGCTAGGTCATTTTCCCTGTGGCGTTGCGGCCACTTATACGCGCGATGAATCTACTGTTATCGGCTCTTGGTATCAGGTTGGAACATGCAAGTGGATGGTAGACGAAAAAGGCCTGCTTACGATTGAGCCACTGAATGGCTCTTCGGGCTCACTTGGCTCATGGGATGGTTACAGGGGCACATTATGTCCTTGGTTGCCGTTCAAAGATTCGATTACTTCGGTTGCATTCCGAGGCAATGTCGCTATCGATAAATGTATGGATGATTTGTTCCGTGATTACAGGCAACTTCGGTCTATCGATTTTGGCTCGATTGACACTTCTGCTGTTTCGAGCATGAACGGTCTATTTGTGGGCTGCTCTTCGCTGATCTCCATCGATCTTTCCTCTTTTGATACCTCTGGGATCAAATCAAGTTTGACGGGTTTTTTCGAAGGCTGCTCCTCTTTGAATAAAATTACGCTCGGTAAAAGTGTTCAATTTGCTGATCAGGATATGCGGTGGCTGGTTAATTTTCCTGATAACTCAAAGACTGGCCGTTGGGTTTCTTCTGCCGATGGAATAGCATACGAAAACAATGGTGCTCCTCTTGGCGTTGCCGCTACGTATACGCTGCAGAAACCGGACTCCATTAAGAACAGCTGGAATCAATGCGGTTCATGTCTATGGAAATTGGACGATTTGGGTTTCCTGAGTATTAAGCCGCAGCATGGTAATAAGGGCGTCTTGAGTAACAGCTTTGGTGACTACTCGCTAAACCCAGAAACATATGCATGGCTCAGGCTACGGAACCAGATAAAAAAGGTCAAGATTGCCGATGGTGTGAGTACGGGGACCAATGCAAGCAACCTGTTCAATGGCTGTTCTAATCTGACTTCTATCAATATCGAGGCTCTTGATACTTCGAACGCCGAAGATATGAGTTATATGTTCCAGGGCTGCTCGTCTCTTGCGTCTTTGGACTTGTCGAAATTCGATACATCCAAGGTCAAGAGAATGTTTTGGATGTTTAAAGGCTGTACGTCTTTAAGGACCCTGGATCTCTCTTCTTTCGATACGAAAAATGTTTCGGAAATAGGGGGCTTGTTTGGTGACTGCAGCTCGTTAAGGACCGTCGATGTTTCATCGTTTGACACTTCGAATGTTAATGATTTGAATGGCATGTTTTCGGGATGCTCTTCACTCGCATCGGTTGATCTCTCGAGCTTCGATACGTCGTCAGTTACTGATGCATATGGCGTTTTTCTTGACTGTAGTTCTCTTAAGCGGCTTGATCTGAGTTCGTTCGACATGTCCGCAGCTCGGGAAATGAGCATGTTTTTCTACGGCTGTACCTCTTTGCAAGAGGTTAAGTTCGGCGATAGCTTTGTGTTTGTTGGCGCCGATTCGTTCCTCCCCAGCCAATACTCGTGGGATGTTCCCATAACATGGCAGAATTCTGAGGGCATGGTGTTTGCCGCTAAGGATATCCCCTCGTTTATCGCCGATACGTATCGTGCCGTTGTTGGTTCAATGCCGCGTCTCGCTGGCTACACACGTTATGAGACAGCGTGCCTCTTGTTCGACCAAGGCAATTGGCAGCAGGGCGGTTCGATAGTCTTGGCAAGTGGTGCCAACTATCCGGATGCCCTTGCCGCATCTGCCCTTGCCGGCGACTTGAATGCTCCTATTATGCTTACCGATCCCAATGTGCTTTCGTCCGAAACTGAGCAGCGCATTCAAAACCTTAAGCCTTCGCGCGTCTATATCATTGGCGGCAAAGCGGCCGTTTCCGCAAGTGTCGAGCGCCGTGTTGCTCAATTGACCGGATCGGGTGCAAACATCCAGCGCATTGCCGGCGATACGAGGTATGATACGAGCCTAAAGGTCGCCTCTTCACTCTCGAATCCTTCGGATACGGTAATCGTGACTACGGGTACCAATTACGCAGACGCTCTCTCGATTAGCCCGTATGCTTTTGCTTCGGGGAGCCCCGTGGTGCTTTCC
>CAUDCB010000116.1 GCA_958447915.1 uncultured Collinsella sp. | reverse complement strand
GAAATCTGCTCTATAGTCTCAATATTCAGCTCGGAAAGGTCGACCGTGGCGGCAACCTCGTCGATGTCTTCAAAGTCCTCGGCGGGAATCTCCGATAGCACGGCGGAAAGGCGACGACGGAATTCATCGAGCTTGGATGCCTCGATGGTCACACCCACCGCACCGGCATGTCCGCCGCGACGAATCAGCAGGTCGGAACAGCGCTCGACGGCGTCAAACAGGTTAACTTTGCCCACCGAGCGACCAGAGCCGCGCGCGATACCGTCCTCGATCGAGAACAGCAGCGCCGGTACGTGATGGCGGTTGGTCAGACGGCTTGCCACGATGCCCTTGACACCCTCGTGCCAGCCTTCGCCGCCCACGACGATCGCGCGTCCGCCGTCATAGGTCTCCTCGACCTTTGCCATGGCATCGCGCGTGAGCTCCGCCTCGATCTCACGGCGCTGGCGGTTGATTTCCTCGAGCTCAGCCGCCAGCGCGCTTGCTTCGATGGGATTGTGGGCAAGCAGCAGGTCGAGCGCCAGCTTGGGATCGGCCATGCGACCGGCAGCGTTTAAGCGGGGAATGAGCGAGAATGACAGGCCATCCGCCGTAATGCTTGAGAGGTCGGCCTTGGCGAGCGCTGCCAGTGCGATGTAGCCGGGACGAGCCGTCACGCGCATCTGCTGGATGCCCTCGGCGACCAGTGCGCGGTTCTCGGGCGTGAGCGGCATCATGTCGGACACGGTGCCCAGCGCCGCGACCTCTATCAGCGAACGCCAATACGACGGCTTGCCCAAACGCTCGCCCAGGACTTGCACCAACTTGAGTGCCACGCCGGCACCGGCAAGCTCGCGCGAGGGGCCCTCGTCTTCGAGCTTGGGGTCGGTCAGGGGCACACCCTGCGGCACCTGGTCGGAGGGCTCGTGATGGTCCGTGACCACCAAATCGATCCCCAGGCTCTCCAGATAGGAAACCTCTTCCTTGGCGGCAATGCCGTTATCGACGGTCACGATCAGCTGGGGGCGAGCGAGCTCGTTAACGCGGTCGAGTGCCGCGCGCGAAAGACCGTAGCCCTCATCAAAGCGATGCGGAATAAACGGCGTGACATCGGCGCCAAACGTGCGCAGCGCCTCGGTCAACAGACAGGTCGACGTAATACCGTCAACGTCAAAATCGCCAAAGACTGCAATGTGCTCGTGGTTGCGAATAGCACGCTCGACGCGGTCGGCAACGACCGACATGCCCGGGATAATAAGTGGATCGGCCCAGTCGCGATCGAGCGAAGGCGTCAAAAACAATTGGCCCTCTTTGATGGAGCCAATGCCGTGCGCGACCATAATGCGCGCCACCAGCCCGGGAATGCCCAGACCAGCCGAAAGCTCCTTTTCGAGCTCGGGGTTTTGCTGAGCGACCGCCCAGCGATGCGTCGTCTTAAGCGATGACATAGGCACCCACCCCTGATAGGGGCAGGTCGCCGCGATACCTCTCACGGTTCATAGCGATGAGTCCTCTGTGTATGCCCGCTTCGGCAGGCAGATCTGTTGAACGGATCTATTATACCGTGCAGCGCGGACGCAAAACGCCGCGGTACGCCGCGGTTTCGGCAAACGATGGCGGTAATGGCCTCGAAATAATCGAGCGTTTCAGCCGCACGGACGCATACGAGCGTCTAGCATATCCATACAAACGAGTTCGCGGATAAAGGGAGTCACGGGACATATGAAGCAATGGGCTGGACTGGGAAAGTTCCTCGCGGGGCATATGCAGATCATCGTTCCGATTTGCGTGGCGCTCGGCGTGCTCTTTCCCCAGCAGATCGGCGTGCTCAAGCCCATCGTTCCCGCCCTGTTTGCCTTTATGACGTTTCAGGGTGCGCTCAGCAACACCTTCCACCAGGTAACCGAGGTGTTCCACCGTCCGCTGCACCTGATTCTGGCGCTGCTGGTCTCGGCAGTGCTTATTCCCATCGCGGCGTATGCCATAGGGTCACTCTTCTTTGGCTCCAACCCCAACCTTGTCTGCGGCATCGTGCTCGAGTACAGCGTGCCCGTGGCCGTCACCGCTTTTATGTGGATCAGCATGTTCGGCGGCAACGGCCCGCTCGCGCTCACCATCATCCTGACGTCCTCGGTTATCTCCCCTGTGACGATTCCGCTCACGCTTAAGCTCTTGCTGGGTGCCACCGTCTCGATCGATGTGCCGAGCATGATGCACGACATGGCCTTTATGATCGCCATCCCCGCCGTGCTCGGTATCGTCATCAACGAGCTCACGCGCGGCTGGGGTCACGAGAAGATCTCCCCCGCGCTCTCGCCCGCCTGCAAGTTCATGATGATGGGCGTCATCGCGTCCAACTCCACCGCCATGAGCGAGTACGTGCTGCACATGAACGCGGTGCGCCTAGAAGTCGCCCTCTTTATTTTGACCTTCGCCATCAGCGGCTTTGTCGTCGGTTTTCTGGTCGCTCGTGCGCTCCATCTGCCATATAGCGAGACGACTACCATGTGCTTTACCTGCGGCATGCGTAACATCTCTTCGGGCGCCGTCATCGCCACGCAGTACTTCCCGGGCGAAGTCGTGTTTCCCGTCATGTGCGGAACGCTGTTTCAGCAGGTGTTGGCCTCAATTATCGGGCATCTCTTTGAGCGCCTGACCGGCGAGGAGCGCGCCGCCCAGCGCAAGCGGGTCGAGGCTGGCCGCAGCGTAATGGCGAAATAGCCAGCCACAGGCGCGAGGCCGAGCCTTTGGCTATGCAAGCGCCTCCAGGCGTGCGCGCAGACGCTCAGCATCGATATCGAGCGTCGTCTCGGCATTGACCTGGGCCAAACGATAGCCCACAAAGTAGGGCGAAACCACCCAACGCGGCAGCGCCTTGGCAATGGTCCGACCGTCCAGGTGATAGAAGAACAGGTTGTACGACTCTGCGCGACCGCCATGGTGTTCGCGCAAAATGTAGCGCAGAACCACCTGAATCGCATCGGCAAACAGGTCCGCCTCGGCTTGGTCGTGGGCGTCGTCGCTGGCGGCGATTCCCTGTGGAGCCGAGACGTTGACCTCAAAGAATCCCATGATGGGCTCGGTTGAGATGTTGACCGCGATTCTCCCCTGTTGCCAGACATTGATGCCTTCGAAATTGGCAGAAGTCAGCGAAGTGTAGCCGTCTTCCTGCTCCAAACCCACAATCTGCATGTGCGGATGAACGAGACTACCGCCCGAGAGCGGACCCTTGTTCTTGTACATGAGCACGCTTCGATACTGCTGTGAATCGATCATCTGCTGCCAGCAACCCAGGGCAAACCGCATCACATGGTGGAGTTCATCCGGCTCATAGGTCACCAGGTCGGCATCGTGATCGGCCGACTCGATCAGCACGGTTTGACGGGTGGCGCGCAGGGCCTTGAACTTATTCTCGAGCCAAATGCAATCGCCATCACGGCGAATGATGTCGGTGAGCCCTTCTGTATCGCAAAAGGGGCACGCGGTGCCGGGGCGACGGTTGTCGTCGGGTTTGCCGCTCGCCTGCTGAACATCGAATACAAGTGCCACGGGCTACACCTCCAGCGGTACGATCCTTGTGCCATGGAGCTCGGACACGCCCAATGCCGCCGCGACCGCGTCACGATTTGCCGTAGTGATGCCGCCGCCAGGAAGGATGGTCAAACGATCGCCCGCATACTCGATTAAACGAGCCAGGTGGTCGAAGTTGTCCTCAATCGGCGTGCCGGCCGCGCCGCCATGCGTCAGGATGCGCGTAACGCCGCAGCCGGCAAGTGCATCAATCGCATCAAGCTGAGCCTCGGGCGAGAGCTGGTCAAATGCCATGTGAAAGGTGATGTCGATGAGCTCACGCTTGCATTCCTCGGTCGCGCAGCCCGTAGCCATCACGAGGGCGCCCAACGTAAGCTCGTCGAGCGCCCATCCGCCAGCGCAGGGCTTGCAGCAGCCAAAGACCAAGCCGTCAACGCCGGCGCTTACGGCAAGACCCAGGTCCATCTCCATCATACGCAACTCGTCTTGGTTGTAATAAAAGTCGCCGCCACGCGGGCGAATCATGCACATCACGCGCGCGTCATGCTCGTGAGCGTAGTTGACCGTGGCGCTGATAACGCCGGCGGAAGGCGTGGTACCGCCAACGGCAAGGTTGTCGCACAGCTCAATTCGACTCGCACCGGCCTTAATGGCCGCCGGCAACCGCTCAAAGTTCTCGGCACAAAACTCGTACAGCATAGATAGACCCCCAAAGACAGCAGATGTTTTCCGACGGGCATTGTCGCACGCCCCCATGAAGTTGCGGTGGAATAGGGACTGTTTTGGCCTCTGGAGCCCGTATTCAGTCCCTATTTCACCGCAACTTAAAGGGGTGCCGACCGAAATGGTCAGCACCCCTTTTTGCTGTATAGAAGTAGTCGTTGGGGACGTTCTTAAACGACTATTCATTCAAGAACGTCCCCAACGACTATCCCGGGATCAGGCGCGCTTTGGTGCGGGAAGGTAGCTGCTCAGAAATGTGGTCGAATGAGAGTTGCATCAAAGGAGCACTGGTTGGTGTTTCGCGCGATGCGTCAACCGACACTCGTCGCTATACCGGGGACAGACAGACCGGACTCCCTATACGACAACTGTTGACATCATATACTATGTGTCATATAGTAGGTGTTACACAGTATACTACGAAAGGAGGTGTGCGGATGGAGGCACAGATGAAGCGCGGCTTCCTCGAGGCCTGCGTGCTCGCGGCCGTCTCGGGCGAGGAATCCTACGGCTATCAGATCGTGAAGGACGTGCCCGCGAGCATGGGGCTCACGGAGTCCACGCTCTATCCGTTGCTCAAGCGCCTGGAGAAGGCGGGGTGCATCACGGCGCGCTCCGCCGAGCACAACGGGCGGCTGCGAAGGTACTACCGCATCACGGACACCGGGCATGAGCGTATCGCCGAGTTCCTCGCCGAATGGCCATCCGTGCAGGAAATCTACCGTTACGTGAAGGGAGCGCACCATGACGCGCGATGAGTTCTTGAACCGGCTGGGCGAGCTTCTGGCCTGCCTGCCGGCAGATCAGGTAAAGGAAACGCAGGAGTTCTACGCGGAGGCCATCGCCGACCGTATGGAGGACGGCATGACGGAGGCCGAGGCTGTGGCCGCCATGGGCACGCTCGGTGAGGTCGCCGAGGCAACGCTCGACGAACTGCCCGCCGTGCCGCGCGCAATTGCGAGGACCAAGCGCAAGAGCACGGCGCTTCTATGGGCGCTCGCCATCGTGGGCTCTCCGGTATGGATTCCGCTGCTGCTCGCGTTCGTCGCCGTTGCCGCTACAGTCTACATCTGCATTTGGGTTCTTGCGCTCTGCGTGTGGATCGTGGCCGCGGCATTCGGGGGCGCGGGCGTGGTGGGGCTCCTGTTCACCGTGGACGGCATCATTATCGGGCATGTTCCGTACGTTTTAACCTCGATGGGAATGGGATTCGCTTCCATCGGTGTGGCGCTCCTCGCGGGAGCCGGTGCCTGGACGGCGTCCAAGCAGATCGCGCGCCTCTCTGCCCTTTGGGCGAAGAAAGCCGTTTCGCCCTTCTGGAAAGATCGAGGCAATAAGAGCCGCAGGGGCGCTGAAGCGGCGCCGCTTACGGCATAGGAAGGAGTGCAAACATGTCCAGCGTAAAAAAGATTTACCTTGCCGTAGCGGGTGGGCTTGTTGCCACGGGGCTCGTCCTGGCTGCTATCGGATTTGTGGCCTCCGGCTTTAACCTCGCTGTGTTCAACACACAGATCGACCTGCGCGATGACACCATCATTCTGGGTGGTGTTGAAATAGACGACCCGACAGGACTTCCACTCATCGAGCAGCTTGCCGAGGTTGGCGAGATCCATATTGGATCTGCAACGACTGGTTCGTCTTCTTCTCGCACATGATCGAGCTCGTAGCAGCCATCCCCCTTCGGGCGCACCACGACGGGCGTGAGCACGCCGCGCTCGGAGCCTTTTTGCGAAACCTTCCGTCACGCTCTTCCTGCGTGGTGAACCGGTCATCGACCGACGGGAAGCTGATGGAAATCTCTCGACTTCGGGCCAATCCCGAAAGGCTGAGGAGATGTCGAGCATGACCTCATGACGGGGATGGCCCGGCGGCAATGCCGGGCCGCCCTCGGCAGCCGAGACTCCCCGCCCCGGCCCCGGGCAAGGGGCCGTCCCTTGCATCTCCATCCCGGTTGCGAAAGAGCCGAGAAGTGGCTGCGCCTACGAGGGGATCTCCCTCGGGATGAACCGCGACGCGACCAGGCCGGCGACGGCCGCCACGCACACCGCGCCGAACACCCCAGCCGTACCCGCGGCGGTCGCGGGTACGGCTGGGGTGTTCGGCGCGGTGTGCGTGG
>CAUDCB010000115.1 GCA_958447915.1 uncultured Collinsella sp. | reverse complement strand
CTGCTGGCCGGTCAACTACAACAGCCCCCAGCAGACGGTTGTGGCCGGAGCGCCCGAGGCGCTGCAGGAGCTCGACGTTCTAGTGAAAGAGGCTGGCGGTCGCGCCATGAAGGTCGCGGTGTCGGGTGCATTCCATAGCCCCTATATGGCCGAGGCGACCTGTGGCCTTGCTGCATATATCGAGGCCGGTCACGCGCCGTCCCCGCTGCTCATTCCTGTTATGGCAAATATGACAGTGGCGCCCTATCCGGCCGACCCGCAGGCGGCAGCGGAGATGCTTGCCAACCAGGTGAGTCATGCCGTGCGCTGGGTCGACACGCTGCATGCTCTGCAGGATCAAGGCATCGATACGTTTATTGAGGTCGGCCCTGGCAAAACGCTGTCCGGCTTGGTCAAGCGTACGTTGAGCGACGTTCGCGTGTATTCGTGCGAAACGGCAGAACAGGTCGCAGCTATTGCCAACGAGCTCGCATAGCCCATAGGGCTGTAACCCGAAAGGAATGACATGGGCAACTTGAACAACGGCGCGCTCGAGCGCATCGACTCGCGTCGCGTGGCGCTGGTCACGGGCGCCTCGCGCGGTATCGGTCGCGCTTGTGCCGTGGGCCTGGCGGAGGACGGCTTTGATATCGCCGTCATCTATGCCGGAAGCGTCGATGCGGCGCGTGAGACGTGCGAAGCCTGCGAGGCGGCTGGCGCCACGGCGCGCGCATATCAATGTGACGTGGCCGAGCCCGATGCCGTCAACGCGTGCGTGGAGACGGTCCTCAACGACTTTGGCTCCATTTGGGCGCTTGTCAACAACGCCGGCATCACCCGCGATGGCCTGCTCATGCGTATGGGCGACGATGCCTTCGACCGCGTGCTCGATGTCAATCTCAAGGGCACGTTCAACACGACGCGCGCGCTCACCAAGACCTTTATGCGTCAGCGCGGCGGTTGCGTCATCAACATGAGCTCGGTCGTGGGCCTAATGGGCAATGCCGGGCAAGCCAACTACGCTGCCTCCAAGGCGGGCGTGATAGGGCTTACCAAGGCGGTGGCACGCGAGCTTGCGCCCCGCGGCGTGAGGGTTAATGCGGTCGCTCCCGGGTTTGTCGAGACAGATATGACGGCAAAGCTCTCGGAGAAGGTGCGTGCGGCAACCGAGGAACAGATTCCCCTTAAGCGCATGGCACGCCCCGAGGAAGTGGCCGGCGTGGTGCGCTTTTTGGCGAGTGATGCGGCTGCCTACATTACGGGTGAGGTCGTGCGCGTCGACGGCGGAATGGCGATGTAGAAACCAGGGCCGAAGAACGGCTTGAATGAGGAGAGCATGATGGAACAGAGAGTTGCAATCACCGGCATCGGTGCCGTGTCGCCGCTTGGCAACACCGCGCTTGCCACCTGGGCGGCCATGTGTGTCGGGACCTGTGGCATCGGCCCGATTACGCACTTCGATACGGATGCGTTTGCCGTCAAGGTGGCGGCCGAGGTCAAGGGCTTTGACGGCAACGACTACTTTGGCAAGCACGATGCCAAGCACTTAGACCCCTGCGTTCAGTTTGCACTGGCGGCGTCGGACGAGGCCATGCACGATGCGGGCTTTGATGTCGAAGGCGCCATCGATCGCGAGCGCCTGGGCGTCTACGTGGGTTCAGGCGTGGGCGGCATGCAGACGCTTGTCGACAACGTCCATACGATTGCCGACCGTGGGCCCCGCCGCGCATCGCCTTACATGATTGCGATGATGATTCCCAATATGGCTTCGGGCAATATCGCGATCCGCCACAAGGCAAAAGGCCCGACCCTGCCCGTGGTGACCGCGTGCGCGACCTCGGCTCATGCCGTGGGCGAGGCGTTCCGCGCCATCAAGCATGGCTATGCCGATGCGATTCTCGCCGGCGGTGCCGAGGCGGCCATCATCCCCGATGCCGTTGCGGGCTTTACGTCCTGCCGTGCACTCACTACCAATCCCGATCCTGCGACGGCTTGTCGTCCGTTCGATGCGAATCGCGACGGCTTTGTGATGGGCGAGGGCGCCTGCGTGCTCGTGCTCGAGAGCATGGAACATGCGCAGGCGCGCGGTGTGCACATTTATGCCGAGGTCGTGGGCTACGGCAACACCGATGATGCCTATCACATCACGAGCCCCGATCCCGAGGCTGCCGGCATTGCCCGTGCGATATCGCTGGCGGTGGCCGAGGGCGACGTTAAGCCTTCCGAGGGCCTCTACATCAACGCTCACGGCACCTCGACTAAACTCAACGATTCGTCCGAGACGGCGGGAATAAAGCGTGCGCTCGGCGAGGACGCGGCACGCGCCGCGCACGTCTCGTCGACTAAGTCGATGACCGGCCACATGATCGGTGCCACGGGTGCCATCGAGGTCATGGCCTGCGCCATGGCGCTCGAGCAGGGCGTGGTGCCGCCGACCATTAACTACCACACGCCCGATCCCGCCTGCGATCTTGACTACACGCCCAATCGCGCGGTTCGCGCCGACCTTACCTGGGCGCTTTCGACAAACCTGGGCTTTGGCGGGCACAACGCCGCCATCGCGCTGCGTAGATATACGAGGAGCTAGAGCATGGATTCCAAAAGACTTGCCGAGATAGCCGATGTTATGGAGGACCGCGGCCTCACGCGCGTACGTGTTGAGGAGCCCGATGGCACCGCGGTCGAGCTCGAGCGCGCGAGCGCCGCGCAGCCGGTTGCCGTGCCCATGCCCATGCCGAGCGCCATGGCCGCTCAAGTTGCAGCTCCCACAGTCGCGCCTGCCGCACCGGAGCCCGCCGCGCAGGCGCCTGCCGCCGCACCGGAGCCCAAGGGCACCGAGGTGACCGCTCCCATGGTCGGCGTTTTCTCTGCTGCCCCGGCGCCGGGCGACGAGCCGTTTGTGCACGTGGGCTCCAAGGTCAAGGCCGGCGAGACCCTCTGCATCATCGAGGCCATGAAGGTTCTCAACGAGGTGACGGCCGAGGCAGATGGCGAGGTGCTCGAGATTTGCGTGGCCGACGGCGACCTCGTGGAGTTTGGCAGCTGCCTCATGAGGATCGGATAGGTGATATCCATGAACAAAGAAGAGCTCAAGAAGCTGTTGCCGCATCGTGAGCCGATGCTTTTGCTCGACGAAGCCGAGCTAGTGGGCGACGAGGCCCACGGCAAGATCACGATTACGGGCGACGAGTACTTTTTGCAGGGGCATTTTCCGGGAAACCCGGTCGTCCCCGGCGTGATCCAGTGCGAGATGCTCGCCCAGAACTGCTGCGTGCTGCTGATGGGCGATGAGGAGGCGCGCGGCGCGACGCCGTTCTACACGAGTCTGGACAAGGTGCGCTTTAAGCGTCCGGTGCGCCCGGGCGACACGGTGGATCTGGTGTGCTCCATCACGCGTGCGCGCGGGCCGTTCCGCTTTGCGACGGGTACTGCGAGCGTCAACGGTGAGGTTTGCTGCCGCGCCGATATGTCTTTTGCACTCATGCACGAAAGTTAAGGAAGGCTTCATGTTCGACAAAGTGCTCATCGCCAACCGCGGCGAAGTCGCGGTCCGTGTTATCCGCGCGTGCCGCGATATGGGCATCAAGACCGTCGCCGTTTATTCCACGGCCGATGCGGACGCGCTGCACGTGCAGCTTGCCGACGAGGCGTATTGCATCGGCGGCCCGCGTCTTGCCGAGAGCTACCTCAACGACGATGCCGTGCTCACCTGTGCCGTAAAGTCGGGCGCCAAGGCAATTCATCCCGGCTATGGCTTTTTCTCCGAGAAGGCGAGCTTCGTGCGCGACTGCGACAAGTATGGCCTGACGTTTGTCGGTCCTTCGGCCGAGGTGATCGACAGCATGGGCGACAAGGACGCCGCACGCCGAACGGCTGCCGCGGCAGGCGTGCCCATCGTTCCGGGCTGCGATTTGCTCAAAAGCCCCGAGGAGGCGACGGCCGAGGCCGAGCGCATCGGCTGCCCCGTGCTCATCAAGGCGCGTGCAGGCGGTGGCGGCCGCGGTATTCGCAAGGTCGAGCGCGTGGAAGATGCGGCAAAGGCGTTCATCGAGGCGCGTGCCGAGGGCGAGGCCGTCTTTGGCGACGGCGAGTGCTACATGGAGAAGTTCGTCGCGCCGGCGCACCACGTTGAGGTGCAGATTATGGCCGATAAGCAGGGCCATGTGTTTTCGCTCGGCGAGCGCGAGTGCTCGGTACAGCGTCGCAACCAAAAGCTGATCGAGGAGAGCCCTGCGCCGTGCCTCGACGAACACGACGACATTCGTGCTCGCATGCACAAGGCAGCGCGTGACTTGGCTCGTGCCGTCGGCTACGAGGGAGCGGGTACCATCGAGTTTTTGTACTCGGACGACGGCAATTTCTACTTTATGGAAATGAACACGCGCTTGCAGGTGGAGCACCCGGTTACGGAGTTTGTGACCGATACAGACTTGGTCAAGTGGCAGCTGCGTGTGGCAGCCGGCCAGCCTCTGCCCTTTGAGCAGGAGGACATGCCGGTCCGCAACCACGCCATGGAGTGCCGCATCAATGCCGAAACGCCGGACTTTCTGCCGTCATGCGGAACGGTCACCGCGTTGCGTGTGCCGGGTGGTCCGCGCGTGCGCTGGGATTCCGCCATGTTTACCGGTGCGAACGTTCCGCCGTACTACGACTCCATGCTTGGCAAGCTCATCGTGTGTGCGCCCACGCGTGACGGCGCCATTCGCAAGATGCGTTCGGCCCTGGGCGAGCTCGTGATTGAGGGCGTGAGCGAAAACAGCGAGCTTCAGCTCGACGTGCTGGCAAACGACGAGTTCTTGTCGGGCATGTATCACACCGATCTGATGGGGCATCTCTATGCTGATGAATAGAAAAGCGAAGGCGGTCAACGTCCTCGAGGGGCCGATAACCGAGTCGTGCGCCGAGTTTCCCGCGCGCCACGTGTTTATCAAGTGCCCGGAGTGCCGCCGTGTGATCGATGAGGCACGCCTGCACGACAACCTCGAGGTCTGCCCCCGTTGCGGCAAACACTTTCGCGTGAGCGGTCGCGCGCGCATGCGCATGACGGTCGACGAGGGCACGTTTGAGGAATGGGATGCCAATCTGGCGTCGGAGGACTTCCTCTCGTTTCCCGGTTATGCCGACAAGCTCAAGGGCGCGGTCGAGCGTTCGGGCGAGCGCGATGCCGTTGTGTGCGGCAGGGGCAAAATCTGCGGTTGCGATACAGCTCTCTTCTTTATGGACGCCAACTTTATGATGGGCTCGATGGGTTCTGTGGTGGGCGAGAAGATCTGTCGCACATTTGAGCGAGCGACCGAGCTGGGATTGCCAGTTGTCGGCTTTACCGTTTCGGGCGGTGCGCGCATGCAAGAGGGCGTGACATCGCTTATGCAGATGGCCAAGATTTCTGCGGCAGTTAGGCGCCACAGCGAGGTGGGCGGCCTGTATATCACGGTGCTCACCGACCCCACGACCGGAGGCGTAACCGCGAGCTTTGCCATGGAGGGCGACATTATCCTGGCCGAGCCCGATGCCCTGACGGCATTTGCCGGCCCGCGCGTGATCGAGCAGAACATGCACAAGCGCCTGCCCAAGGGATTCCAGCGCTCCGAGTTTTTGCTGGAGCACGGCTTTTGCGATGCCGTTGTACCGCGTGGCGAGATTGCGCTCACGGTAGGCGAGCTGCTGGCGCTGCACGAAGGGCACGCGCCCGGCCTGGGGGCTCCGCACGAAATTGTGCATACGGGTCGCCGCGGCAAAAAGCTGGGACACTTGTTCAAGCGCTCGGCCGCATCAAAAACCGCGCTCGAGATTGTCAAGCAGACCCGCTCGGCAGATCGCGCCACGGCAGGCGAGATGATCTTGCTGGGCCTGGATGGATTTGTGGAGCTGCACGGCGACCGCTACTTTGGCGACGACGCCGCTGTGGTGGCTGGCATTGGCTGGAAAGACGGACGTCCTGTGACGGTTATCGCCATCGAGCGCGGCACCACGACCAAAGAGCGCATGCGTCGCAACTTTGGCATGGCGCATCCAGAGGGCTACCGCAAAGCGCGTCGCCTTATGCGCCAGGCCGAAAAGTTTGGTCGACCGGTTCTGTGCCTGGTCGATACTTCGGGCGCGTTTTGCGGCATCGGTGCCGAGGAGCGCGGCCAAGGTGAGGCGATTGCCCAGAATCTCATGGAGATGATCGGCCTTAAGACGCCGATTGTCTCGGTGGTGACAGGCGAGGGCGGCTCTGGTGGCGCGCTGGCGCTGTCCGTGGCCGACCGCATCCTGATGCTCTCGAGCTCGGCCTATTCGGTCGTGAGCCCCGAGGCCTGTGCGTCGATCCTGTGGAAGGATACCGAGCGCGCGAATGAGGCCGCCGAGGCGCTTAAGCTCACGGCCCCCGATCTGCTGGCGCTCGGCATCATCGACGGCATTGTTGACGATAGGGGCCTGTCGCATGAGGAGATCGCCGGTGCCGTCATGTCC
>CAUDCB010000114.1 GCA_958447915.1 uncultured Collinsella sp. | reverse complement strand
GATCTGCTGCACCCCAGCAAGCACGTCTACAAGACCTACCAGGCGCTCGTAGATGGCCACCTGACCGATCGCGACTTGGAACCGCTCCGCCGCGGCATCGAGCTCGACGACGGCCTGTGCCAGCCGGCGATCTGCCGCGTCATCAACGCGCGCGAAGCCGAGGCCGTGGCTCCGCAGGGCGTAAAGCCCGGCACCACCGCCGTGGAGGTCATCATCCGCGAGGGCCGCAAGAACCAGGTCAAGCGCATGCTGAGCAAGATCCACCACCCGGTGATCCGCCTGCATCGCTGCAACTTCGCCGGCCTGGAACTCAAGGACGTGGCCAAGGGCTCGTGGCGCGAGCTCACCGAGCGCGAAGTGCAGATCCTCAAGGCCGGCGGCACCCCGCCCAAGCAGGCCGCATCCAAGCGCGGCACCGCGCCGGCGACCAACACCGCGAGCCGCACGCGCCACCACGGCAGCCACGGCTCCGCGCCCAAGCGCAACACCTACCGCGAGCGCTACACGGGCTAAGCAATCCGCCGCGCCCCGACGCCCGCGAACCATACCAGCACGTCAACCACCGAAAGGAAGTATTGCATGATCGTCGCCATCGACGGCCCCGCCGGTTCCGGCAAGTCCACCATCGCCAAGGAGATCGCCCGCCAGCTGGGCTTTAACAAGCTCGACACGGGCGCTATGTATCGCGCTGTCACCTTCGCCGCGCTCGACCGCGGCATCGATCTGGACGACGAGGCAGCCATCGACGCCCTCGCCGAGCAGATCGAGATCCGCTTTACCAACGGCACCGGCGAGGACACGCGCCTGACCATCGACGGTGCGGATGCCTCGGCCGCCATCCGCACCCCGCAGGTCGACGCCAACGTGTCCAAGGTCTCGGCCTACCCGGGCGTGCGCGCCGCCATGCTCATCCATCAGCGCCGCGCCGCCGAGGACCGCGATATCGTGGCCGAGGGTCGCGACATCGGTACCGTCGTGTTCCCCAATGCGCAGGTCAAGGTGTTCCTGACCGCCGACCCGCGCGAGCGCGCCCGCCGCCGCGTGCTGCAGCGCCACCAAAACGACGCCCAGCCGCTTACTGCCGAGCAGCTCGAGGCCGAGGTCGATGAGACCCTCGACGCCCTCAAGCAGCGCGACAAGCTCGACAGCAGCCGCGAGGTCGCACCGCTCGTGCCCGCCGAGGACGCCGTGCACGTCGACTCCACCGCCCACACCATCGACGAGGTCGTCTCGATAATCGAGGACCTCATCAACCAAAGGAGGTAGCCCATGCGCCTGTTTAAGCAGACGCCCGAGGATTATTACAACGCCCCCTACGCCGAGTTCCCAGCGCTCATCCGCGCCGTCGTCGTGGTAGTCATGGCTATTCTGTGGGTCTTCTCCAAGCTCATGTGGCGTTGGAAGGTCGAGGACGCCGACCTGCTGTTTGAGCGCCAGGAAGGCCGCGGCAGCGTGGTCATCTGCAACCACACCTCGATGGCCGAACTCTTGGCCGTGGAGACGGCACTGTTCTTTGGCGGCCGCCGCATCCGCCCCATCTTTAAGTCCGAGTTTGCCAAGAGCAAGATTGTGCGTTGGGCCTTTAGCCGCGTGGGCGGCATTCCCGTCGAGCGTGGCACCGCCGACATGAAGTGCCTGCGTGCCGCTCAGCATGCGTTGCAACGCGGCGAGGACGTCTTGATCTTCCCCGAGGGCACGCGCATCCGCTCGCGCGAGATCAAGCCCGAGGTCCATGGCGGCTTTGCGCTCATCGCCCAGATGGGTAAGGCACCCGTCAACCCGCTCGCCATTTGTGGCTGGTCCGACATCACGCCCAAAGGCAAAAAGCTCATGCGCCCCAAGAAGTGCTGGATCCGTGCCGGCAAGGCCATCTCGCTATCCGATGCTCCGGCCGAGCTCAAGCGCAAGGAGCGCCTGGCATGGTTTGAGTCCGAGGCCATGAACCGGGTCTACGCCATGCGCGACGAACTGTGCGCCGAGCATCCGGGCAGGTTCTAGCCATGGGTGAGAACGTTATGAATACCGCTGCGGCCGCCGCTGAGGAGATCGTCCCCACCATCGAGATCGCCGCGCATGCCGGCACCTGCTACGGCGTTCAGCGCGCGCTCGACATGGCACTGGCCGCCGCGCCGCAGGCAGGGGAGAGCGCTCAAGTCCACACCCTGGGCCCGCTCATCCATAACCCCATCGTGGTGCGCGAGCTCGCCGAGTCAGGCGTCGGTCTGGCCGAGACCTTGGACGACGCCGCGTCGGGCACCGTGATCATCCGCGCGCACGGCGTGGTGCCGCAGGTCATCGATGCCGCTCGCGAGCGCGGTCTCGATGTGGTCGACGCCACCTGCCCCTACGTAAAGAAGGTCCACGTGGCGGCCGAGCGCCTGGTGCGCGAGGGCTACCGCGTAATCGTCGTGGGCGAGCCGGGCCACCCCGAGGTCGAGGGCATTCTGGGCCACGCCGGCGATGACGCGCAGGTCGTGAGCTGCGCTGCCGATGCGGACGCGCTGTCGCTCAAGGGCAAGGTGGGCCTGGTTGTGCAGACCACCCAGACCGCGCAGAACCTGGCCGAAGTCGTGGCCTCCCTCACCCCGCGCGTGCAGGAACTGCGTGTGATCAACACCATTTGCGCAGCCACGAGCGAGCGCCAGCAGGCAGCCGCAACCCTCGCCAACCGCTGCGACTGCATGGTCGTCGTGGGCGGCAAAAATTCGGGCAACACGCGTCGCCTGGCACAGATCTGCGCTGATGCCTGTGAGCACACACATCACATCGAGGAAGCCTCCGAGCTCGAGGCCGCATGGTTTGCCAGCGCACGCCACATCGGCATCACCGCCGGAGCCTCCACCCCGCAAGAACACATCGAACGCGCCGTCGAGCGCATCAAGGAGCTTTGCCGCTAATCATGGACCAGACCGTACCCGCATACGCCGCCGAGGTGGCCGATTACGGGCGCAGCCGCGACCCCGAGCCGGGTGAGGGCGCGCTCGTTAAAAACGTGCGCCCCGAATCGCCCGCATGGGATGTGGGTATCGAGCCGGGCATGCGCGTGCTCACGGTCAACGGCGAACAGCTGACCGATATGATCGTGTGGCTCTGGGAGGCCGACGACGACACCGTCGGGCTGGAGGTATTCGATCCGCGCGACGGCACCGTCACCCCCGTTGAGCTCGATCGTTTTCCCGGCGAGGACTGGGGCTTGGAGTTCGATGGCCCCATCTTCGACGGCATGCGCACCTGTGTAAACGCCTGCGTATTCTGCTTTATGACGATGCTGCCCAAGGGCGGTCGCTCCACGCTCTATATCCGCGACGACGACTATCGCCTGAGCTTTTTGCAGGGCAACTTTGTCACGCTGACCAACCTTTCCGACGAGGACGTGCAAAACGTCATCGACCGCAACATGAGCCCCATGAACGTGTCGGTCCACGCCGTGAGTCCCGACGTCCGCCGCCGCATGATGGGCCGCAACGCCCAGCGCGGCATGGACGTGCTCGAGGCCATCATGGCCGCCGGCATCGAGATCCACGCGCAGATTGTGTTGTGCCCCGGCATGAACGACGGCGAGGAGCTGGAAAAGACCCTACGCTTTTGCGAGGATCACGAGCAGATCACGAGCCTGGGCATTGTGCCGCTCGGTTTTACCAAGCACCAGAATCGTTTTAGCTGGTCCTACAGCGACAAGCCCGAGCTGGCGCGCGAGACCATTACCATGATCCGACCCTTCCAGGATCGCGCGTACGAGCGCTTTGGTCGCCACACGTTCCAGATGAGCGACGAGTTCTATCTGGACGCCGGCATCGAGCCGCCCGAGGCCGATTTCTACGATGGCTACCCGCAGTACTACGACGGCATCGGCATGATCCGCTCGTATCTGGACGAGACAGATGATGTCCTTGCCGCCGACGCCGAGCGCCTTGCCCGCGTTCGCAAGGCTATGGCCGCCCGCGACCAACACCTGGTATGTCTTTCCGGCGCCAGCGCGCGCGATACGGTCGCGCGCTTTGTGGAATCGCCGCACGGCCTCGCCGGCACCGTCACAGCCATCAAAAACCGCTACTTTGGCGGCAACGTGGACGTGACCGGACTCATCGTCGCCTGCGACATTCTGGAGCAGCTGCCGCAAGATCTGTCGGGGGTTATGCTCTTTGTGCCTAAGCTCATGTTCAACGCTGACGGCATGACGCTTGACGAGTATCATCGTGACGATTTACTCGCAAGCCTTACCAGTCGCGGCGCCGAGGTTCATGTGGTGTCGACCATGCCGCATGAGCTGCTCGATACCCTGGAGCACATCCTTGGCATTGTGCCTGCCGACTCTACTAACTCCGCTGACCCTACCCATTAAAGGAGAGCAGATGAAACCTATCGTCGCCGTCGTCGGACGCCCCAACGTGGGCAAGTCCACGCTCGTCAACCGCCTGGCCCAGACTTCGGACGCCATCGTCCACGAGTCCCGCGGCGTCACGCGCGACCGCTCGTACCACACGGCCGATTGGAACGGCCGCGAGTTCACCATCGTCGACACGGGCGGTATCGAGCCACTCAAGAGCGACGACGTCTTTGCCACGTCCATCCGCGACCAGGCACTCGCCGCCGCCGAGGAAGCCGCCGTCATCCTGTTTGTGGTCGACGGCCGCACCGGCGTCACCGAGGAGGACGAGTCGGTCGCCCGCATGCTCAAGCGCTGCGACAAGCCGGTCTTTCTGCTGGTGAACAAGCTCGACAACCCCGATCGCGAGAACGACAGCATCTGGGAGTTCTATTCGCTCGGCATCGGCGAGCCCACGCCGCTCTCGGCCCTGCATGGCCATGGCACGGGCGACCTGCTCGACGACATCGTGGCCCTGTTGCCCGAGGAGGAGGACGAGGTCGCCGACGAGTTCCCCGACGCGCTGAACGTCGCCATTATCGGCCGCCCCAATGCCGGCAAGTCATCGCTGTTCAACCGCATCCTGGGTGCCGACCGCTCCATCGTGTCGAATATCGCCGGCACGACGCGCGACGCCATCGACACGGTCGTCGAGCGCAACGGCAAGCACTACCGCATGGTCGATACCGCGGGCATCCGTAAAAAGAGCACCGTGTACGAGAACATTGAGTACTACTCCATGGTCCGTGGCCTGCGCGCCATCGACCGCGCCGACGTGGCGTTGCTTGTCGTCGACGCCTCCGTGGGCGTTACCGAGCAGGATCAGAAGGTCATGGGTCTTGCCATCGAGCGCGGCTGCGCCATCGTGGTGCTTCTCAACAAGTGGGACCTGCTCGACGATGACCGCAAGCGCGAGGCCTGCATGGAGACCGTCGACCGCCGTCTGGGCGTCATGGCTCCCTGGGCCCAGTACCTGCGTATCTCGGCCCTGACCGGTCGCAGCGTCGAGAAGATATGGGCGATGGTCGACGCTGCCGAGAAGACGCGTTCGCAAAAGATCAGCACCTCGCGCCTCAATACGTTCCTCACCGACCTGCGCGAGTTTGGCCACACCGTAGTGGACGGCAAGCGCCGCCTGCGCATGCACTACGTGACCCAGACGGGCGTCAACCCGCCGACGTTTACGTTCTTTGTCAACCACAGCGACCTGGTCAACGACACCTACCAGCGCTATGTCGAGAACCGCATGCGCTCGACCTTCGACTTTGCCGGTACGCCCATCCGACTCTTCTTTAGGAAGAAGGAACAGAAGGATGCATAATCCGATTCTGCTGACCGCCATTTGCGCCGTGGCCTCGTTCTTTATCGGAGCGATTCCGTTTGGCCTGATCCTGGGCCGCGTGTTTAACCACACGGACATTCGCAAGGCGGGCTCCGGCAACATCGGCACCACCAACGCGCTGCGCGTGGCCGGCCCCAAGGTGGCCGCGCTCACGCTGCTGCTCGACTGCCTTAAGGGCGCCATCTGCGTCCTTATCGCCCGTCCGCTCATCGCCGATCTGGGCTATGGTTTTCCGCCGAACATCATGGCACCTGGAGCCCCCGGCGACTGGATGCTCGGCGTCATTTGCCTCGCTGCCGTGTGGGGACACATCTTTTCTCCCTATCTCAACTTCCATGGCGGCAAGGGTATCGCCGTGGGCTTGGGCGTGATTCTTGCCTGGTACTGGCCCATTGGCCTGTCGCTGTTGGGCATGTTTATCGTGGCCGTCGCCATCACCAAGTATGTGTCGGTGGGCTCGCTTGCCGCCGCCATCGGTCTTCCTATCGCTGCCTGCGCGGTCTTTCCGTACAGCAGCCTGGGTCTCAAGTTCTGCATGGCGATGATCGGCATCACCGTGGTGTGGGCCCATCGCTCGAATATCCAAAAGCTCATGGCCGGTAAGGAGTCCAAGCTCTCGTTTACCAAGCGCGTCACCGAGCCCGACGATAAGTAGGAGAGAGTCATGAATGTTGCGCTGATTGGCTCAGGCTCCTGGGGAACCGCCGTCGCCGGCCGTGCCGCCGCGCGCGCCGAGCGCGTGACCATGTGGGCCCACAGCGAGCAGACGGCCGCCGGCATTAACGGCGAGCACCGTAATCC
>CAUDCB010000113.1 GCA_958447915.1 uncultured Collinsella sp. | reverse complement strand
TTCCTCTGGCTGGCGGTATGCTGACCCGTTCGGCTGTCATCAAGCGGAAGGGGCAGTGTACTTTGAGGAGACTTTCATCCGTATGTTTGACAGTGCAACTACCATTGGCTTATTGCTGACGCTGGTGATGATTTTCTCGTTCCAAGGCAATACCATTCTGGGAAAACCTCTGCACAATGTTTTGATTGCGGTACCGCTGATTTTACAGACCTTCCTGATTTTTGCGATTGCGTATATCGCTTGCCGGGTTTTGAAGCTGCCCTACAAGATTGCTGCTCCCGCCGGAATGATTTGTGCTTCCAACTTCTTTGAACTGGCTGCTGCTGTTGCAATCGCCTTGTTTGGAACGACTTCCCCTGCGGCACTGGCAACGACTGTGGGTGTGCTGACAGAAGTTCCCGTGATGCTGTTCCTCGTAAAAATCGCAAATAAAACGAAAGACTGGTTCGAATATGAGTAAGAAAAAGGTGGCATTTATCTGTGTCCATAATTCCTGCCGCAGTCAGATTGCCGAGGCCCTGGGAAAGCACTTGGCTTCCGATGTGTTTGAAAGCTATTCCGCAGGAACGGAAACAAAACCGCAAATCAATCAGGATGCTGTCCGCATTATGAAAGAACTGTACGGGATTGACATGGAGAAAACCCAGTATTCCAAACTGATCTCGGATATTCCTGCCCCCTGATATTGCAATCTCCATGGGGTGCAATGTGGGCTGTCCTTTCATTGGTAGAGCATTTGACGATAACTGGGGATTAGAAGATCCGACCGGAAGCGAAGATCAAGTCTTTGTCGAGATCATTCGAGAGATTGAAAAACGGATTCTACAGTTGAAGCAGTCCCTTATTTGATTGGAATAGCACTCTGCTTGTGGCATAATACAGATAATCCAAACCATTGCTTTTCTGCTGATAACATTGGGCTTGATAATCTTTTGATAACAGGAGTCCGACAATGCCGTATAGGTTGGATAATTGGTATCAAATTGAGCAACTAAGAGTCAAATCCCCTAAACAGTATTGTTTAGAACCAGTTTTACTTTGGCGAGTGGGAGTAAACTGGAGCGGATTTTGCACAATCGAAATTCCGTCCGTAGAGTGTCGCAGTGTGCCGCCACGTACGAAAAAGCGTAAAGCCACCTGTGATTTTGGGTGAGTAAAAACTATTGAGACCCTCTGGAAACAACGTTTTCAGGGGGTCTCTTTATGCCTTTTGACCTGCAGTTTCAGTCATTTTTACTCTAAAAGCGCGTACACCACGGACATGGCGACACGCAGCGGACGAAGAGTAAAGGATTTTTCGGAGAGTGAACTGTCCCAGTAGTTTGTCCCACCACCCCAAAAACGCCCCTGAAACTCAAGTGAAACTCAATAGGAGCGCAAGGGCGTCATCGTGCGAGCACCGCAGCCTGAGCCGCCGATACCAGGCTCGTTTGCGACGCCGTCGCTGCTTGCCTGGATCGTCAACGGCAAGTACGTCATGTCGCTGCCGCTCTACCGCATAGAGACAGACCTCAAGGCGTGCGGCGCGACGATATCGCGCCAGGACATGGCGAACTGGATGATGAACGTGCACGCGCGCTGGCTGGCGAAGGTCCATGAGAGAATGAAGGTCGAGCTGCTGTCGCATGTCAGGATTCATGCCGATGAGACCACGGTTCAGGTCCTGAAAGAGCCGAACCGCGAGGCGAAGAAGAAATCGAGGATGTGGCTGTTCTGCTCGGCGCGCTGCAACGTGCCCGTGTATGTATTCGAATACCACGAGACCCGCAGGAAGGGCGTTGCCCAGGAGTTTCTTGCGGGCTGGTCCGGCACGCTTACCGCCAACGGCTACAAACCCTACTTCAATCTCGGCAACCCCAACATCGCCAACACGGCGTGCCTCGTCCACGTGCGCCGCTACTTCGCCCAAATCGTGAAGATCGCCGGCGGCGACGCCAAGGCGGCGTCTGCGGCCAGCGTTGCGCTCGAGGCAAGGCGCAGGATCGACGCCATGTTCACGGTCGACTCCAAGTTCGACGACATGGAGCCGGGCGGCAGGAAGGCCGCCCGCGACGCGGAGCTCCGCCCGCTCATGGAGGACTTCGGGGGATGGGCGCGGGCCCAGCTTCCCCTAGCCTCGCCGAAGCTGGCGCCGCACCGTGCGCTGCAGTACGCTGTGGAGTTCTGGCCCTACGTCATGAACGTGCTCGAAGACGGGGCACCTGGAGCTCTCGAACAACGTCGCCGAGCAGGCCCAGCGAATCTTCGTCGTAGGGCGCAAGAACTGGCTCTTCAGCGATGCGCCACGCGGCGCGCGGGCGTCTGCGGCGATATACAGCGTCACCACCACGGCCAAGGCCAACGGGCTCAATCCCAGGCTTTACGTCGAGTGGCTGCTGACCGAGATGCCCAACGCCGGCGAGCTCACCGATGAGGTTGTGGACTCGTTCCTGCCATGGTCGGATAGGGTGCCTGAGTCCTGCAAGCTCGACCCAGCCGCTGCCGAGAAGGCCAAAGAGATGCCTGACGACTTCATAATTAACATCGACCCCGATGCGTTCGACGACGAGATGGCGAACAACGCCGAGGAGGGCCTGTAGCGACATAGCGGCCTAAGGCATACCGCAACGCAAAGATGGAAACGTCCAGGACTTTTCCATCCGTATGCCGGAATGGCCCTGGACGTTTCCTGCTACGCGGTCATTTTGACGCTTACGCTCTAATGCCTCCACCGCTTGTCGCGGGCGGGGTAGACGATCCAGGCGGATGCGTAGCTTGCGATAAGGCAGACAATGACGCAGACGATGCTTGTCTGGAACCCGAATGAGTCATTGATAACGCCCCAGATTACGCTTGCGAAGCCAATGCCGATGTCATTGGCGAGCAGGAACAGGGCGTTTGCGGCGCCCCAGCGCTCTGGCGGGGTGTTCTTTACCGCTACGCTTTGATTAAGTGGCAGGCTTATGCCAGTGGCGAGACCATAGAAGATTCCGGACGCCAGGAAGACAGGTTCCCCGTACGGTGCGGCAAGTAGCATAAGGCAGCAGAGGATGCCGCACGCGACGGCTCCGGTCATTGTTTTGATTGCAGGTACGGTGTCCATGAAATGCTTTGAAATCATGCGAATGATAATCATGCTTACCGCGCTGATGGTGTAGAAGAGACCGGCGTGGGTATAGCCGAGAGTAGTACCGTACAGACCGGCAAAGAAGACGCCAAAGCCAAAAGTGGGGCACATGATCATCTGTGGGATGGCGCCAGGCAATGCGCGCGGCTCGAAGATGTTGAATGAGTCACGCAGGGTTCTCTTGGACACCTGGTCGCCTTCAGGATACTTTTCACTGTTAATTGTTTCGGATGTAGTTACTGTGGTGGAGCTGGGTGCCTGCCCGTCTTTTGAGTCGAGTTCGAGCCGGGTTTCCATTTTGATTCGGTATGCGCTGGAGCTTGGCAGAGTTTGCCATTTACTTTCATAGCGTGCGTTGAGGGCGATTACAAGCCCTGCAAACCCAACCAGGGCAAGGCCGACATAGAGGTTCGTTGAGGGATCGGTTCCTACTAGGTAAAGTGCGAAGGCTGGGCCGATGCTCATGGCGATAGCCTGTCCGAGGCCGTGGTATCCAATGCCTTCGCCGAGCCGTTCTTGCGGTAAGACGCTTGCTGCGGCGGTCGAGGCTGCTGTTGTTGCTGCGCCAAAGCCCACGCCTTGCAGCAAACGGCTGATTGTGAAGAGGGGGATGCCTTGAACGACAGCGGACAGTGCTGTTCCTGCTATGAGGATAGCGATGCCGGCGATGATAACGAGTCAGCACTTGCCGTTGTCGATAACAGGGCCGACGAACAGTCGTGCTAACGCGGCGGCAATGGAGAAGACGAGTGCAAGTACGCCGGCAAGGCTCGCACCGTAACCTTGGCCTGCCAGGAAGACGCTGGTTCCACTGTTGAGTCCTTGGCCCATGACGAAGCAACAGAAGGTCAGCGCGATGATAAGCACGAAAATAAGCGACCACAGCTTCGGATGGTCGTCCTTACCGATATTTGGCATGAGACCCCTCCTATGATTCCAATACCCGTATTCTACGTCTGCAAAAAGTGAGATGTAAGCGCCAAAATGACCGCGTCTTAACAACCCGCTGGGCTTGAGGCAGAATCATCGCATCGACTTATCCTGGAAACTGCCTGACGAAGGCGACAGGATGCTTGTCAGCAAGGCGGCAAATCTTAACGAGAGCCAAATCCAAGAGCTTGCAAATCTTCAGCGAGGCGTTGCAGCAATATATCAGAACGAATGGACCGAACCTGTCCTCTGTCACATCGAACCGCATGAACGCGGCCTAGAGTACTCGCCAACACAGAGCAAGCACAGCGCGAAGGACAAGGTTTCTTCTGAAGAGCTTCGCTATCTCAACTCTTGTGTGCTTAATCCGTTCAAGCTCGATGAGCCAAGGGAATACAACTTCTGCGACTGTGTGCACAAGATGGACATACCTGACTCCATGAAGGCACGCTTGATTGAGATGGCAGGGACTCCTCTGTCCTCGAGGAAGCCACTGTTTGAATGGTGTGCTTATAGGTATTTCAATATTGGACGCATCCTCGACGACGCCAGGGATTTATCTGCCGACAGCCTCAAAGAGAGGCTTTGCTCCCATCTGCTTTCAAGCTGGAAATTCGAAGATGATTCCTCACCCGAAAGCTGGGGACCAATCCAATACCTGTTCATTCAGTCGATGTTTAACGCTCATCTCAACGAGCTGAGAAAGAGGGGTACCGGCATCGAGACAACGGAAAAGGCCTCAGCACTCGCCGAAGTATCAGCGGTCTTATCTCAAACAAGGCCGGTGATCTAAATGGCGTTTGAAAATATAGAGCAATTAATGCCGGATACGACCGAAACGAGATTGGCCTTCGAGGAGGCGCAACGCACCGTTGCTGATTGTGCAGATGCCGCATGGCGGGATATTTCTTCCGGCGATGTCCTAACCGCGAGCATTTCAACAGTTCAAGAAGCCGCAGATGACGCCTGGAAAGCATGCGAGCCAACACTCAACGCTGCAGGCGAAACTGTCCGCGATGGCGCAAGGAACGGAGCTTATCTTGGCGGCAGGTTCGTACTTGGAGTTGCCGACGTTGGAGAAAACGCATATGTCGGTGTTCAATCGAATATTGAACTACTGGCCGAAGACGAAGAAGCAGCGGTGAAAACCGCGCAAACACACGCTGTTGACGATGCAGCCAACGCCTGGGGCGACTTCATGGAAGCCGATGAGCAGATACGGGAAATCGGAGACTATGTCGAAACTGGAGGCGAAATCGCCACTGAAGTTGCGCTTGGTGCCGTAGCCGTCACCGCTTCTGCCCCTGCAGCACTCGCTGCTGGGGCTGTACTCGTTCTTGACGAAATGGGAAAGAGCTTGGAAGCCGGCGCTGAAGACGGTGAGATATCTCAGGAGGATATCGTCGGAGAAGTCGTTGCGGGAACTGTTACGGCAGCAACGCTTCTTGCCGGACGAGGTCTAAATAACTTTCTTGCCTCAAAGGCAGCAGAATCGGGCGCAAGCTCACGAATTCTGGATGATGCCGGAAAGGCAATTTACGAAGGCGACCGACTGCTTCCCAATAACGAGTTTGCGATCGACGGCGTGAAGTGTGCAACCGACGATCTCGGGCAGCTTTACCGCGTTGGCGACGACCTCGTTCCGAACATGAGCTATGAGATCAATGGGTATAAATACGTTACCGATGCAATGGGTAGGGTCGAATCGGCCGAAGGCTTCTTACAACTAAAGACCCACGAAGGTCGTTTGACCATCAAGGACACTATCCAGTCAATCGGAAAAGGGTTTGAAGAGCTTTTTGATCAAAGAGGCCATCTGATTGCCGACCGATTCAATGGATCAAATGGCCTTGAGAATATTGTCGCCATGGGCGGCGAGGTTAACCAAAAGCCTATGCAGCAATCGAGCAAAAATGCGCCGATGCTTTGGCTGATGGCGCTGAAGTGTTCTTCAAGGTTGAGCCACTTTATGAGGGCGGGTCATTCAGGCCTAGCTCGTTTGCTATCACGGACATTATTGACGGCGAAGAGACGGTTACGTTTCTTCTTAACACTGCAAAGGAAATGTAATGAGTGAAAAGAAGATGCTACAAGGGATAGCTTCAATTCTTGAGGAAACCCCCCCGAAGACTGGAGCAAGGTCGTGTTTTACGCCGAGTACGCCGAGGGTGCGTTCTCTATTGAGTATTACGTTGCTGGCAGCGGAAAAGACGACTTCGTTAAATGCTTTGACCAAAAAGGCGTTTCGAGGGCATCCTTGATGAAAAACTTTATGGCTATCAACAAGTTCATTGAACCTGAAAGGGCCGCGCTTAAGCCCGAAAAGAGATGGGGATCGATGACGCTTATTCTCCATTCCAACGGCAAGTTCAAAGTTGATTACGACTACTCCGACATGACAGAAAACGCTTACGCCCGAAAGAAGGCCTGGAAAAAGAAATATCTCGCCTAGCAACGAACGGTCTGGGAAATCACCGCAAAGCCACC